>CAYFJC010000007.1:0-18042 GCA_964343355.1 uncultured Gammaproteobacteria bacterium | reverse complement strand
TTTGCTGCGGCTTATTTTGCTGGGGTTTATTTTGCTGCGGCTTATTTTGCTGCGGTTTATTTTGCTGCGGCTTATTATTATTAGCTGGTTTTTTTGCAGGCTGATTTCTATTTTGAGGTCTTTTGCGTTGTTGGTTATTTCTATTTTGTGGTTTACGCGGAGCTGGTTTTTTCTTTACCTCTTCTTTTGGAGTCATGCCTATAGCTTTCTTTATAGTCTGCATAAGACCTGGTCCAGATTTTTTTGGCATCTTTGGAGGTGTAATTGCATTAACTAAAGGTTTCATTCCTTTAGATTGATTTTTATCATCTCTCCAATCCATGGTTGGAGTAGGGCTGTCTGGAGTCATATTATATGAATCGATAGGCTTAACTTCTGATGATTTAATTCTTAATACTTTATATTGAGGTCTAGGCTTATATGGGTCTGCGATAATCCAAATCTTTGTATCAGAGGCACTTTCTATTCTCATTAATTCATTTCTTTTTTCATTTAACAAATAACTAGCAACATCCGATGGAACAAATGCGTGAATTTCAGCAGTATTTTCTTTAATAGAATCTTCAGATATTATTCTTAGTATTGATTGACCTAAAGATCTTGGGCCTCTAACCAATACATGTTCGATATCATAAGTTTCATTTAAGGATGGTCTTAATCTTTGTCTAGATATTTCCAGTAATCCAAATCTTGATATTCCAGATATTTGAACTCTAGCTCTATCTCCGTAAACAGCTTTTCTAAATGCGTTTTCTACTTTCTCTTGATTGGATGTTTCACTCATATCAATAAAATCAATAACAATAAGACCACCAACATCTCTTAGACGAAGCTGTCTAGCAACCTCTTTAGCTGCCTCTAGATTAGTTTGAAAAGCAGTATCTTCAATGTCCTTACCTTTAGTTGATCTAGCTGAGTTAACATCAACTGCAGTCATTGCTTCTGTTGGATCAATTACAATAGATCCTCCTGAAGGAAGTGATATTTCTCTTTGAAATGCTAGTTCTATTTGTGATTCAATTTGATATCTATTAAATAAAGGAATCTCTTCATCATAATATTTAACCTTATCAGCGTGATCTGGTATAACAGCATTTATGAATTGCTTCGCTTCATCATAAGTTGATTGATCATCAATAAGAATTTCTTCAATATCATCTCTAAAGTAATCTTTCACAACTCTTACAATCAATTTGTCATCTCTATATATCAAACTTGGACTTGGAGCTTCAGATGTTGTCTGATCAATTTGACCCCACAATGCTAGTAGGTAAGCTAAATCTAAGCTTAACTCTTCAGAGCTTCTTCCCAGACCAGCAGTTCTTACAATTGCTCCCATTCCATCAGGTATAGAAAGGCTTTTTAAAGCTTCTTTAATGTCATCTCTCTCTTCACCACTGATTCTTCGAGAAATTCCACCAGCTCTGTCTGAATTTGGTATTAAGACCAGAAAACGTCCAGCTAATGCTATTTGGGTAGTTAGAGCAGCTCCTTTAGTTCCTCGCTCTTCTTTCGTTACCTGAACTATTATTTCTTGTTGCTCTTTAAGGATACAAACACGCTTTCCTTCCTTATTTTTTTCATAGAATTCACTAGATAAATCTTTTAATGGTAAAAAACCATGTCTTTCAGATCCAAAGTTAACAAATGCAGCATCTAGACTTGATTCAATTCTTGATACAGTTGCTTTAAATATGCTTCCTTTAAGAAGTGTTTTGTCGCTGAGCTCAGTATCAAGATCATATAATTTAGCTCCATCAACTAAAGCCACGCGTAATTCATTCCCGTAGGATGAGTTTATTAAAATTCTTTTCATTTTTTTTCCCTTGTATGGGAAAGACCAGCGTCAGTATGCTGAAGATATCTTTTAATAAGTCTTACTATGCTGCTTATTAAATCCACCCATTTAATGGGCTTAGGCAAGATCTGTTTTTACTTAGTCTTTCTTTTTTATTATTACTTAAACTAATATAATAGTTTTAAAGTTCGTCTTTAATAAACCCATCGTATAGACTTCGCCTATGAGTGTCAAAAATTTAACCGTAGATAAAGATAATGCTAAAAGACGTTTAGACAACCTTCTCATGTCGACCTACAAAGAATTACCAAGGTCTAAAGTCTATAGCATGATTAGAAAAGGTGAAGTAAGAGTTAATTCAGGACGTACAAAGCCCTTATATAAAGTCAAAGAAGGCGATATTATTAGAATTCCGCCTTATTTAAATAATGAAAGCCAGGCTAAAAGACCAATTTCAAACAAATTACAGGATAGATTTAAACAGCGAGTTTTATTTGAAGACCTTAATTACATAGTATTAAATAAACCTTCTGGAACTCCAGTGCATAGCGGTTCAGGTAATGCTATTGGTGCTATAGATATATTAAGATCTTTTTATACTGAAACTATAGATTTATGCCACAGATTAGATAAAGAAACCTCTGGATGTCTAGTTTTTGCTAAAAATAAAACCGCGCTTAGGTTCTTTAATAAAAATCTTGCACTTAGGGATAAAGATCTAAAAAAAACCTATCTAGCAATACTCAAAGGCAGTTTTAAAAAAGATTTATTTATAGATAATAATATAAATACAACAAAATCCTCTATAGATCACAAAGTTAACATTAATGATGAGGAAGGCAAATATGCTAGCTCCTTATTTAGACCCATACAAAAACTTAATAAATCTACGCTAGTAGAGATTGATATTTATTCTGGTAGAACACATCAAATAAGAGTCCAGGCAGAATCTCTTAGCCATAATGTTGCTAATGATATTAAGTATGGCGACCCTGATTTTAATAAATTTATTGCGTCATCCGGTATTAAATCTATGGCTTTACATGCAAAATTAATTGAATTTAAAGATGAAGAGAGCAACTTAATAAAAGTTGAGGCTCCGCTTGAAGATTCTTTTGCTGATTTAATTGATTATTTAAATTAATATATAACTACACAAATTGATTGTAGTTTGTTAGGATACGTTTTTTTTAAGGGTACAAGATGGCAGTTCAAAAAAGTAAGGTTACTAGATCCAGAAGAGGGATGAGACGTTCTCATGACTCTCTTACAGCATCTACTCTATCAACTGATCAAGTTACAGGTGAAAGACATGTTCGTCATCAGATGACTGCTGACGGTTTTTACAAAGGAAGATTAGTTAAAGATCTCAGAAAACCTATCAAGGAAGACGAAGACAACATAGAGGAGTAATTTATGCCTAAGGAAATTAGTTTAATATTTCCAGGGCAGGGTTCTCAAAAGTTAGGGATGCTAACTCCCGACTTACTTCACAACTATCAAGACATCGTAAATAAATCATCTGATTTATTAGACATTAATTTTATTACGTTAATTAATGAAGATTCTAATAATCTACTAAACCAATCATCGTTCACGCAGCCAGCATTATTGCTTGTCTCCTATTTGCATTTTTTACACTTTAAAAATACTACCGATATCAATCCAATATTAATGGCTGGTCACTCACTGGGTGAATATTCAGCATTAGTAGCATCTAATTCAATTGATTTCTTTGATGCCTTAAAGTTAGTAAGAAAAAGAGGCATATTAATGGAATCTGCACCAAAGGGTTCCATGGCAGCGATTATGGGTTTAGATCAATTAGTTCTTGAGAGTTTATGCGCAAATGAGCAAAATCTTAATAATTCAATTATTTCATGTGCTAACTTAAATTCACCGATACAAACAGTTATAGCAGGCTCAGAAGATGCAGTTACCAACGTATGTAATTTAGCGAAAGAAGCTGGAGCGAAACGAGCTATATTGTTAAATGTAAGTGTGGCATCTCATTGTATGTTAATGAAAAAACCAGCAGAGGCATTTAATGACTATGTAAATCAAGTATCCATCTCTATGCCTAATACAAATATAGTCCAGAATTTTTCTGGGGAAGTTTCAAATAGTGAAGACATGATTAAACAAAATTTAATAAACCAACTTACAGGTTCAGTTAAATGGGTAGATATTATGAAAAGAGTTAAAGCCACTAATTCTATAGTTATTGAATGTGGTCCCGGTAAAGTTCTTCAAGGAATTGGAAGATCTAATGACTTGTCTGATATTCTAACGACATCAGCTGAAAATTTTAATACAACATTAATGGAGCTTTTATGAATAAAGTAGCTTTTATAACTGGAGCCTCTAGAGGGATAGGTTTAGCTATAGCCAACGCACTTAATGTTAATGGCTATGATGTTGTTGGAACTGCAAGAGGTATTTTTGAATTTAGTCCAGCAAATCTAGATTCTAAAATGATTTCAATGCAGCTTGATATAACCTCAAGAGATGAGGTAAAAAATATTCCATCAATCTTAAAAGAGTTAGACCTTATGCCTAGTATTGTTATTAATAACGCTGGTATTACTGCTGATCAGTTGTTCTTAAGAATGTCTGATGAGGACTGGGACAATGTTATTGATACCAATCTTAATGGAGTTTTTAATATCACTAAGGCCTTTATAAAACATCTCGTTAAATCTAAATCCGGAAGAGTTATAAATATTTCTTCTGTTTCAGGTTTGATGGGTAATCCTGGTCAGGTTAATTATTCTTCTGCTAAAGCGGCATTAAGTGGATTTACAAAGTCTTTAGCTAAAGAAGTTGGAAGCAGAAATATAACAGTTAATTCTATTGCTCCAGGTTTTATAGATACAGATATGACTTCTTATCTTACTGAAGAAGCAAAAGCTGAAATTATTAAAGGCATACCTTTGCAAAAACTTGGAGATACAAATGATATTTCTGATTTGGTATTATACTTAGCCAGTGAAAAAGCAAGCTACATTACAGGACAAACAATTTCTGTTGATGGTGGCTTGTTTATGTATTAATGTATGCATCTTTGAAGATTAAGTTGTAAAATAACATATAGTTTATAGGAGTAACCAATGAGCATTGAAGATAGAGTAAAGAAAATTGTTAGTGATCAGTTAGGAAAAGATGTCGAAGAAATTCAATCAGATTCATCTTTTGTTGATGATTTAGGTGCGGATTCTTTAGATACAGTAGAGCTTGTAATGGCTTTAGAAGAAGAATTTGATCTTGAGATTGCTGATGAAGATGCTGAAAAGATTTCAACAGTTAACGAAGCTGTAAGTTATATAAACGCAAATTCTTAACCTATTCCCATGAAACTACAAAGAAGAGTTGTAGTTACTGGTTTAGGGTTAGTTTCACCATTAGGTAACGACGTTAATTCCTCATGGAATGCATGTGCCAACGGAATTTCTGGCATAACAACTTTTGATAATAAGATTGATAATTCTCCAGTTACTATTGGCGGTAGAGTCAAAGATTTAGATCTTTCAAGCTATCTCGACCCAAAAGACTCACGACGTTTAGATACCTTTATCCAATATGGAGTTATTGCTGCCTCTCAAGCTATCAATGACTCTGGTTTCTTAGATTCAGCTACAGACCTTAATAGGGTGGGTGTTAATTTTGGTTCTGGTATAGGTGGAATTGAAACAATAGAAAATAATCACAAACTTTTTCTAGAGAAAGGTTATAGAAAAGTCTCACCTTTTTTCGTTCCTGGTTCAATCATAAATATGACATCTGGTTTTATATCAATAAAATTTGGTTTAAGAGGTTCAAACATGAGCACGGTTACAGCTTGTTCATCTGGAAGTCATTCAATTGGGCTAGCAGCAAGATCTATTGCTTACGGAGAATCTGATGTGATGGTTGCCGGCGGTAGCGAAATGGCAAGTACACCATTAGCTATATCTGGTTTTATAGCTGCACGAGCACTATCCACTGCAAAAGATCCTCAGACAGCAAGCAGGCCATGGGATATAGATCGTGATGGTTTTGTTTTATCTGATGGAGCTGGAGCTATGGTTTTAGAAGACCTTGATCATGCTATTAAAAGAAAGGCTACTATATATGGAGAGATAATTGGTTTTGGAATGAGTTCAGACGCTTTTCATATGACAGCACCTCCAGAAAATGGAGAGGGAGCTGCTTTATCAATGACTAATGCTATAGATGATGCTGGTATTTCTAAAGACGATGTTGATTATATAAACGCTCATGGGACATCTACTCCTCTTGGTGATCTAGCAGAAGCCACAGCTATGAAATATGTTTTTAAGAACAATGTTCCTGCTATAAGCTCTACCAAATCAATGACGGGTCATACCCTGGGAGCAGCTGGGGCAATAGAGTCAATTTTTAGCTTATTGGCTATCAATAACGGAATTATTCCACCGACTATTAATCTTGATAATCAGGATCCTCGTTGTGATTTAGACTTTACGCCTAACGTAGCTAAAGAAGTCAATATAAATATAGCTATGAACAATTCCTTTGGCTTTGGCGGTACAAACTCTACTTTAATTTTTAGAAAATATACTTAATTGAAATTAAGATTATTTCAATTACTTCTAATAACCTTTATTGTTTCATCTGGATTTATAGGCCCTTATAGTAGCTTTATAAACATTCAACTAAATCCAGTATCTCAAATAATTAATATTGAGAAAGGCTCATCTAATTTACAAATCTTAAAGCAGGTCAAATCAAACTTTAATGCACTTGAGTTATTTTATATAAAGTTATTTCTACTATTAAATAATAGTGTCTATCAATCTGGTGAATACCAAGTTTTAAATAAGTCTATTATTAATTTGCATAATCAGCTTATAGCTGGTGATACCGTAACCCATGAATTATTAATTATTCCAGGAATGAATAAATATGATATTAATAAAGCGATTAACGATTCTTATCTCATTAACGACTGCATAAATCTTAGTTGTACAAACAATCTTTATGGTTATAAAGAAGGAATGATCTTACCTGATACATATTTTTATAAAAAGGATATGAAAGCCTCAACCTTGCTTAAAAAAAGTTCAGATAATTTAGTTAAATTTGTTGAGTTGGTTTGGTTAAAAAAATCTAATAATAATCCAATGTCTAGCGTTAAAGACACTTTAATTCTTGCATCAATAATAGAGAAAGAAGCTGGTAATGATGATGAAAAAAAACAAATTGCTTCTGTTTTTTTATCAAGACTACAACTAGGTATGAAGCTTCAAGCTGATCCAACTATTATATATGGCCTTATGCCTGATTTTAATGGTGATATTACTAGAGCAAACCTTAAAGATAAAAATAATTTATATAATACTTATACTATAAAATCTCTACCACCTTCGCCTATTGCAGTTTCAAGCAAAAGTTCTATTGAGGCAGCTGTATTGTCTGAACCTGGTGCTTTCTTATACTTTGTTGCTAATAAAAAAGGCTCTCATTATTTTTCAAAAACTTACAAAGAGCACTTAGAGGCTGTTAAACTTTACCAATTAAAATGATGAAATTAATTACATTTGAGGGTATTGAAGGTGTTGGTAAATCAACACAAATTCAGATGTTGAATGATTTTATTCTTCAACAAGGTTTTACATCTTCGATTATAAGAGAACCTGGGTCTACTGGCTTTGGAGAAGAGGTTAGACATTTATTATTAAATAGTGATTTTGATATCTCAGCAGAAGCTGAATTACTCTTAATGTTTGCTTCACGTGCAGAGTTAGTGAAGACAGCCTTACTAAATCCTCAAACAGATTTTATTCTCTGCGATAGGTTCTATGATGCTTCAATTGCTTATCAAGGTTATGGCAGGGGTCTTAGTTTAGACTTTATAGAATCCCTAATTAAAAATATTAATTGCCCCACACCTGATTTAACTTTTCTACTAGATTTAGACCCCCTTGAAGGATTTAACAGAAAATCAGATGATAAAATGGATAGAATTGAATCTGCTGGGATAGATTTTTTTACCAAAGTTAGAAATGGTTATTTGCAACAAGCATCAAAAAATAGCTCAAGAATTAAAGTTATAGATGCCTCCAATGATATCTCCACAATATCAGATCAAATTCTCAGTTATTTTAAGAACATAAGATGAGCAGCCTTGAGAATTTTCCATGGCTAAATAAAGCATTTAATAATATAAATCTTTCAAATCTTCCTCACGCTTCATTAATTGAGGGAAGTAAAGGCTTGGGTAAGTCTATTCTTGCTAGCAAGATTGCAAAAACACTTCTGTGCTCTGAATCTTCAACCTCTTCTTGCAATAGCTGCCATTCCTGTAATCTTTTTAATGAATCAACTCATCCAGATTTTTTTATCAACGAAGATGATTCTAAGATTCTTGTTGATGAAATGCGTGAAATGATTAATTTCTCAATATTATCCTCATCTGTTTCATCATCAAAAGTTATTATCTTAACCAATTGTGAAAATATGAACATTGCATCACAGAACGCAATTCTAAAGACTCTCGAGGAGCCTGCTCCTAATACCTATATTTTAATGACATCAAGCAAAAGAAAGTCTTTAAATCAAACCATCTATAGCAGATGTAATAAATTAACTTTAAAAGATCTAGATCAGATAGAGATAACGGATTGGGTGAGATCTCAGGGCATTGAGGATTTTAATTATTATGATTATCCAACATACCTAGCACCAATTGAAATTCTTAAATATATAGAAGAAGGTAAGAATAATGAATTTATTGATTTTTCTGATAATTTATTAAAATTCTGCAATAAAGATCTATCTATCAATCAAACTGTTAAATATCTACTTGATATGGATATGAGCTCAATTGAAAAAGTTAATCTACTAATAGACTTCTTTAAGACACTTTTAAAAGCAAAACTTGCAAATACACCTTACTCAGGCAAATTTAAATCTTTAAATGATTTGAATATATCAACCTCAAATTTATCAAATGCTTTAGATGAGTTGAATGGTTTAAGAAATATGATGATTAAAGTATCAAGTATCAACGAAAATCATTCATTTAAATATTTCATATTTAAATTAGATTCACTAATTAAACAATAGTTGTCCCGCCATCTATAACGATAGTTTGTCCATTTATATACTCGCCAGCTTTGGATGAAAGCATAACTGCAACACCTGCTATCTCATCAGGCTCTCCGATTCTTTGCATTGGAGTATTACCTAGAACTGATTTTAAAATATCTGGGTTTTCCCATAAAGCTTTTGCAAAATCAGTCTTTATTAAACCAGGTGCGATAGAATTTGCTCTGATATTGTTTTTTCCAAACTCAGCAGCAATATTCTTAACCATCATAATGTCAGCAGCTTTACTTATATTATAAGCACCCAAGAGACTTGAACCCTTTAAACCACCGATGCTGGAAATAATAATAATAGAACCATCGTTGCGCTCAACCATCTCTGGTATTACTAAATTACATAAAAGTTGATTTGATTTAATATTATTCTGCATAACCTTATCGAATTTATCAGAAGGCATATCAAGCATAGATCCCATGAATGGATTAGTTGCAGCATTACAAATTAAGACATCAATTTTTCCTAGTTTTTCTCTAGTTTTTAAAACCAATTGCTCTAATTGCTCAGGCTCACTAATGCTAGCAGGAATAGAGTGGGCAAGATTCTCACCTACCAGTTCATTTATCTCATCAGCAACTGCTTGGCATGCTTCTGCCTTTCGACTTGATATAATCACACTAGCTCCATGAAGTGCGCAGTGCTTAGCAATAGCTTTTCCTATACCTCTTGAAGATCCTGTTATTAAAATTGATTTGTTTTTTAAGTTAAATAGTGACATTTTATGATTATAATTAGTTTCTAATTACAAGGATTCTAACATGATAGAAATATACGGAAAACATAATTGCCCATTCTGCGATAAAGCTAAATTTTTGTGTGAACGAAATAATTTAGAGTATGTCTACAAACAGCTTGATGAGGATTTTGATCGTGATAGTTTTTTTAAGATATTTCCAACCGCTAGGACCTTTCCACAAATTATAGTTGATGGAGATTCAATAGGTGGCTATACAGATCTTGAAGCTTGGCACCAAAATAGGATATAAATTATGGTTGAATTTAATAAATTTTTAATTAATCTCGATGGTTATATTGGTGGAGCTCCTTGGTTTCCAATGATGCTAATCGGAACAGGTATATTTTTAACAGTTTATCTTGGCTTTCCTCAGTTTAAATTTTTTATGCATGGCTGGAGAATACTGACTGGTAAATATATAAAAGATACAACAAAAGGTGAAACAACCCCATTTCAGGCTTTATCAACAGCTTTATCTGGAACGGTTGGAACTGGAAACATTGGTGGGGTAGGTCTTGCTATATGGATTGGTGGTCCTGCAGCTATTTTTTGGATGTGGATAACAGCCATTGTAGGCATGACTACAAAGTTTGCAGAAGTTTCTCTTGCCCATAAGTATAGAACGACTTTACCTGATGGATCTATTTCTGGAGGTCCTTTTTACTATATTGAGCATGGAATGAACATGAAATGGCTTGCTATTGTGTTTGCAGTTCTAATGATGATTACAGCTATAGGCACAGGTAATATGCCTCAAATTAATAATATAGCTGAAGTATTAAGTTCAGAGTTTTCCATTAAACCAATCATTACAGGCTCAGTGCTCTCAGTTCTTCTTTTGATGGTAATCGTTGGTGGAATTAAACGAATCGCAACAATTGCTAGTAAGCTTGTACCAATAATGGGCTTTATATATATAGCTGGTTCACTGGTTGTTATTATCGATAACTATGAAAATATTATCCCTTCATTTTCACAAATATTTTCGCAGGTATTTACAGGCTCTTCAGCTGTAGGTGGATTCCTTGGTGCTAGTTTTGCATTAGCTATGCAAAAAGGTGTAGCAAGGGGAGCTTTTTCGAATGAAGCTGGTCAAGGCTCTTCTCCTATTGCTCACGCATCTTCTAAAACAGAAGATCCTGTTGAGGAGGGTATTGTTTCTATACTCGAGCCATTTATTGATACTCTAGTAGTTTGTACTATTACAGCTTTAGTTATCTTGTCTAGTGGAGCTTGGTCTGAAAAGCATCAAAATGATTTTGATAAAACATCAACAACATTTATCTCTGGGGCCTACTCTGAAGATAAAATAGAGGATGTAGATCAATTAAGGTATTTTATTAATAATCTTGAATCTGAAGTTAAGTCATTTACTGGAACTGTTATGGTGACTAATGGAGTGATTACAGATTCAACTGACCAATCTGTAACGATTATTCATAAAAAATCTATAGCTGAGGATGTTGTTATTTACAACAATAACCCTATTGGTGAATCAACAGATAAATACGAAGGTTCTGTAAATATAGAAGATGGTGTCATAACCACTAATGGCCTGATCTTAAAAGGAAAATCATTAGTTCATTCAGCCGAATTAACTGCCGTAGCATTTAAATCTGGTGTTCTTGGCGTCTATGGTGGCTATATAGTTGCTCTTGGTTTGCTTTTATTTGCTTTCTCTACAGCAATTGCGTGGTCTTATTATGGGGATAGGTCAGCAGCTTATGTATTTGGTGAAAAGAGTGTTTTTTGGTATAGGCTTGTTTATGTAGCCTGTTTCTTTATGGCAGCGATAATTGATACTGAAGTGGTATGGAATTTAGCTTACATAATAGGACCCTTGGTGACTATACCAAATATCATAGCCTTAATAATCTTAAGGAAAGAAATGAAGTCTATGTCTGACTCGTATGTTATAAAAAAATAAATTATCAATATGACTAATTATCAATCACGTAATTGCTTAGCTTTCTTCCTGCTTGTTGTCTTAACTTCTTGTGGAGGAGGTGGTGGCAGCAGTTATAGTGGTCCTGCTCCAGCACCCAATAGCGCGCCTTATTTCGTAGACTTGCCATCTGAAATTTCAGTTGTTGAGAATCAAACTGATTTAATCACAGCTATAGCTCAAGATGATGATGATGACTCTTTAACATTTTCACTTTCTGGAACAGATAAAGACTATTTTAATATCACTGCTTTGGGTGTTATCACTTTTATTACAGCCCCAAGTTATTCAACAAAAGCTGATTTCTTTTTTACGATTAATGTTACAGATGGAGAATATACCGCTTCAAGTTCTTTGACGGTAAATATTTTTATTAAAGAAAATTGTGACAGCACAACATCAGTAGGAGCAACCAATGGTTACGATATTATCTGGTCTGATGATTTTAATGACAGTGAATTAAATCTAGATAATTGGACTTCTATTATTGGTAATGGACAAGCTCAAGGTATAGGTGGTTGGGGTAATAGCGAACAACAATACTATAGCAATAGCGCTAATAATTTGTATATAGAAGAGGGTTGTTTAAAAATTACAGCCTTAGTTGAGAATGCTCAAGATGAGTATGGTCAATATTCTTATACTTCAGCAAAAATTGATTCTTATCAAAAAGTTGATTTCGAAAGTAACGGTCGTCTTACTGTTAGATTTAAAAATCCTATTGGGCAAGGTTTGTGGCCTGCTATTTGGATGATGCCGAGTGAATCAATTTATGGTGGCTGGCCATTTAGCGGTGAGATAGATTTGATGGAGTATCGTGGTCAAAATCCCCAAGAGGTTCTCTCTACAGTTCACTACCATAATGGTGGTCATATATACCAAGGAGCTACCTATTACGAGTCACAAGAAAACAATTTTAATGAAGTATTTCATGAAATTAGATTCGAATGGACAGACTCATCAATGAAATTTATTTTAGATAATCAAAGTACTATTTTTGAAATTGATAAATCTGAATTTGCAGAAGGTGTTAATTATCCTTTTAATGAGAAATTCTATTTAATAATTAACATGGCTGTAGGTGGCAACTTTGTTGGCTCCCCATCGCCATCCGAAATGTGTGATTGCTGTAATCCAAATCTTTGTGATGACAAAAAAAGGCTTCTCGTGGATTGGATTAAGTATGAAAAACTATCATCGGACTAAACCTCAATGAAGATAGTGTTTATTGGACTAGGAAGAATGGGGTTTCCAATGGCAGGGCATTTAGCTAATGCTGGATGTGACGTCACAGTTTTCAATCGCTCTGTTAACAAATCTCAGTTATGGACTGCTACATTTAACAAACCACATTGCGAGACTCTTGCTGACCTGCCTAGTAAAATAGATATAGTTATTACATGTCTTAAAGATGATAAATCTATAGCCGATATTCTAACTGATGATAATTTAGTAAATAAGATCAACCCTGGTGGCTTTATTATTGATCACTCTACAACATCAGTAGAGCTTGTAAGAGACACATACAGTCAATATAAAGCAAAGGATATCTCTTTTTATGATGCACCAGTTTCAGGTGGAGAGCTTGGCGCTATAAATGGTCAATTAGCTATCATGGTTGGAGGTGATGAGCAGTCTATAGAGCAAATAACATCAATTATGACTCATTACTCAAAGGTAATTGAATATATAGGCCTTTCAGGTTCAGGCCAATTAACAAAGATGATTAACCAAATCTGTATAACTGGAGTTATAAAGTCTTTATCTGAAGCAATTAACTTTGCCAAAGCTCAAGAGGGATTAGATTTAAATAAAGTATTTAATGCCATTTCATCAGGAGCAGCTCAATCTTGGCAACTAGATAATAGATTTCATACTATGGTTAAAGGGGAATTTGATTTTGGGTTTGGAGTAGATCTAATGATTAAAGATTTAAAAATTGCTATTAATCAGGCCGGTATTAATGGAGTATCTTTAGTAACTGTTCAGGGTATTCTTGATGAATATATTGCTCTTAGTGAGAAGGGTGGCGGCACTCAAGATACCTCTAGCTTAATAAAATCACTGCAAAAAAAATTAATATAATTTAGGTTTTACCTTTTTCTTCTTCAGCTTTATATTTTTTATAATCTTCCCAGTCATGAGGGGTTCCAACATTTAATATACCTTTTTGTGCCCTATACAGACTTTGTGTTCTTAATTTACTCTTTTCTTCATCTTTACCAAATAGCTTATTCCAACCATCACTAAATAAATCTCTAATATTTTTATTTGCAGCCATTAGTTTTGAGTAAAGACTCTAATTTTATTTGCTTGTTGCTCTATTTCTTTTATGTCATTTAAATCAAGAGGCTTGTTAGTAAATATAGTTTTTATTTTGTATATTGGAGTCAACTTAGAGTGGCCTGTTAAAAGTAAATGCTCAGCCTGAGCTATGACTTGATCTATAGAGTTACTGATGTAATTTAAATACTCAGGTGTAGTCTTAAAAGAATTTTTTAACTCAAGATCGGGTAAAAGTTCTTTTATTATCAAGTTATCATTAATCATAAGAAATAATCTGTACTTATGTTTGTAAGTTAGCATATATTATGCAGATATTAACTCTAATTTAAATAATCCTTATGAATCAAACCAATGTATTTGATGAACCAATTAATGAATGTTGTTCTAATCCAGTAACTGGATTTTTTAGAGATGGTTTTTGTCACACTGGTAAATTGGATATGGGTCTACATATTGTCTGTTCCTTAATAACAAATGAATTTCTAAGTTTTTCTAAAGCAAGAGGTAATGATTTATCTACTCCAAGACCAGAATTTAATTTTCCTGGATTAAGTGAGGGTGATTCTTGGTGTCTATGTGCAGAAAGATGGAAGGAAGCTTATGAGCATGGTTTCGCTCCAAAGGTTTTTCTAAAAAGAACTCATAAAAAAGCAGCCACAATAATCGATATTGAAGTATTAAAAGAATTTTCAGTTGATTTAAATTAACCCATGACTAAAAAGAAGGGTTGGTCATATGGAGATACAAAAAAAGATAAGAAGGGCAGAATTATCTATTTTGTAGGTTATTCCTCAGAAACATCTAAATCAGGGGATCTAATAGAAATGTGGGAACCAAAGAGTGAATTTTTAAAAAGGGTAAATAAATAGAAAGTTTAATCAATAAATTTCCTCTAATGCATTTTTCATAGCATCAATGCTATTAGTCTATATATTTCTAATATAAAATTACTGACACTAAATACAACAAATAATATGAAAACTAACAATATTTATAAATACTTTATTATCAGCGTGATTGGCTTCGCGTTTATTACCTTCGCAGCAAACATGCAAGCCCAAGAGGATGACGATCTAGAATCAGTTGAAGTCTCTGAGGAGACAGATGCTAAGGACGAAGTATCAGATCTAAAAAAATGCATGAAGAAGGCAAAAAGTAATAAAGAAAAAAAGAAGTGTGCTAAAGATGATATGTCTTCTGTTGAAGAATTTATTGAAGATGAAGGGTTGGAAATTATTGAAGGTTATTTAAAGATTTATGCTGATGAGGATAAAACAAATTACTATTTAAAAATAGAAAATAAAGATTTAGATGAGCAATTTCTATATTTTGCATATGTGATGAATGCTCCTCAAGGCAGTACTCTTACAGGAGGTCGTCCTTCAGATGGGATAGTATTAGAATTTAGAAATTTTAAAAACGATAAGATTGGCCTCTATAAAATCAACACTTCTTATATATATGGTGATGATAATAATATTGCAAAATCTAGTGTTACTAATATCACAGAAGCATTTATAGAAACCTTCAATCCAATAGCAAGATCCAAGAATGCAGTATTAATAAGTGTTAATAAGTTCATGATGTCAGAAAAAATAGAAGCTATAAGTTATGTTCCTGAAGAATATAGAGAATATGTTTCTGTAAATTACGGGAAACCTAGTTCTGAGAAAACCTTAATAAATAATGTCTATAGCAATAAAACTAATACCGCTGTTGAGGTTACATTTGCATATGAAAATAAAGCACCTAATTCAGATGCATATTCTGTTTCAGCTGTTGCTGATCCTAGATATCTTTCTGTAACTAGTAGACATATTTTTATTAAAATGCCTAATACAGATTATGAACCAAGAGTGAATGATCATAGGATTGGTTATTTTGTAAATAAATCAACAGATCTGACGTCATATAAAAATTTTCCAAATTTTGCTCTTATAAATAAGTGGAGATTAATAAAAAAAGATCCTGATGCCAAATTATCAGAACCAGTTGAACCAATCGTGTATTGGGTTGAAAACTCTACTCCAGAAGAAATAATTCCTGCTGTTGTTGCCGGTATTGAAAATTGGAATATTGCTTTTGAAGAAGCAGGTTTTAAGAATGCCATAGTTGCAAAAATACAACCAAAAGATGCTACATGGGATGCAGCTGACTATGACTATAACGTCGTAAGATGGTCATCTGAACCAGATGCAAGTCTCTTGGGTTTTGGTCCTAGCGTTACTAATCCTTTAACTGGTGAAATTATATCTGCAGATGTAGTTAATAAATTGCTGGCAGTTAAATTGGGCTATAACTACAGAAAATTATATGGATATACAAAAGATAACGACCCTTTAATGCAATACATTACAAATCTCACATTGCATGAGGTTGGTCATACTTTAGGGCTTAGGCATAATTTTAGGGGTAGTTTTAAATATAGTCCTGTAGAAATTCATAACAAAGAACTTACTGGTAACACTATTATGAATTCTGTTATGGATTATGACCCTATTAATGTTGCACCAAAGGGAGTTAAGCAAGGTATTTTCTTTTCAACAGTCCCAGGTGAATATGATAAATGGGCAATCAAATTTGGTTATACACCAGGCCTGACTGATGAAGATCGTAAAATGATGCTTTTAGATTCGGTGAAACCAGAATTAAATTTTGGAACAGATGACGAAGCTATGTCCTATCCTGGAAATAATATCGATCCAAGAACTAAAAGATACGATATGAGCAACGATCCAATAACATATGCGTCAGATATCATACAAATCATTGACGAAAAGATTCAAGAACTTCCAGCTATATTTGCTGATGAAGATGGTTTTAATAATTATACAAATGCTTTTTTCAGATTTTTTAGAACTAAGGGAAGGTTTCTTGAGACTGTTGCACAGCAAATAGGCGGTGTATATGTAAATAAAATATCAAGTGTTCAAAGTGGTAAAAGTATTTTAGAAGCAGTTCCTTACGCAAAACAAAAACAAGCAATGAATTTATTGTCTGAAAAAGTATTTTCAAATGGCTCAATGGATTATGACCCAAAGATTCTTGCTAACTTAATGTATGAAAGAGATACAAGATCAAGGTCCGGTAATAATGATCCTGACTTTCATGCTTTAGTTCTTTCTAGTCAAAAAAATATTCTCTCCAATATATTACATCCAAAAGTTATGAAGAGATTAGTTAATAGTGGTTTATATGGAAATGAATATATGCCGGATGAGGTTTTATCTGATTTAAATAGTGCAATATTTGTTAAAGGTGAAGAGCCAGATACTTTTAAAAGAAATCTTCAGTCTACTTATGTGGACCTATTAATCGATGGATTTAATAAAGGTAAATATGATGAAGTATCAAAAGCTGAGATTTTTAAAGCTATTAATGATGTACATTCATTTACACGAAAAAATAAAATGAAATCATCTCACTATAACTTTATTTACTTTAAGCTTGATAAGCTGCTAAATAATAATTGATTTCATTTTTTAACTATTTTTTATTATAGAAACTTTATAGTTAATCTTTGCTACATTTATAAAAAAAATTTAATATATATTTAATATTAATAAAAAAGGGGATAGATAATGGAATGGAACGATAATGCTTACGACTTATGGATGCTTTTAAATGTAGCTTATTTAAATCAAGCTGTCTGGTTTGCTGGATGTGCTTTTTTGATATGGGTTGGATTTAGATTCACAAATAATATTTATAACGATGCATCGACACCGTTATTAGGAAAAGTACTAACGACTGCTTTTTGTTTATCAGTTGCAATGTTTACATTAGGTACATTTATGCAAGCAGGTTTAGCTATGCAAAATACTGCTGAAGCTTTTGCAATGCTTAAATCTACAGGAGTTGATATGGGCCCTGGTGCTGAAGGAGTTATAGCTAGAATCGGAGATCCGGCTGTTAACCCTGTGCAATGGGTATTTCTAGGATCTGTTGTGGTTATGCAATTAGTTCAAACCTGGATGAAAAAAGCGTAAATTACTTTGCTCTATAAAAGCGTCTTCGGGCGCTTTTTTTTACTTAAAAAGTAGAAAACTAGCTTTTATTTATCTAATAGATTTAATAAGAAGGAATATTCTTCTGCTGTTTCTTCCATTTGATTTAATCTGCCGCTTTTACCACCATGACCACCTATAAGAT
>CAYFJC010000006.1:0-39047 GCA_964343355.1 uncultured Gammaproteobacteria bacterium | reverse complement strand
CACCATGGCTAAAGAAGACAATTTAGAATTTGAAGGTGAAGTAATTGAAACACTTCCAAACACTACATTTAAGGTAAAACTTGAGAATGATCACGTCATCGAAGCTCATATTTCAGGGAAAATGCGTAAGCACTACATTCGCATACTAACTGGAGATAAGGTGAAAGTTGAAATGTCACCTTACGATCTAACAAAAGGTAGAATAACTTTTAGAGGCAGATAGACTAGGCCTTAACTTTAGATTTCTTTTCAGTAAATTTCAAAGCTCCATTTACCATATCAATCTTTATCAAGCCGCCGGCTTTTAAATCTCCAAACAACAACTTATCGACTAGTGGTTTCTTGATATTAGAAGCTATAAATCTTTCCATGGGTCTGGCGCCCATATCTTTGTCATAACCCTTCTCAGCTATCCACTCTGTAACAGACTTAGTTATCTCTAACTCGACATTTCTTTTATCAAGTTGGGCTTGAAGCCTGATAAGAAACTTATCAACAACAGAAAGAATAATTTTTCTGTCCAAGTAATCAAACTGTATTACCTCATCAAGCCTATTTCTAAACTCTGGTGAAAATAATTTATTCAGACTATTCATAGCATCAGACTCGTTGGATTGATCATTAAAACCAATATTGCGTTTTGAAAGCATTTCAGCTCCAATATTAGTTGTCATAATAAGGATTACATTTCTGAAATCAGCTTTTCTGCCATTATTATCAGTTAAAACACCAGCATCCATAACCTGCAGCAGTATATTAAAGATATCTGGATGAGCTTTTTCGATCTCATCAAGCAAGACAACTGAATATGGCTGTTTCACTACAGCTTCAGTCAATAAACCGCCTTGATCAAAGCCCACATAGCCAGGAGGAGCTCCAATTAATCTTGAAACTGTATGCCTTTCCATATATTCAGACATATCAAATCTAACTAATTCAACACCAAGTACATTAGCTAATTGTTTAGATATTTCAGTCTTACCAACACCTGTAGGCCCAGTAAAAAGAAATGATCCAATTGTCTTATTGTCATCTCTGAGCCCTACTCTGGAAAGCTTAATAGCGCTACTAAGAGTCTCCACGGCTGGATCTTGACCAAAGATTACTCTTTTTAAATCCTCTTCAATATTTTTAAGATTCTTTTTATCAGTAGTTGATATTGATTGCTCTGGAATTTTGGTAATTTTAGAAATAGTTTCTTCTATATCTGATTGTTTTACGGTTATTTTTTTGTTATTTTTTCTTGAAATATTTAAAGAAGCGCCTGTTTCATCAATAACATCTATCGCCTTATCTGGTAAGAATTTATCATTAATATACTTAGAGGAAAGTTCAACTGCGGAAAGGATCGATTCGTCAGAGTATTTAACATTATGATAATCCTCATAACTAGATTTAATTCCCTTTAATATATCTACACATTCATCATAAGATGGCTCTATAACATCGATTTTTTGAAATCTTCTAGAAAGAGCCTGGTTTTGATTGAATATGCCTCTATATTCCTGAAATGTAGTTGAACCAATGCATCTAATGGAGCCCTTAGCTAAAGCTGGCTTTAGTAAGTTTGAAACATCAAGAGATCCGCCTGATGCTGAACCTGCTCCAATAATAGTATGTATTTCATCTATAAATAATACAGAGCGTTCTTCGGTTTCTAAGAAATTTAATACGCCTTTTAAACGCTTTTCAAAATCACCTCGATATTTAGTACCAGCTATGAGAGCAGCAATATCTAGAGAATAAACAATAGATTCATGTAGTATTTCAGGAACTTGTTTTAAAACAATTTGTAAGGCTACACCCTCTGCAATAGCTGTTTTTCCTACACCTGACTCACCTACTAAAAGTGGATTATTTTTTGTTCTTCTTGCAAGGATTTGAATCATTCGAGCAATCTCATGCTCACGCCCAATCAATGTATCTATTTTATTGTCTATAGCAAGATTATTTAAATTAATAAGGTATTCATTAGTATCTGGCTTTGCTACTTCCTCAACAGGAATGTCTTCTTCATTTTCATTTAAGGATTTAGCTTCTTTATTAGTTGTGCTGGAACCGTGAGATATATAGGAGACTATATCTAATCTGGATACGCCTATTTTAGAGAGAAGGAATACTGCATGACTTTCTTTTTCAGAGAATATAGCAACAAGTATATTTATTGGTTTAACCACACCCTTGCCTGAGGATTGGATATGAAAAACTGCTCTTTGTAAAACTCTTTGAAATCCTAGAGTTGGCTGAACTGGCTTTGATTCATCGGCCTTTAAAATGGTGGTATCAGAAAGATACTCTTCTACACCTGTTCTTAAATGATCTCTGCTAACATTTAAGTTTTCAAGCGCATCTGCTACCTCAAAGTCATTTAAAATCATTAAAAGTAAATGTTCAATTGTTATATATTGAATATTTTTATCTTGTGCCTGATCAAAAAGGCTTGCGATGGATTGTTCTAATTCTTTACTAAACATATATTTAATCGGTTAAAGGCTCTATTTCACTTATCAAGGGATGTTCATGAGCTTGAGCCATTGTAATAATTTCATGAGATTTCATTTCTGCAATCTCTTTGGGAAATATACCACAAACACCTTTACCTCTTGAATGAACAGCCATCATAATTTGTGTTGATTTTTCATGATCATGATTAAATATATATTGAAGCACATAGACGACAAATTCCATTGGTGTGTAGTCATCATTCAAAAGCAGCACTTGATACATGGGAGGCTCTTTAACTTGAGGCTCATCCTCAAGAACAGCTGTTCCACTGAAGCGATCTAATTCGCTATCATCTGGGAGGTTGAGTTTAATCACATCCTTTTAATCATTTCATTAGCAAATTCTGAGCAAGATTTTAGATTTGCATCATCCATTAATCTTTCAAAGTCATAAGTAACCATTTTATCGCCTATAGCAGCTTCCATCGATTTAATAATTAAATCTGCAGCTTCAGTCCAACCAAGATGTCTTAGCATCATTTCAGCTGACAGTATTAATGAACCTGGGTTAACTTTATCTTGGCCTGCATATTTAGGCGCAGTTCCATGTGTAGCTTCAAATACAGCACAATCATCCCCAATATTTGCTCCAGGAGCTATGCCAATACCACCAACGCACGCAGCTAAAGCATCTGAAATATAGTCACCATTTAAATTCATAGTTGCTATAACGTCATATTCTTTTGGTCTAGTAAGAATTTGTTGAAGGAATGCATCACAAATAACATCTTTAATAATAATTGATTTACCATTATTAGGATTTTTAATTGCCTGCCATGGACCACCATCGAGTTCGGATCCTTCATAATCAGTTTTAGCTAACTCATAGCCCCACTCCATGAATGCACCTTCGGTATATTTCATGATGTTACCTTTATGTACAAGAGTAACTGATGATCTGTCGTTTAATATTGCGTAATCAAAAGCTTGTTTAACAAGTCTCTTTGTACCCTCTTCGGAGATTGGCTTAACACCAAGACCTGCTGTATCTGGAAAACGTATTTGAGTTGTTCCAAATGTATCTTGTAGAATTTTTATAAGCTGCTTAGCTTCATCACTTTGAGATTTGAACTCTATGCCAGCGTATATATCTTCTGAGTTTTCTCTAAAAATAACCATATCAACATCAGCTGGATTTTTAACTGGGCTTGGAACTCCTTTAAAGTACCTAATAGGTCTTAAACAGACATATAAATCCAATATTTGTCTTAATGAAACATTTAAAGATCTAATGCCTCCACCAATAGGAGTTGTTAGAGGGCCTTTTATACTTACTACATACTCTTTTAACGCATCAATAGTTTCATCTGGTAACCATGTATCTTTTTCATATACATTGGTAGCTTTCTCACCACAAAAAACCTCCATCCATTCAATCTTTTTACTACCTTCATAAGCTCTTTCGACAGCGTTATTTACAACAGCTATCATTGCAGGAGTTATATCGACACCGATACCATCACCTTCTATAAATGGAATGATGGGATTATCTGGAACAGTTAAAATCCCGTTCTCTATTGATATCTTAGAACCGCTTTCGGGTATTTTAATATTTTTGTATGGCATTTATGGTTCCTTGTTTTAATTAAGCTTTATAATACAAATTCGGGAGATGATTATACTCTAAATGAATTAATTTTTTTACCCTAAGAGTTAAAAAATATGAGCAAAAGTAAAACTATTATTGTCGGAATGTCAGGAGGAGTAGATTCTTCAGTTTCAGCATTGTTGCTTAAAGAGCAAGGATACAATGTCAAAGGCTTATTCATGCAAAATTGGCAAAATGAAGCTGATGAGGAATGTACGTCTGAAATTGATTTTAAGGATGCTTCGGCTGTATGTGATCTTCTTGATATACCTCTGCACAGAGCAAATTTTGCAGATGAGTATTGGGATAAAGTTTTTAAAGAATTTTTAAGTGAGCATGAGAAAGGTAGAACACCTAATCCAGATATTTTATGCAATAGAGAGATTAAATTTAAATCCTTCCTTGATTACGCCTTAAAAATAGGCGCTGACTTAATTGCTACTGGTCATTATGCAGATTTACGAGAAGTGAATAACCACACCCATCTAGTAAGGGCGAAAGATATAGATAAAGATCAAACTTATTTTTTACATGAAGTTAAAGAAGAGGAATTTAAAAAATGTATTTTTCCCTTAGCCAACCTAACCAAGCCAGAAGTCAGAGAGATAGCTATTAAAAATAATTTATCCATAGCGGGTAAAAAGGATTCTGTTGGAATTTGTTTTATAGGTGAAAGAAACTTAAAAGATTTTTTAAATAAATTTATAACATTTAAAAAAGGTTCTATTAAGGATGAAAGTGGGAACGTTATAGGGGAACATCAAGGCTCTATACTTTATACAGAAGGACAAAGGCAGGGTTTGCATATTGGTGGTGTTAAAGGTCGAGATGAGTTGCCTTGGTACGTCTATAAAAAAGATATTCTTAACAATGAGATTAGTGTTTGTCAGGGTGTTAATAATCAATTGTTAATGAACTCTGCATTATGGCTTGAAAGTATTAATTTTATAAATGAAATAGACTACAAATTTCCACTGGATTGTTCTGTTCAAATTAGGCACCAACATACACCCGTAGATTGTCAGGTAACTATCAAAAATAATGGCTATTTAATTACATTTGCTGAAAATATAAGAGCTATAGCACCAGGTCAATCAGCCGTTCTTTATAGTAAAGATATATGTTTAGGTGGAGGCGTCATAGCTAAGACTTTTAAATAGGTCAATAAATGGTAAAATTACATATGAAAAAGTCTCATGATAATATTTCTCCTCTTGATAGCCGTTATGCATCAAAAATTGAAGATACACGATCTATTTTTTCAGAAGCTAATTTAATAAAAGTAAGATTTGATTTAGAGATAGACTGGCTCTTATTTTTATGTAAAAAATTACCCAGTAATTTTCCTGCGATTTCTATAACTACAGTTAATAAAATTCTTAAATTTAAGAAAAATTTTGATGACAAGTCTGTTGTAGCTATAAAAAAGATTGAATTAAAAACTAATCATGATGTTAAAGCAGTTGAGTACTATATTCGTGATTATTTCTTAACAGATAAGACCTTAACTAAATACATTCACTTAATACATTTTGGACTTACTAGTGAAGATTTAAATTCACTTAGTTATGCGGTTATATTAAAAGCTGGCATAAATGAGCATCTAGTTAATTTAAAGTCATTACAATCTGTATTATCAAAGAAATCTAAACAATGGTCATCCATGGCGCTATTGGCTAGAACACATGGTCAACCAGCATCCCCTTCTACCTTAGGTAAAGAATTTAAAGTCTTTTATAGCCGAATTGATAGGCAGATCAATCAAATCAAGGCTATCAAACCAATGGCTAAGTGGTCAGGTGCAACTGGAAACTTTCATACATTTAGTATTGTTGATGCAACTATTGATTGGCCTAAAGTTTGTGGAACTTTTATAAAGCAATGTGGGATAGAGCAAAACCTTCTTACAACTCAGATTGAGCCTCATGATTGGATAGCAGAAACATGTCACAATATGACCAGGATTAACAATATTTTGATTGATTTAAATCAGGATATTTGGATGTATATAACCAATGATCTTTTTAAACTAAAGCTTTTAAAAGACGAGGTTGGTTCCTCTACAATGCCTCACAAAGTTAATCCAATTGATTTTGAAAATTCTGAAGGTAATCTTGGGATAGCTAACAGCTTACTTGAATTTTTTGCAAATAAGCTGCAGAAATCTAGAATGCAAAGAGATTTATCTGATTCAACAGTATTAAGAAATGTCGGTCTTGGTTTTGGTTATTCAGCTCTTGCTATATCAAGTCTTAATAAAGGTCTTGGTAAGTTATCTCCCAATAAAGAAAAATTATTATCTGAACTTGGGCAGAACTGGGAAGTCTTAACTGAAGCTGTTCAAACAGTAATGAGGTATGAGGGTATACCTGACGCTTACGAGCAGTTAAAAGAACTTTCTCGTGGATCTTCTATTCAGAAAGATGATTACATTGAATTTATTAAGAATCTGAATATAACTCCTGAATCTAAAAATAAATTACTTTTATTAACTCCAGCTTTATATACTGGGCTAGCTAAATCATTAGCTAAATTATAAAAAACTCTTTTTTTGTAGTACAACTACAAAATAAATCTCTTTAAATCCTTTTAATACCTTCAAATTAGTTAATTATTGACTTTTTTTACCAATTCAAGTGTACTGCACTACATAAAGATAACTTGGAGTTAAATACAATGTCTAACCTTAATGATGAAGTAAATAAAGCAAAAGATGTATCTTCTATGAATAATGATTCGTGGGCAGCTATAGATCCTAATTATGTTGCCAGGATGCGATTACAAAACCGTTTTAAAACAGGCTTGGATGTTGCTAAATATACAGCTGCAATTATGAGAACTGATATGGATGCATATGATTCAGATACCTCGGCTTATACTCAATCTCTTGGTTGTTGGCATGGTTTTATAGGTCAGCAAAAAATGATCTCTATTAAGAAACATTTTGGTAGCAATGATAAAAAATATCTCTATCTATCAGGATGGATGATTGCTGCATTAAGATCAGACTTCGGGCCACTACC
The DNA here is from genome assembly GCA_964343355.1 of uncultured Gammaproteobacteria bacterium. Classification (GTDB taxonomy): domain Bacteria; phylum Pseudomonadota; class Gammaproteobacteria; order Magnimaribacterales; family D2472; genus MED-G78. The sequence continues at coordinate 31,932 of CAYFJC010000006.1, read as the reverse complement.
TGACCAGTCCATGCATGAGAAAACATCTGTCGCTAGCCTTATTGCAGAGCTTTATACCTTTTTAAGACAGGCAGATGCTAGAGAGCTAGGCGGATTATTTAGACAGTTAGATTCTGCTGATGGTGAAGCTAAAAAAGAGATTCAGGATAAAATTGATAACTTTGAAACACACGTTGTACCAATAATTGCTGACATTGATGCAGGATTTGGTAATGCTGAAGCTACCTACTTAATGGCTAAACAAATGATTGAAGCTGGTGCATGTTGTATACAAATTGAAAATCAAGTATCAGATGAAAAACAATGTGGTCATCAGGATGGAAAAGTTACTGTTCCGCATTCTGATTTCTTAGCTAAGATTAATGCTGTTAGATATGCATTCTTGGAACTCGGTGTTGATGATGGTGTCATTGTAGCGAGAACAGATTCACTGGGAGCTGGGCTTACTAAACAAATTGCTGTAACGCGTGAAAAAGGTGATTTAGGCGATCAATACAATTCATTTTTAGATGTTGAGGAAGTTTCACCCGAAGATATGAATCATGGGGACGTTCTAATTAATCAAGATGGAAAACTAGTCAGACCAAAAAGACTTCCAAGTAATCTATACAGATTTAAAGACGGAACCGGAGAAGCGAGATGTATTCTGGATTCTATAACTAGCTTGCAAAATGGTGCTGATCTCATTTGGATTGAAACTGAAAAACCACATATTGAGCAGATCGGAGCAATGATGGATGAAATTAAAAAAGTTGTCCCTAATGCTAAGTTGGTCTACAACAACAGTCCTTCATTTAACTGGACTCTAAATTTCCGTCAGCAAGTATTTGATGCATGGGAAGCAGAAGGAAAAGACTTATCAAGCTACCAAAGATCTGAGCTTATGGATGAATCATATGATGCAACTGATCTTTCAAAAGAGGCTGACAATAAAATTAAAACTTTCCAAGCCGATGCAGCAAAAGAAGCTGGAATTTTCCATCACTTGATAACGTTACCTACTTATCATACAGCAGCACTATCCACTGATAATCTTGCTAAAGATTACTTTGGTGAAGAAGGTATGCTTGGTTACGTTGCTGGCGTTCAAAGAAAAGAGATTCGTCAGGGCATTGCCTGTGTAAAACATCAAAATATGGCTGGATCCGACATGGGAGACGATCATAAAGAATATTTTGCAGGAGAGGCAGCTTTAAAGGCTTCTGGTGATGACAATACTATGAATCAGTTCTAATTACTTAAGATTCACACCCATCAGCGGTGCGTCCGCAAATCTGGCATGGCGCACCATCTTCCAAATTAGCAATACCGCCACAAGATCCAGCAATGGGTTTATTGTTCGCTATAACACCAATGGCTAGAAGTGCAAATGAGCCAGAGACAACAACAATTCCAAGTATAATTTCAATCATAGCTCTAAATCATACCATTTTTGAGATTCAATTAATTTAAGCTCACCCTCTTCACTTACTATAAAAAGTGCAGCTATATTATTCTTATTAACAAAATCTAAACCCCTTTCATACCCCATAACATTAATGGCAGTTGCATAGGCGTCAGCTAAAGTGGCTGAAGTTTCAGAAACAACTGTTATTGATAGAAGGTTGCTATCAATAGATTCGTTAGTACTTGGATCAAGCGTATGACTAATTGTTTTACCATCTTTGTATCTAAAATTACGATACTCCCCAGAAGTTGCTATAGCTAGAAAGCCTGAGTTTTTATTCGATATAGTAATGATGGGTTTATTTTGTATATTACTCGGATCTTGAATGCCAACCACCCAAGCTCTTGATTTATTATCACCATGAACAATTACTTCACCACCAATATCTATAAGATGATTTTCTAAATTATTACTTAATAGGTATTGATGAAGCTGTTGAACTGCATACCCTTTTGCTATAGATGACATATCAAACCAAAAATCTTGATATTTAATCAATCTTGTCTGATTTAGATCATATTTTTTATTTAAGCTGTTATCTGATATCGATAGTTTTTCTCCAAAATTTGGTGAAAACCCATTGCTTGCTGATACTTTTCCTAAAGTAATATCATAAGTACCATCAGATAAGGCTGTTATTAATTTAGCCTTACTGATAAGTTCATATAGCTCATTAGAGATTGTTAAATCTTTATTTAAAGGACTTTTATTGATTTTTGCAATCTCGGAATCTTCTTTGTAATTAGATGCTAGCTGATCAATAGAATTTAAAATATTCTTGATATTAGCTATATGATAATCAGAAATATAATCAGATGAATTTATGCTCCAAGTTGTTCCATAAATTGATCCCTTTAATAGAGAATTAGATTTAGAGTTATAGTCATAGGCAATATAAATACAGCCAAGCCCAACAATGAGAGCAAAAAATTTAGATAATATTTGTCTACTTAGCAAAAGTATTTAGCCACCAAAATCATCCAAAGCAATATTTTCAGGCTCAACGCCAAGGCTTAATAATAAATCAATACATGCCTTATTCATCATTGGTGGTCCGCACATATAGTACTCACAATCCTCTGGGGCTTCGTGCTCTTTAAGATAATTTTCATATAAGACATTATGAATAAAGCCTGTCTTTCCATCCCAATCGTCCTCAGGCTGAGGGTCAGATAAAGCAACATGCCAAGTAAAATTATCATTTTCTTCAGCAAGTTTATTAAATTCATCAACATAGAACATTTCTTTTAAACTTCTAGCTCCATACCAAAAAGTAATTTTTCTATCAGAATGAATTCTTAATAACTGATCAAAGATATGTGACCGCATTGGCGCCATTCCAGCCCCGCCACCAACAAAAACCATTTCATTTGCTGTGTCTTTAGCAAAAAATTCTCCAAAGGGACCAAATACCTTCACCTTATCACCGGGCTTTAAATTAAATGTCCAGGATGACATTACGCCAGGAGGAAAATCAGAACCTGGTGGAGGCGATGCAATTCTTATATTAAATTTAATGATACCTTTTTCTTCGGGATAGTTAGCCATTGAGTAGGCTCTTATAACAGGCTCATTATTGATAGCCTTGTTTTCCCATATCTTAAATCTGTCCCAGTCCTCATGATATTCTTCACCAATATCAAAATCTTTATAATCGATTTCATATTCAGGCGCTTCTAACTGAACATAACCTCCTGCTTTAAAATCTACGGATTGACCATCAGGAAGCTTAAGAATTAACTCTTTAATAAAGGTAGCAACATTGTCATTAGATACAACTTCACATTCCCATTCTTTTACGCCAAATATCTCTTCAGGAACATTAATCTTTAAATTATTTTTTACAGCAACCTGGCATGAAAGTCTCCAACCGTCATTTTTTTCACGCGAATTAAAATGAGATTCTTCTGTAGGCAGAATAGATCCACCACCTTCTAAAATCTGACACTTGCATTGACTACAAGTACCACCACCACCACAAGCTGATGATAAAAATATTTTATTTTCAGCAAGAGTCTGTAATAGTTTCGAGCCTGATGGGACTGTTATAGGATTATCTGAATCTCCATTGATTTCAATAGAAACTAATCCTGTGCTAACAAGCTGAGATCTGGCTGCAAGAATGATAAGAACTAAAATCAATACAATTCCTGTAAAACCAAATACGCCCAATACTAAATCTAATATATTCATACTAATAGAACCCTTTTAAAGAGAAATACCTCCAAATGACATAAATCCAAAACTCATTAAACCAACAATAATAAAAGTTGCTCCAAGACCCTGAAGACCTTCAGGTATATCAGAGTATTTTAATTTCTCACGGATACCGGCCAGTATAACAATTGCTAAAGCCCATCCGAATCCTGCACCAAAACCATAAACTATACTTTCAACAAACATTAAGTCTTTTTCTACCATAAATAGAGAAGCTCCTAATATTGCACAGTTAACAGTTATTAGAGGTAAAAATACACCTAGAGCATTATATAAAGCTGGAACATATCTATCTAAAAACATTTCTAATATTTGAACAACAGCCGCAATAACACCTATGTAGCTTATTAAACCAACAAACTCTAAGTTAACATCTGCAAATGATGAGCCAAGCCATTCAAGGGCTCCGTCACGGATTACAAAGTTATAGAGAAAATTATTAAGTGGGACTGTAATAAGACACACAACAATAACAGCGATACCAAGACCAAAAGCAGCATCAATTTTTTTTGATATTGCGATAAAAGTACACATACCTAAGAAAACAGATAAAGCTATATTCTCAATAAATACAGTAGTTACAAAAAGACTTAAATAATGTTCAAACATTTAATTCTCTCTTCGTTAAATCAGGTGCTGTTGAGTGTTTTGCAAGTTTAAAGTCTGCCTCTTCAACCTGTTCAGGTCTAATGGATCGAATAGCCCATATGAATAGACCAATAATAATAAATGAGCTTGGTGGTAATAAAAGTAAATTATTACCCACGTACCAACCACCGTTAGAAACTAGAGGTAATATTTCATAACCCATTAATGTACCTGAACCGAATAACTCTCTAATAATAGCTACTGCAATAAGAATAAGGCTATAGCCCAAACCATTACCTAGCCCGTCAAAAAAGCTTAATAATGGCTTCTCTTTCATAGCAAAAGCTTCAGCCCTTCCCATAACTATGCAGTTTGTAATTATAAGACCCACAAAAACAGATAGTTTCTTACTTGTCTCGTAGTCATATGCTTGGAGTATTTGGTCAACGACAATAACCAAGGAGGCAATAATTGTCATTTGAACAATAATTCTAATGCTTGAAGGTATGTGATTTCTTATTATTGAAATAAATAAATTAGAAAATGATACAACTGTTGTTAAAGCAACACACATAACCAATGTGACTGTAAGACTATTGGTCACAGCTAAAGCTGAGCATATGCCTAAAATTTGTAATGCAATTGGATTCTCGTCAATCAAAGGACGGATGATGACTTCTTGATATCTTTTAAGACTCATAGTCTAGCTCCTTCAACATAGTGGAATAACCTGATTCACTGAACCAGTATTCAATCATATTAGAAACACCTCGACTTGTAAGAGTGGCACCAGAGAGTCCGTCAACCTGATAGGCATACATACTATTATCTGATTCAGCCTTGCCTTTAATTACTTTTAATACAACCTCATTATCTTGATAAATTTGCTTACCAGGCCATAGAGCTTTCCATTTAGGGTTATCAACTTCTGCACCAAGTCCCGGTGTTTCTTTGTGCTGGTAGAATTCAATTCCAGCAACGGTATTAAAATCATTTTCTAAAGAAATATAGCCATACATAGTCCCCCAAAGACCAAAACCACGTATGGGAAGAATAAGTTTTGAAATTTCACCAATAGAATCTCTTATTATATAAACCTTACCTATATTTTCTCTATTTTTAATAATAGCTATATCTTTATCCTGTGGAACTTTAGTAGAAAGATCAGTATCTTTTGTTGCAAGTATTTGATCATAAGTATCTAAAGAAAGATCGTTAAATATTGAAGTTAATTTTCCAGTTTCAAAATTAATAAATTTAACTTCGAGAGCATTAAATTGACTTTTAACATCCATTTCAGGATCGTAAATTTTGCCAGCTTCAAGGATTTTAATCCTTTGATCATTTAGCTTATTTTCAATCTGAATATCTCGTAAGCCTACTGCCGCAAAAGAGACCACAAGAGAGCATACAAGACATATAACAAATGACACAGTTAGAGTTTTTATTACAGATTCATTCATTTGTTAGCACTCTTTTTCGTTTGTTTATGTTCGAGGTAACCACCATATGATCTATAACCGGAGCTATAAGGTTAGCAAATAAAATTGCCAACATCATCCCTTCTGGGAAGGCTGGATTAACAACCCTTATAAGCACAACCATAACACCAATAAGTCCACCATATATCCATCTTCCTAAGTTCGTTCCAGATCCAGAAACTGGTTCAGTAGCCATAAATACAAGACCAAATGCAAAGCTTCCAATAACAAGATGCCAATACCATGGCACTTCAAACATTGGATTAGTGTCTGAACCGATAATATTTAATATAGAGCTCATGACTATCATGCCAGCAAGGGTACCTAAAATAATTCTATAGGAGGCAACTTTAGTAACTAATAAAATAAATAATCCAATAGATATAGCGATTACTGATGTTTCACCCACTGAGCCTGGAATATGACCTACAAAAGCATCAAACCATGTAAATGAAGATGTAAGGCCAGGAATACCCTGTTCGGCAGCAACGCCTAAAGGTGTTGCTCCGCTGTAACCAGCTGGCATTACAAGATTATCACTTATACCAGCAACCCATACCTTGTCACCTGATAGCTGAGTTGGATAAGCAAAATAAATAAACGCTCTTCCTGTAAGGGCTGGATTTAGGAAATTTTTACCAGTGCCTCCGAAGATTTCTTTACCTATAACAATTCCAAAAGTTATGCCCATTGCTGCCTGCCATAAAGGTATATCTGGAGGACAAGTCAAAGCAAATAAAATCGTTGTAACAAAAGCCCCTTCATTAATCTCATGGTTTCTTATGCTAGCAAAAAGTGCCTCCCAAGCTATGGCAACTATAAATACGACTAGATATATAGGAATAAAATAAACAGCACCAAACCAAATCTTATTAAAAAAACTGGTATGGTCATAACCAACTATTGAAACGAAGTAGTGATGCCAATCACCGGTATTTAAAGTATCAATCTGATTCAAATAATCTAATGATTGATTTCCGAGGTTATACATTCCAAAAAACATGGCTGGAAAAGCTGCAAGCCAAACTGTAACCATTAATTTTTGAATATCTAATCCATCTCTAACATGGATGGGATTGGAAGTTTTACCGCTGGTTGTAAAAAATAAATTCTCTAAAGCATCAAATAGAGGAAACCATTTGTTGTATTTACCGCCTTCAATGAAGTTTGGTTTGAGGTTGTCGATAGTTGTTCTTAAAAATTTCATTATATTTCGTTATATATCATTTCAAGATTTGCAGATAATAGACTTGAATAGTCGTACTTACTAGGACAAACATAGCTACACAAAGCCATATCCTCATCACACAATTCAAGGACTCCTAAATCAATTAACATTTCTAAATCATAGGTAGCTAGAGCTTTTAAAAGTTGTATTACCAGAATATCCATCGGCATGACTTCCTCATAGGAACTAATAGGAACTATAGCTCTATCGCTTCCATTCATAGCAGTATTAAAATTAAATTTTTCAGGCTTGATAAAAGATGAAATAAAGACATTTAATTTCGAATGAATCTTTGAACCAGGCATTAGCCAGCTCATAAAAGGCTCATCATATTGATCAGGGATAGCTGATACTTGGTTATGAAATGCGCCCAAATAATTCATAGCAGAGTCAGCTGAATGACCGTAAATTACTGACCCTGAAATCAATCTAGATGTATCATCAACTTTTCCAGCAGTGAGAGAGGAGATATTAGCGCCATAGTTAGTTCTAATAAGCTTTGGTTCACTGACACCCTCGCCACTTAAGGCTATAACTTTAGAAGTCCGAATTTCTTTATTTTTGATTAAATATCCAAGTGAAATACATTCTTGAAAACCTAAAGTCCAAACTAGTCTATCTTTACCTACAGGATAGATATTATGAATATGAGTAGATGTTAGTCCGGATGGATGAGGTCCAGAAAATTGATGATATTTAATACTATCAATAGCAGTACTAAAGTCCGAGTTTTGAAAACAACAATGAATTGGAACATTGAATGCCTCAACTAAGGTTAAAAGACCTAAATTAAAAAGATCTTGATCATCTTTGATTATATTAAAAGGGTCTGCAGAAAGAGGATTGGTATCACATGCGTTTATAAAAACCGCATCAGGCAAAGTATTTATTTTAGGTGTTCTATTAAAGGGTCGTGTTCTCAATGCACTCCAAAGACCAGATTCTTGAAGTAAATTAATAATTTGCTCTTTTCCTATAGCCTCTTCAAATACTTTTGGGCTATTTTCTATATCGGTATCTATCTCTATTGAAATAAAGCGCCTCTTGTCTCCTCTATTTATAGAACTAATGGTTCCTGAGGCTGGCGCAGTTATAAAAACTCCTGGATTTTTCTTATCTTCAAGTACCTTTTGACCCGATTGAACACAATCACCAACTTTAACCAACATGGTAGGTTTTAAACCAACAAAGTCAGAGCCTAAAATTGCAACAGAAGATATTTTAGATGAGTCCTCTAATTCAAGCGATGGAGCGCCCGAAATCGGTAAATCTAGACCTTTTTTTATTATGTACACAAATCCCTTGTATTATGCTTTTTAATGCCTCTAAAACGAGGTAATTATAAACTAAAAAAAGTATGTTTCTAGGACTAATTCTCTTTTGGTAAGGGCAATCTTTGCATTTTGATATTAGCAATTTTTTTAGCAAGATTAACAACCTGCTTTGAATAACCATATTCATTGTCATACCAGCAATATAAAGTTATACGATTACCTGAAGCTATTGTTGCTTGAGAATCAATAATCGATGCAAAAGGACTTGAATAGAAATCTGTTGAGACTATCTCAGGTGAATTAACATAACCCACTATTTCTCTATATTTTGAATGAAAAGCATTTTTTTTCAAAAACTCATTAACTTCTTCTTTTGTTGTTGCTTCACTTAGCATTAATGAAATTACAGCAAGACTAACATTAGGAGTTGGAACTCTTATTGCATTACCAGTTAGGACATCTTTTAGTTCAGGTATTACTTTTCCTACAGCTTTAACCGCGCCTGTGCTAGTTATAACCATGTTTAAAGCTGCACTTCTTCCCCTTCTATCCCCACTATGATAATTATCAATTAAATTTTGATCATTTGTATATGAGTGCACTGTTTCAATGTGGCCTGAAGTTATTTTATATTTATCATGGATAATTTTTAAAACTGGAACAATGGCATTGGTGGTGCATGAAGCAGCAGAAATAATATTATCATCATCATTTAACTCAGAGTCATTCACACCAAAAACTATATTTTTAATTTTATCTTTACCTGGCGCTGTTAAAATTACTTTTCCAGCTCCGCCACTTATATGTCTGCCAAGACCATTCTCATCTCTCCAAATACCCGTATTATCAATAACAATTGGATTTGATAAACCATGATCTTTGTATTTAAAATCATTTGGGCCAGAGGCGTAGATAAATTTAATAGGATTACCATTTACAACTAAACAGCTATTGTCATCATCGACTCTTACTGTTCCACTAAATTTCCCATGAACAGAATCTCTTTGAAGCAAGCTTGCTCTCTTGGCAAGATCATCCGAATTAGTTTTTCTTACTACAACAGCTTTCAATCTAAAGTAATTACCTGGACCTGTTTCCTCAACCAACATTCTTGCTACAAGCCTTCCAACTCTTCCAAATCCATATAAAACTATATCTTGAGGCGTATCTGGTCTTGATGCTTTTAAACCTATTACTGATGATAATTCACTTTTTAGATAATCCTCTAAACCAGAAGTATCTTCAGGCAATTTTTCAAAGGATGGGTAGTTAACGGTTAGTTCTCCAAGATCAATCTCGCAATCTGCTAAATTTAATTTAGTTAAAGCTTCAAGTATAGGGAAAGTCTCTTGTTCACTTAACTCATTGCCCTCAACTTGTCTTACAAACCTGTGGGCTTTCATGATAGAAACAGGAGCTTCATTAACCAGTGATTTTCCATACATAAGAACTTTAATTCCATCTCTAGAAAGTGTTCCAATCATAGGAACCATTAACTCTGCTAAAGCCTCACGCCATCTCCAGTCTCCAAATGAATCCTCAGGAAGAACTCTGTCTTGTCTTTTTGTTGAATTAAAAGTCGTATCTTTTTCACTCATAATTTTAATTTATAGTTGGCTATATTTATTTAAATGATGATTAGAATTACCAAATAATGCGTCAACAGCGATCAGTTTTTTTAGGTAATGGCCAATTGACATCTCGTCACTAACGCCCATTCCACCATGAAGCTGAACAGCATCTTGAGCAACTGATTTTCCTGAAAGACCAATCTGTGCTTTTAATGCAGAAACAGATTTATTTTTAGTATCTTCATTTGATTCACATTCAAGCATAGCTTTAAATAAAAGTGATTTGCAGACTTCGCTTTCTATAAACATATCAACCATTTTATGCTGTAGTACCTGAAAATTACTTATTGGTTGACCAAATTGCTCTCTGCTTTTTGTATATTCAACAGTTTTTTTATAACATGCTGTCATGCATCCAATGCTTTCTGCACTAATGCATAAAGTTGCGATATTAATAGCATTATCAAGTAAATCGACTGACTCAGAACCTTTCGAAATAATTACAGACTCATCAAGTTGAACATTTTCAAATGAAATCTCAGCACATGATTGACCGTCAATTGTTGGATAGGTAATATTCGATACGCCCTCTGCATCTGAATTAACAACAACTAAAACAAGTTCATCATTCATCATTGCTGAAACTATTAACTTAGAAGCATTGCCACCATTAAGAACAAGGGTCTTAGTTCCATTTAAAACTAAACCATTATCAGAACTAGCTAAACTAGCATTAGCAAAAGCATAATCATTTTTTGAACCTTCTTCTAAGTAAGCTAAAGAAATCTGGGAACTGCCCGATGTGATTGATTCTAAGAGATCAGAGCGTCCTGAGTAGTTTGATTTATCTAAAACAGAACCAGAAAGAACTATTGTGCTCAGGTATGGCTCAACAATTAAAACTTTTCCAAACTCTTCAAACAGAACTGATAATTCAATTGGACCATAACCAAATCCACCATTTTCTTCTGAAAAAGGCAGTGATAGCCAGCCTAATTCTGAAAATAATTTCCATAAATCAGCGTCATAACCTAGATCTGATTTAAGAATTTCCTCTCTTTTATTAAATGAATAATCCGCTTCACAGAATTTCTGGACTTGATCTCTAAGCATTTGCTGCTCATCTGAATAATTAAGATTCATTCTTATACCCCTAATACGTGTTTTGAAATAATATTTTTTTGAATTTCATTACTTCCGCCATAAATAGAGGTTTTTCTCATATTCAGATATTTTGATACTGAATGCGGGGCATGTTCTGGACCAGCAGGCCTAGCATTATCGCCATGTCCATGAGGACCAGGATAAATTAATGCATATTCTCCAGCAGCTTCAACATATAGCTCTGTAAGTTCTTGCTGGATCTCTGTACCTCTAATTTTTAAGATAGATGATTCAGCTCCTGGATGAGCACCATTCTCTAAAGCTGATAACAAACGTAATTCTGTTATCTCCAAAGAACTAAGATTAATTTCTAATTGAGTGACTTTTCTAGATAAAATTGGGTTATCTAGTTCACTGACTATATCTTTTAAACGAGCCAAGGATCTTTTTGAGCCTCCAACAGCAGCTATTCCAAATCTTTCATGCGCTAATAGGAATTTTGCATAAGTCCAACCTTTACCCTCTTCACCAATAAGATTGGCTGCAGGAACTCTAACGTCTGTAAAGAAAACAGAGTTTACTTCGTGCTCACCATCAATAGTGATGATAGGTTTAACTTCAATACCAGGATTATCCATATCAATAAGGATGAATGATATTCCTTCTTGTTTTATTGCAGTTGTTTCCGTTCTGACTAGACAAAAAATCCAATCTGCACTTTGAGCCAAAGTAGTCCACGTTTTTGATCCATTGATAACATACTCATCACCATCTCTTACTGCTTTAGTTTTTAAAGAGGCCAGATCTGATCCTGAACCAGGCTCTGAATAACCTTGACACCACCAAGTATCAAAATTAAGAATATCTGGTAAATATTTCGATTTTTGCTCTTCATTACCAAAGGTATAAATTACTGGACCAACCATGCTCACGCCAAATGCTAATAATGGTGGGCAGCCTGCTAGGCCGAATTCTGTTTGAAAAATATAAATTTGGGTTGTACTCCAGCCCGTTCCACCATATTCAACTGGCCAGTTATAACCCATCCAGCCTTTGGCTGAGACTGACTTATGAAAATCAATCATGTCCTGCTTTGTAAGTTCAATTCCATTGTCTTGTTTATGTTTAACATGCGATGGATATTCATCTTTTAAAAATGCTTTTACCTCATCTCTAAACTTATTATCTGAATCAGTGAAATTAATTTCCATATTCTTACCTTTTTTATATATTGGGTTGCTAAAATGTGTCCGTATTATACAAGAAACTATATTAAATCTTAATAAAATTCTTTAACTAATAAATATATTAATAATTCAAATGTATTATGGCAATAAATATTCCAATAATTTAAAAAAATGTTAAAACCTAGTAGTCATATTATTGCAGCCACTCTTGCTAAGGCTTTAAGGGGTTCTAAGAAATCTTTGTGTTATGTAGCGTCAACTAATGCAGAAGCTAGAATGCTAAGTAATGAATTAAGCTTATATCTAGATGATGATTTAATTAGTTATTTTCCTGAAAGAGAAATATTGCCATATGATCACTTCTCCTCTCCTGAATCAATAATAAAAGAAAGATTTCAGATCCTTAATAAGGTTAGAAGCTCTCCCAGTATATTAATCACAAGTTCAAAGAACTTATTTGAACGCTATCCATCAAAATCATTCTTTAAGTCTTTGCAAACCTTTAGTTTGGGAGAAACTATTGCATTAGATAAATTTAAAAAAATTCTTATTGATAATCATTTTTTAAATACAGAAAGGGTTGATAGCATCAATAAGTTTTCATCACGAGGAGGTATTTTAGATATATGGCCATCTATTTATCAGAATCCGATACGGATTGAATTTTTCGACGAGGAAATTGAGTCTATTAGGACATTTAACCCCTCCACACAATTAACACTAAATAAAATAACAAAATTTAATCTGACTACAGGATCAAATCTGCCGCTTGATGATTTAGGCCTTAAGTCTTTTAGAGATAGCTGGAGGGATTACTTTCCTGAAAATGATGAAAGGTTTTGTGATTTGTTTAATGATCTTAATAACAAATTGCTATCTGAGGGATATGAAATATATCTACCTTTATTTTTTGAGAGTACTGAGTCATTTGAAGAACTCTTCAGCGATTATAAATTTATAGCAGCCAATAAGGTGGTTGAAGAAAATATGCTTTATTGGGAAGAAGTAAATAGACGATTTGATGAAGAAAATATTGATGCATCAAGACCGCTTTTAAGACCCAAAGATCTTTTTTTTAGTCTAGATATTGTTAATAACTTTATTGATAAATCCGAATTACTAAGTACGGAAATATCAGTTTATAAAGACTTAGATTATGACCTTGGCTTTGCCGAGAACTTAAGACTTGCAAATATATTACTCAATGAAGGCACGGTAAAAAAAATTGTTATATCGAGCCTTATACCAAGTGAATATGAGGCTATCAAAAACTTATATCTATCTTCAATTAATGAAATTGAAAATATTAGTGAATTAAAAGATGGTATTAATTTAATAAATAAAAATATTTTTAGACCTCTCTATGATTTACAGTCAAAGACAATATTTTTGCATAGAGAATTCTTTGAAAATGAAACTCCTATAAATAGAGATGATAATTCACCTGTTAATATCCGAATTGATACGAACATACATTTCAGTGTTAATGATTATGTTATTCATGAGAGCTATGGACTTGGAATTTATAAAGGACTTGAAATTGTAGAATCCAAGGATGTTAAAAATGAGTACTTAAAAATTTCATACTCAAATAATGAAAATTTATATGTGCCTTTAGCTAAGACATTTCTTATATCTAAATACCATAAAAATAGTGATAAAGTTGATACAACACTTGACTCATTATCGAATAATAAATGGTCTCAAAAAAAACAGCGTGCTGAAAAAAGAGCATATGATCATGCTGCTGAAATATTAGATATTGAATCTAGGCGACTTTCATCACAGGCTCCAGCACTTAGGATTGAAGCGTCCAGCTATATGGAGTTTGTTAAAGAATTTCCATATAAAGAAACTAATGATCAAATTCTAGCAATAGAAGCTATCGAAAAAGATTTATCACTAATAAAGCCGATGAATAGGCTTTTGTGTGGAGACGTTGGTTTTGGGAAAACTGAAATAGCTATGAGAGCAGCTTTTATAAGTGTTAATGCTGGCAAGCAAGTTGTTATTTTGGCTCCAAGTACAGTGCTAGTTACTCAGCATTTTCAATCATTTGTAGATAGATTTAAAAAATTTGGTATAACTATAAAATCATTAAATAGACACTCGGGTGTAGCTGAGAAAAAGTCGACTATTGATGATTTTAATAATAGTAAAGTTGATATATTAATTGGAACGCATGCTTTATTTAATCAATCATTAGACTTTAATAATATTGGTTTACTTGTTATTGATGAAGAGCATAGATTTGGAACAAAACAAAAAGATATAATTAAATCGAAGAAGCCGGATGTTCATGTTTTATATTTATCGGCTACCCCTATTCCAAGAACTATGAACTTTATTTTTGCTGGATTGAAAGATTTTTCATTTCTACACACTCCACCAACAAATAGACTTAGCATTAAATCTTTTCTTAAAGTTGAAAGTGATAATTTGATGATGGAAGCAATAAAAAGAGAAAGCTCTAGAGATGGTCAATGTTTTATTATTCAGAATGATATTAAAAAACTGGGGATCTTAAAAGAGCATTTACTTAGACTTTTACCTGAATTAAAAATTGAAATTGCACACGGGCAACTTAATAAAGCAGATATTACCAAGACGATGAGTCAATTTCAGTTAGGTAAAATTGATGTTCTTTTATGCACTACGATTGTAGAAATGGGTTTAGATATACCTAATGCCAATACTATGATTATTTTGGATGCATATAATTTTGGTCTTGCTCAGCTTCATCAGCTAAGAGGTCGTGTTGGAAGATCGAGCAAACAGGGTTATTGTTATTTCTTAATTCCCACGCCTGATTTACCAAGAACTTCAAAAGAGAGATTAGATTCTATAATAAGATTATCAGAACTTGGTTCAGGATTTTTTATTGCGCAAGAAGATTTAGAGCTCAGAGGTGGTGGTGAAATTTTAGGAGAAAAGCAGAGCGGGCATGTTGATGCAATTGGAATTTCCTTGTACCTATCAATGCTAAAAGATTCAATTGAGGGAATTAAGAATCCGCTTCATGCCTATAAGTCTATAAGTCCTGAAGTTAATTTTTTTGATGATGCCTTTATACCAGATATGTACTTACCCTCTCCTACAGAGAGACTTAAAGTCTATAGAAGGATTAATGAAATTAAGTCAGTTAAAGACTTAATGAATTTAAAGTTAGAGCTTATTGATAGATGCGGAAAGTATATTAATGAAGTTGATGCGCTCTTTAGTAATGCTGAGTTACTATTATTGTCTAAGGAAGTAGGTATTAATAAAATATTATCACATAAAGATAAAACTACTATTCAGTTTGATCCTAAGCTGGATGATCGTGTTTTAAATAAAATGTTAGACCTTATAAGATCTAATGCACAATTATATAAAATGGATCCTAGTGGAAAATTAGAAATCAATATGCTTGATGTTAAAAATAGCAATCAAAGACGCTTATTTGTGAGAAACTTTGTAAATGAAATCTCTTAGAGCTCTATACCTATTATCAATTTTATTTATGCCATTGGCTCAACCGCAAGAAGCTGAAGATACAGTTACCTATGAAATAGAGGTATTGATCTACTCAACTCCAAATTTTAAAACTAAAGAAATATTTAATACTAAAAATACTTTTTTAATAGACCCTAAGAAAGTTGTAGAGTTATCTTCACCTCCAAAATCTATAAACTTAACTGCCATGAGTGAATCATTCAAATATGAGTATAAATTTACAGATATATTTAAAAATATCCTTTCAATTGAAACAAAAAGTGATGATGAAAAGCTTTATTCTAAAAATAGTGGTTATTGGTTTAGAGAGTTAAATAACGGAAATGCTTTAAATTCACTAAAAAGAAGAATTTTAAGAAGAAAAGATTATGAGTTATTAGATCATTACACCTGGCATCAGGGAGTAGCAGATATGGAAGAAAGTCCATTTGTTTATCTAAATAAAGATGGGGAGTATGGTTTATATATAAAAACCTATAAATCCAGATATCTCCATATTGATGTGAGGGCCTACTTAGAATCTAGAAACAATAGTGATTTAAATAATCTGGGTGATAAAAAAATGACAGATGATAATTTAAGGAAATATTTTATAGAACAAAATATTAGAGTTTTTCCAAATGAAATTTATTATTTTGATCATCCGAAGTTTGGGATTGTCGTTTCAATTAAAGATAAAGCTTAAGGTTTATAAAAAGCATTTTCACTATCTGAGTGATCTGTAATATCTACAACACTTTTAAGTTCTGGTATTTGCTCTATAAGAGTTTTCTCTATTCCATCTTTTAATGTTACATCAACCATCCCACAACCCTGGCAACCGCCTCCAAACTGGAGAACAGCTTCTTTTTTTTCTGTGAATTTAATTAAACTAACCTCTCCACCATGAGATTCAAGCATTGGATTAATTTCATTATAGATTACATAGTTAATTCTATCTTCAACGGGACTATCGGGAGATATATTGGGAAACCTTGCATTAGGTGCTTTAATTGTTAACTGGCCACCAAAATTATCATGATCAAAATTAACTTCTGCATCTTTTAAAAAAGGAATGCTTCTTTTATCAATAAAAGCATCTAGTGTATCTAGTTTAATTAGCTCATCTGTAGGATTGGCTTCTTCAGATTTGCAGTAAGCCAAGCATGTTTCTGCTTTAGGAGTTCCGGGATCGGAAATAAATATTCTAATACCAATACTTTCATCATCCTTATCAGATATTAATTTAGCTAAATATTCTTCTGCTGACTTAGTAATATTAATTATTTTTGACATAATGCACTCATGTGGTTAAAAAGAATAATTTCATCTCTATTAGGCGTTAGATCTAAAAAAGATCTTGAGGAAGATCTAGCTAGGCTATCAATACCTAAAGTTATTATATTATTTTTTTTACTTAATATTGTTTTCATATCAATCATCATAGCAATAACTATGTTTCTTCTCTAATGAATAAGTTTATTAAAGTTAAGAAATCTTTATCAACATACTATGACAAGGAGATAGCCATTAATTTAAGTCCTGCTACCGGCTATCGATCTAGATGTGAATTTGGTTATAAGAACAATTGTTACACCATGATGGATAATGGTAAAAAAGTATTTTTAAAAACTTTTAATCTCCCCCATCAATCAATTCAAAATGTAATGGAACCATTATTAAAAAAAATTCAGTCAAATTTATTAATTGAAAAAAAATTATTTCAAATAAATTTTCGAACAGCGCATGATGTTGTCTTAGTCACACTTATCTATCACAAAGAGCTTGATAATAATTGGCTTGAAAATGCTAAAGTTATTGCAGCAAATTTAAATATTCATATTGTTGGCAGATCTAGAAAAAAACTACTGGCCACTGGTGTTAGTGAGCTTGAAGAGCTAATCAATACACACAATCCTTTCTATCTTTATCAGGATGATAAAACCTTCTATCAACCCAATAAGTACTTAATGTCCAAAATGGTTGAATTTAGCTTGTCTTTAATAGATGAGCCTAAAGATCTTTTGGAACTTTATTGCGGGTCTGGTACCTTTACAATCCCAATGAGTAGATATTTTAATAAAGTTTTTGCAACAGAAAATAACCGCGCATCAATTACTTATCTTAATAAGTCTATCAATAAAAATAAGATAACTAATGTTCTTCAATCAAGGCTGTCAGATACTGAACTAACGGAGGCTTTTAATGGAAGAAGGTTTAGAAGAATGGGAGAGATTAATTTAAGTGATTATGATTTTAGCCATGTTTTAGTAGATCCACCAAGAGCAGGATTGAATGAGAATGTTACCGATATACTTAATAAATTTAAAAATATAATTTATATTTCATGTAACCCTGAGACTTTTAAAAGAGATCTTGAGAATTTAAAAGATTATAAAATTACTAAGATGGAAGTATTTGATCAATTTTCAAATACTCCTCACTTAGAATTAGTAGCTTTATTAACTAAAATTTAGATACTTATAATTTTGAATCTAACTCAGGTAGAGCTTCAAATAAATCTGCTACCAAACCATAGTCAGCGACTTGAAATATAGGCGCATCTTCATCTTTATTGATAGCAACGATAACTTTTGAATCTTTCATGCCGGCTAAATGCTGGATTGCTCCTGAGATCCCTACAGCTATATATAGATCAGGTGCAACAATTTTACCTGTCTGCCCAACCTGATAGTCATTAGGTACAAAACCAGCATCAACAGCAGCTCTAGATGCTCCTACTGCTGCACCTAACTTGTCTGCAATGCTATCTAGTAGATGGAAATTATCGCCTGACTGCATTCCTCTTCCGCCTGAAACAACTATATCTGCAGCTGTTAATTCAGGTCTGTCGCTTACAGCAAGATCTTCGTTTACAAAAGATGATATATTTAATGAATCTACTGCTGTAACGTTAGTTATTGGAGCCTCAGATGAACCTGCAATAACACCATCAAATGCGGTGGATCGAACTGAAATAATTTTTTTAGCTTCAAGAGTTTTAACAGTCGCTATGCAACTACCTGCGTAAATAGGTCTTTTAAAAGTATCAGAGCTAACTACTTCAGTAATTTCTGAAATTTGTTGAGAGTCTAATAATGCTGAAACTCTTGGTAAAAAGTTCTTACCAAAAGTTGTTGCTGGTGCAAGTATGTATTCATACTCATCTGATACCGATTCTACTAACTTAGCTAAATCTTCAGCAAGAAAATTAGAATAGATCTCATTTTCAGCAAGCATTACATTTGTAACGCCATCAAGGCTTGCTACTTCAGTTGCTACGCTTGAACATGAATTACCGACTACAAGTACACTAATGTCAGAACCAATTTCTTTTGCTGCTGCAATTGTTGAATTGGTAGATCCTTTCAAAATGGAATTATCGTGCTCTGCTACTACTAATATTTTCATGATATAACCTTCGCTTCATTTTTAAGTTTATCTATAAGCTCATCGACTGATTCTACAATCACACCAGCTGCTCTTTGAGCTGGCATTTCTACTGAAAGTAATTCAGTTCTAACGCTTGTGTCAAATCCCATCTCAGATAGGTTAATAACGTTAAGTTCTTTTTTCTTAGCCTTCATAATATTTGGCAAGGATGCGTATCTAGGTTCATTAAGTCTTAAGTCAGTAGTTACAATAGCTGGAAGGCTAATCTTGATAGTTTGTAGTCCTCCATCAATTTCTCTTGTTACGTCTGCTGAGTCTGCTGATAGTTTAATTTCAGAAGCATTTGTAGCTTGTGAGCAACCCATTAAGGCTGAAAGCATTTGGCCGGTTTGATTGTTATCACCATCAATCGCTTGTTTACCTAAAATTACTAAATGTGGTTTTTCGTCTTCACATATTTTAGCAAGAGCTTTAGCAATAACTAGTGGTTCAGCGAGACTATCTGATTCTACTAAAATAGCCCTATCAGCTCCTAAGGCTAAAGCTGTTCTTAGTTGCTCTTGGGAATCCTGCTTACCAACAGTTACTGCAATAACTTCAGTAGCAGCTCCAGACTCTTTAAGTCTTACAGCCTCCTCTAAAGCAATTTCACAAAACGGATTAACAGACATTTTTACATTGTTAAGATCAACATTAGATTGATCTGATAGCGGTCTAACTTTTACGTTATAATCAACCACTCTTTTGATTGGAACTAAGATTTTCATTTTTTCCTCAGTATGTGTTATTGATGATTTTAAAAAACTGTATAATTGTAATGTTTTTTATAAATTATCTAAAGATATAAATAGGGGATATTATTAGATATAAATTAAGTACATATATAAGGGAAATTAGATATGGAAAGAGAAATAATGGAATATGATGTTGTTGTAGTTGGTGGAGGTCCCGCTGGCCTTGCAACAGCTATCCGATTTGCTCAACTAAATAAAGAAAATAATACTGATTTTAGTATCTGTCTTTTAGAAAAAGGTTCAGAGATAGGTGCTCATATTCTTTCAGGCAATGTCTTCCAACCAACAGCTTTAAATGAACTTATTCCAAATTGGAAAGATTTAGGAGCGCCCTTAAATACTCCAGTTACAAAAGATAAACTTAAATTTTTATTAAAAAGTATAGCTATACCTGTTCCTACTTTTGTAATGCCTCCTATGAATAATCATGGAAATTATGTTTTAAGTTTAGGAAATTTATGTAGATGGTTGGGTGATCATGCTGAAAATTTAGGTGTTGAAATTTTTCCAGGCTTCCCTGCTAGCAGTATTATTTATGAAGAGAATAAAGTTGTAGGTATTCAAACTGGTGATATGGGTATTGCAATGAACGGTTCTGAAAAAGCTGGGTTTGAACCTGGAATTGAAATTCGAGCAAAGCATACAATCTTTGCTGAAGGTTGTAGAGGCCATCTAGGTAAAGAGTTAATTTCTAAATTCAATCTAGATGCTGATAAGGATCCACAGCATTACGGTATAGGCTTTAAAGAGGTTTGGAAAATTCCAAAGGAGCAGCATGAGCCTGGTCTTGTTATTCATACCAATGGCTGGCCAACTAATCTTGATACACCTTCAGGGTCCTACTTATATCATGGTGAGAACGAAGAAGTTTATTTGGGTTATGTAGTCCCACTCGATTATAAGAATCCATATCTAAGTCCATTTGATGAATTTCAAACCTGGAAAACTCATCCTTCAATTTCAGCTTATTTAAAAGGTGGTCAAAGAATTAGTTATGGAGCTAGAGCTCTAATTAAAGGTGGCTTACAGTCATTACCTAAAATGGAATTTTCAGGCGGGCTGCTTGTTGGAGATAATGCAGGGACGCTTATTTTTTCTAAAATTAAAGGTTCTCATACAGCAATGAAATCAGGAATACTTGCTGGCGAATATATTCATGATAAGTTAGTAAATTCATCTGATAATTTTGGATATGACGATCTTGTTAAGAAATCTTGGATTTATGATGAGCTTCATAAGAGTAGAAATTTTGGCCCTTTATTCCATAAATTTGGTGCACTATTTGGTGCAGCATTTAATGCTATAGATCAGTTTATATTTAGAGGGAATTTACCATTTACTCTTAGCAACCCTACCCCAGATCACGATACGCTTATTCATGCTGATAAAGCAAAAAAAATAGATTATCCAAAACCTGATGGTGTTTATTCATTTGATAAACTTAGCTCTGTCTATCTATCAAATACAAATCACGAAGAGGATCAGCCCTGCCATCTTCAACTCAAAGATCCAACTATACCTATATTAAAGAATCTTCCTTTGTATGACGAGCCTGCTCAAAGATATTGCCCAGCAGGAGTATATGAAGTTGTAGAGAAAGATGGGGAAAAGAAATTTGTTATTAATGCTCAAAACTGTGTTCATTGTAAAACATGTGACATTAAGGACCCATCTCAAAATATCAAATGGGTATCACCTGAAGGTCCTGGTGGGCCAAATTATCCAAATATGTAAATTGAAAAATTTTATATATCTCTTACTTGTTTCATATATTTTAGCGTCATGCTCTAAAGTTACAGATGAGTCTATCTTTATGTCTATAATGGATTCTGAATGGCAGCGAGGTATAGATGAAAGCCCTCTTTATGCATCAAGTATGGGTATTTTAGAAAAAAATGATGAATGGCCGATCTACTCATTAGAAAAAATTAATGCAAATCATGAGCATGATAAAAAAATACTATCGGATCTAAATACTCTATCTATAGATAAATTTAATGCTGAGAATGTTTTGAATATTCAGCTATTTAAAGATCGGTATAAGAAATCAATTGAAATGCATGAGTTTAAATCTTTTTTAGCTCCATTTAGTCACAGAGGTGGTATTCAACTTCAACACGAATCAGCCGAAACTTTACCTCTTAGAACTGCAGAACATTACAAGGATTGGCTAACAAGACTATCAATAATTGATGAATATATTGATGGTCATATACAAATAGCTAAAATGGGAATTAATGAAGGTATTATGCCGCCACGCATTCTGATGGAAAGAGTCCTTGATCAGATTGAGAAACAGGCATTTGTAACTCCCTCTCTAAGCCCTTTTTATAAAGCTTTTGATGAAATGCCTTCGTCTATTTCTAGTGATGATATAGATCAAATTCAAACCCAAGCTTTAATAGTTATAGAAAATATTGTTATACCTGCCTATGTAAATTTTTATAATTTTTTTAAAAATGAATATCTTCCTAACTCTAGAGATTCTATTGGTATCAATAAAATACCAAATGGTGATAAGTATTATGAAGCCTTAGCTAAGAGCTTTACTACAACTGAACTTCATCCAGATGAAATACATAACATAGGACTTAGTGAGGTTAAACGCATTAAATCTAAAATGGAGCAGATTGTTGAGGATGTTAATTGGGATGGATCATTTAGAGAATTTCTAGAACATCTTCGATCAGATCCTAAATTTTATTTTGATAATCCTGATGACCTACTTACAGAATATCTTGCTACAGCAAAAAGAATAGATCCTGAATTAGTTAACTTGTTTAGCTATCTCCCTTCTATCCCATATGGGATTCGACCAATACCTATGGAAAGTGCTCCGGATACAACAACAGCTTACTATCAACGACCAGCAGCTGATGGAACTAGAGCAGGATATTATTATGTAAATCTCTACAGACCAGAAGTTCGCCCAAAATATGAAATAGAAGTTTTAACTGTGCATGAAGCAATGCCTGGACACCATCTACAAATTTCTATTAGCATGGAGTTAGATTTGCCTAATTTTAGGAAATATGGAGGCACGACAGCCTTTGTTGAGGGTTGGGGTCTTTATAGTGAAGCTCTTGGTTATGATCTTGGTTTGTATAAAGATCCTTATTCACAATTTGGTCAGCTGACATATGAAATGTGGAGAGCTATTAGACTAGTTGTTGATACTGGTATGCATTATAAGAACTGGTCTAGAGATGATTCTATAAACTTCTTTCTTGAAAATTCAGCAAAAAGTAAACAAGATATAATTAATGAGGTTGATAGATATATTAACTGGCCTGGTCAGGCTCTTGCTTATAAAATTGGTCAAATGAAGATTCTAGAATTAAGAAAAAAATCAGAAAACCAGCTTGGTGATGAGTTTGATATTAAAGAATTCCATTATGAAGTTTTAAAAAGAGGTGCTTTACCTCTATCCACATTAGAGCTTTATATGAATGAATGGTTAGCCTCTAAGAGCTGAATTAGTAGAAAAGTTTTTTTTACATTTTTTACTACAGTACTGGACCTCATTCCAGCTTCTCTCCCATTTTTTTCTCCATAAAAAAGATTTCTTGCAAGCAAGACATATCTTAGATGGAAGATTTAATTTTTTATGCAAGTGAGCCTAGGTCATGAAAAGAGTTAAAACTTTCTAATACCAATCTCTCTTTAGAGCTACTATGATTTTGACTGATAGCGATGTCTATTAATTTATAAAAAACACTTCTTGTAACTAGACCTTCAAGTTCCGATCTAACAATCACAATCGGAAAATCATCGTGATTTACACTTTTAATAGTTAACGGATGTTCTTGATTTAAAGGAAAGGAGTAATCAAAGTTGGTATCTAGAACAATCTCCTTGGTATTCTTATCATAGTGAAAATCAGTAATCATATAAGGTGCAATCTCAACCTCAATCTTAATTTTTTCAACTGGAGTAACTAAGTAGTAAGAATCATCTTCTTTTTTTAGAACTGTTGAAAATAATTTTTTTAACCTTTTTCTTCCTATTATTGAACCGTTGTAATACCAATCTCCTTTTATATCGATTGAAAAGGAAGCGTTGCTGCATATGTCTGGATTCCATAAATGAACAGGAGGAAAGCTAGAATCATCATAATCTTTAAGTGATTTTATTATTGAATCAATTGACATAAAAAATATTAAATAAGATTAGTAATCCAATGAAAAGCAGAAAAGCTGATGATATTTTTTCAAAATATGTATCGTATTTTATAAATAAGGAATTTAATTTTGGTGTTGTAAGAATAAATGAAAGAAAAGTAAACCAAGCAATAGTCGTTACCCCAAAATATAGCGGGTAAATAAATAACCATATTCCGTTTAAAGTATCTGTGATAATTGTAAATAAGGAGACAAAAAATATTAGCGCCTTGATGTTTAATAAATTTGTAAGAAGCCCTTTAAAAAAAGATGAGGTGTCATATTCGTAAAGCTCTTCATTAATTATTTTTTTGGGTAAAAAGGAAATCAACCCAATATAAATTAAGTAAAGACCGCCCATTAAACTAATAATAAATTTTAAATTAGCGTTAGATAAGAGCAATAAGGAAATACCAGATGATGCAAGGACGGAATGAATAAAAACTCCAAAACCAATACCTAGGGCTGCGAAGTAGGCGCTAGATCTACCTCCCTTTGCAACTTGTCTAATAATTAAAGCGGTATCTGGCCCTGGGCTGACAACAGCCAGAAGATGAGCAATAGCAGACCATAAAAACATTAGGAGTAAATAATAGTAGGTTCAATATCCAAAGTGATATTAAAGGTTTTTAGAACTTGTTTTTGTATGATTTTGGAGAAATTAACAACATCATCTTGAGATGCATTACCTTTATTAATTATAACTAAAGCATGATCTCCATATAGACCAACCTCTAAGTCTGAGGGAATTAAATCATCAATTAACTGAATTAATCTGGCTGCACCAACTTTTACATTATCTTGACTGTGGTCCCAGACAACTAAATCATCATATGCAAAATGATCTGTCTTGATTGACTCTCTTTTAACGATAGGATTCTTAAAAAAACTACCTACATTAGGAATGATGCTAGGGTCAGGTAATTTACTTAGCCTTATTGATTGAATAATTTTAGCAAGACTTTTAGAGGTTAGAGTAGATTTATCAATGTCATTAAGCAAAAGGTAATCTTGTATTGATGCATATTCAACATTTAAAGTGGTTGGTAAAAATTTAAAATTAATGCTTAAAATTATAATATTCATATTTTGAAAAATAGAGGTTCTATAAGAAAATTTACACTCATTATTATTAAATTCTTTAATTTCATTATTTAAAAAATCATAAAAACGCACCGATTCTACAAATTGACTTAAATCTACTCCATAAGCTCCAATATTCTGAATAGGAGCAGCGCCTACACTTCCTGGTATTAATGATAAATTCTCTAGGCCATAAAAATTATTATCTAACGACCAGTTTACGAAAGAGTTCCAATTCAAAGATGATCCAACTTTAACTTCTGAATCTGAAAGCTTTTCAATAGCATCAAGATTAGTTTGGATAACAATCCCATCAAAATATTCTGGCAGGACTACATTGGAACCCTCCCCTAAAACTAGCGTTTTATCATTATGATTATTTAAAAACAGAGATAGCTCCTCTAAACATTGCTCTGATTCGATGGTTATTAGATATTTAGCAATTGATTTAATCGCTAAAGAATTAATCAGTATGGCATTTTTATCGATTAGCATTATTTATAAAATCTATTGCAGTTTGAAGATCCTCATGCGTATCTATGCCTGCGGGTATTAAAGAATTGTAAGTCAATGCCTCCATTGTAAAACCATTTTCAATAAATCTAAGTTGTTCTAATTTTTCTGCTAACTCTAAACTCGATGGTGGTAAGGATACTAATCTATCAAGTGTTGATTTTTTATATGCATAGATACCTATATGCCTGTAAAAAATTTGATCTGTTTTAGTAAAATTATTAGGAATTACAGATCTAGAAAAATATAAGGCTTTATTTGAATTAGATAAAGCAACCTTAACAGAATTTGGATTATCTAATTCCTCAGTATCAGTAAACTTAGTAACAACTGTGCCTACATCACAAGAAGAGTTATTAAAAATATCAGATAACCTATTTATAAGATCAATAGGAACAAATGGTTCGTCACCCTGAAGATTTATAATCGTTTCATCAGCCTGAATATTTAAAGCATTTGCGGCTTCTTGAATTCTATCAGTTCCAGATAAATGATTTTCTGAAGTCATAATCACATCATCTGAAAAGTTCTTAACATGGTTAAATATCTCTTTTTCATCAGTTGCTACATAGACTTTTTTAGCATTAGATTTAATTGCTCTCTCATAAACTCTTTGAATAAGGGACTTGCCGGCAATATCAGCAAGAGGTTTTCTAGGCAAACGTGTGGAAGCTAATCTTGATGGAATAATAACTACATATGGATCATTCACGATAAAACCTAATTAATATTTTTTAGCTTTTCATCAATTTCAGTTATGAAATCTTTTGGTAATTCAGCTTCAATAGTTAAATACCATATCTTGGTATTACCAAAATGCTTGCATTTAGAGGCGTCTTTTTCAGTCATAATAATAGGAAGATTATCTAAAAAGTATAAGTCTTTATGATTAAATTTATGATGATCGGGAAAAGGATGTCTAATTACATCAAAACCCAATCTAGTAAGCGTATCAAAAAACCTGCCTGGATTTCCTAATCCAGCCACTGCATGAATTTGATTATGCATTGGCCAAGAATTATAAGAATATGATTTACTACTATTAAGATGAACAAAATTAGCCGGACTAATAGTCATCAGATTTTCACCTTCATCTGTTGGACCGCCATTATTAACTATAAAGTCAACCGAATCTAATCGCTTAGATGACTCTCTTAGAGGTCCAGCAGGAAAACACAATGCATTGCCTAGTCTTCTAGAGCCATCTATAACAACTATTTCGATATCTCTTCCAAGTTGATAATGCTGCAATCCATCATCAGCTATAACTACATCACAATCATTATTTTCAACTAAGTTTTTTACAGCTCTTGGACGATTTCTATCTAAGTAAAATGGCATATTGAGTTTAGATAAAATCTGAGCCTCATCTCCTGTTTCCTTATAAGTACTTTTGGAAGTAACCTCATGTGTTCCCGAATAACTGCCCCCATATCCCCTGCTAACAATTCCTGGTTTATAACCTATTTTCTCAAGCTCACTGGCAATATATTTAACCAATGGAGTTTTTCCAGTTCCGCCAATAGTTATATTTCCAACAATAATTATTGGTGTATCTGGCTTCCAGGATTTACGCTTCCCACTTATAAATTTTCTTCTTCTTCTTGATGCTACGAAGGAGTAGATTGCAGAGAAAGGTGCAAGTAGATATAACCATAAGCTTTTGTTATACCAGGCATCAACAACCATGCTTGTGGTAATTTCTTCTTGCTCATACGTTTGCATGTATTTAGTTGATGGTTCAGAGGATTTTAGTTTTTTCCCTGAATCCTCAAATTTGTTTTTATATAGAGAATTATATAATCCATCTTTTTCTAGGAGCTCATCATGAGAGCCCTCTTCAGCAACCTGGCCATTATCCAAAACAAGTATCTTGTCAGCATCTTCAATGGTTGAAAGTCTATGAGCTATTACGATTGTTGTTCTATTAGTGATTAATCTATTTAAGGCTTCTTGTATAACTAATTCAGACTCGTTATCTAATGCAGAAGTAGCTTCGTCTAAAATAATAATAGGAGAATCTTTATAGAATGCTCTAGCTATAGCAATTCTCTGTCTTTGTCCGCCTGAAAGCAGAACTCCATCATCACCAATTTCTGACTTAAAGCCTTCAGGAAGGTTATTAATGAATTCATCGCAGCCTGATAATGCAGATGCCTCTTTAAGCTTATCCTCATCTATTAAATCTGCGCCATAAGCAATATTATTCTCAATAGTGTCATTAAATAAAGAGGGTGATTGATTTACTATGGATATAGCAGATCTTAAATGCTGAAGCTTATAGTCAGTTATTGATTTACCATCAATTAAAATACTGCCTTGATAATTGGAGTAAAACCTAGGTATTAAGTTTGCAATAGTAGATTTACCAGAACCAGACTTACCAACAATTGCAACTGTCTGATTGTTATTCGCTGAAAAGCTAACATTATCTAAAATTTGCTTAGAACCATCATAGCTAAATGAAACATTGTTAAATTCTATTTTTCCAGTAATTAAGGAGTCAGATTCACCTTCATCAATCTCATTATTTGAGTCTAATTGATCAAATATCTCAACTGCTGCTGCTAAACCTTTTTGGATAACAATATTTATATTCGATAACTGTCTAACTGGTTTTGCTACTAAGCCGGATGCAGTAAAAAAAGCTATAAAAGTTTCAGCATCAAGAGAAATTCCTAAACTTGATCCTAAGGCAAAATAAGCTATAAGAGCTAGAGATATAGACACCAATACCTGAATAATTGGGGTAGCCATATTACCAGTAGCCTCAAGCTTAAGGTTTTGTGTTTTGTTAGCCGTGTTAGCCTCAAAGAAGCGACTATTTTCATAGCCTTCAGCATTAAATGACTTAATTTCAACATGACCATCAACAGCCTCAGATGCAATATGAGTAACATCTCCCATAGCAGTCTGAATAGCTGCTGCTAATTTTTTCAAGCGCTTTCCAGCTACATAGACAATCAAAGCTATGATTGGTGCAGTAATTATCAATAATGAGGTTAATTTCCAATTCAAGAACGTCATATAGGATAATAAACCTATCAATAAAAAACCTTCTCTTACGATGGTTTTTACAGAACTTGATGCTGCACCAGACACTTGAGTGGTTGTAAAAGTAATCCGGTTAATTAATTGGCCTGACTGACTGTTATCAAAATATGATTTTGGAAGCATGTGTAGTTTTTGAAATAATTCGGCACGCAAGTCGTGAACAATTCCAAAGCCAACTCTAGACATAAAGTAATTTCCAACAAAAAACCCGAAACCCCTTCCGATAGCAATAAGAATGAGTGATAAAGCTAATATGGTATGAAGTTCATTGGTATCAGAGTTAATAAAGGCAATTATCCTTCTTAACCATTCAACTGCTGCTATATCTGCTGCTGCAAATGCTAGAAAACCGAACACACTAACCATAAATGACCATTTATATCTTAGAGTGTAGGCAAATAGTCTTCTTAAAGTTTTTGGTTTCATTTTTCTATTGTTCTAATTTGAATTTCATTAAACCCATTTCTCTGTAATGAATCCATCATTGTTACAACCCATGTGTGATACGAAAAGGATTCTGCGCTTAAAATTACTATTTGAGTAGTATTATCAAGGTTTAATATAGCATTTTCAATTTCGCCATATTGGTTCATATTGAAGGTTTTATTATTTATTAAAACACCCCCGCTTTCTAAGATTGTTATTTCATGCCCCTCTTTGACAAAATTATATTCAAAGGATTCAGTTTCTGGTAAATCTAATTCTAAGTATTGAGAGTCTCCAACTTTTGAGGTTACTACAAAAAAAATTACCAATAAAAAGACTATATCTATTAATGGAGTTATCTCTATGGTTAAAGGCTTTTTTTCAGATTTTAAAAAATTCATTGAAATTATTTGTTAATAAAATCTATAAACTCAGAAGTCTCTGATTGAAGGATGAGTAGAAGGTGGCTAACTCTTTGTTCGAAGTACTTATGTAAAACCAGTCCTGGGACAGCTATAGATAAACCGAATGCAGTCGTTATAAGGGCTTGCGAAATACCAAGCGCCAAAACGTCTGAGTCTGCTCCACCTGAGGCAGTAAGTCCTGTAAAGGCTACTATCATACCAACCACAGTTCCAAGGAGTCCTAATAATGGGCTTATGGTTGCTAAAGTTCCTAGCATTGTAAGATTTCGTTCAAGAACAAATTTAACCTCTGATCCTGTTTCATTTAATTTAGATTCAAGACCTTCCCTATTAAGATCTTTATATTTATATGCGTTCATTAGTAACAAGCCTAAAGCTGAAATATCTGAAATGTTTTGTTTTTGAGTAGTATCAAGCTTTGAACGATTTAATAAATTAGTCACTTGAGTTCTCAGGCCGCTAGGTGAAACAAGGCGTTCTTGAAGAAACCAAAATCTTTCTATACTAATAGCAAAAATTAAAACTGAGCAAATCAGAAGTGGGTACATAAAGACTCCTCCAGCTGTTATTAATTCACTCATCTAAACCTCTTTAATATTTCTATTATTGATCTTGTATATTGTATTCATTTTATTCGCAAAATTAGTATCGTGGGTAGATAAAATTAAAGCTATTTTGTGCTCATCTGCTATTTGAAGTATTAAATTTTGCACCAAAATAGAGTTTTCATCATCTAAATTACCTGTTGGCTCATCAAGAAATAAAAAATGTGGATTGTTTATAATCGCTCTTGCTATTGCGACTCTCTGCTTTTCTCCGCCTGATAGCTTCCATGGTAAGTGCTTAGAACGCGAACTTAGACCCAATTGATCTAATATATCGGAAACTTTTATAACAGATTCTTGTGAATTATCTGCATATTTGAGTTGTTGCGGAATAAGAACATTTTCAAAAACATTCAAATCTTCCAGTAAATGGTGAAATTGATAAACAAAACCAAATGAGTTTAGCCTGACTTTTGATTGCTCTATAGAGCTAATAGCTTGCAAATCTACATCATCAACAAAAACATTACCTTGAGAAGGTTTATCTAGTCCTGCTAAAAGTTGAAGTAAAGTACTTTTACCAGCTCCGGATGCACCAGTGATAGCAATTTTATCTCCTTTGGCTATAGATAAATTTATATTCTCTAATACAGCCATATCTTCATTATCATGCTGAAAGCTCTTATATATATTTTTACATGAAATATTATTCATATCTAAGAATCTCACTAGGGTCTAATTTAGATACTTTAAATGCAGGCACTAATGTAGCAATAATACTTAAAGCAAAAGATATTCCACAAATTACTAATATTTGAATAGGCTCAATGCTGTATGGAAAGTAATTAATAAAATACTGATCAAGTAAATTTCTTTGAAGAATAGATTCAATAAAAGCAACAAGATTAGCTACATTCCATGTACCAATTAATCCAAATATTACACCTAAGATAATTCCAACAAAGCTTATTAAAGCGCCTTGAAAAATAAATATCAGAACAAGTTGTCTATTAGAAGCACCTATAGTCTTTAGAATTCCAATTTCTCTCTCTTTTGATTTTACGGTCATAATTACAGTGGATAAAATTATGAATGAAGCTACTATAACTATTAAAAATAATAGTAGGCTAGTTATTAATTTTTCCATTTGAACAGCTCTAAAAAGAGTTCCATGTGTTCTTTTCCAGCTAGAGCCAACAAAATACTGCTTCTCACTTGATAAATTAAAAGAGAGTTCGTTAGCTATTGCTTGGGCTTCAAAAAGATTATCAACTTTTACTCTAATACTTTGGGTTGCTTCCTTTTTATTGTCTATAATTTGAGCTAATTGATGAGATGTAACTACCAGCGATTGATCTAACTCTGCTTTAAGCTCAAATATTCCTGAAACAGTTAAGTTAATTGAGCGTGGAAATGAGCCTATTAGTGTTGTTCTGATGTTTGTTGTTGTTACTGTAATTGTATCTCCCAATGAAACACCTAGAAATGATGCAAGCCAATTACCAATAACAATATTATTTCCATCATTAATGCTATCAAGTGATCC
Source organism: uncultured Gammaproteobacteria bacterium (assembly GCA_964343355.1). Taxonomy (GTDB): domain Bacteria; phylum Pseudomonadota; class Gammaproteobacteria; order Magnimaribacterales; family D2472; genus MED-G78. Next base: position 422 of record CAYFJC010000006.1, on the reverse strand, counting down.
AGCAATTATAAAATCAGGCAGTATAGACATATCTTGTTCTTTAGATGAATCTATACCAGTTAGCATAATACCTCTTGATTTTGTTCCATATGAGGCCAGCGCTTGAAGCTGGATATAGGGAGAAGCTGTAACTACCAAAGGATCATTTTGCAACTCTTCAACTAGGAGCTCATAATTATTTATTGGTTTATTTGAATGAATTAAGACATGAGGAACAACTCCAAGGATTCTGTCTTGTAATTCTTTTTCCAAGCCATTCATTACAGATGTAACTATAATTAATGCAGATACAGCAATAGCAAGAGCAGCAATTGCAATACCGGATGTTAAAGAAATTAATCCGCCTTTCTTGGATCGAAAATATTTGTAACCCAGGCGAATGGGTAAACTAACCATAATTTATTTTAGTAGTGATTTTAATA
>CAYFJC010000005.1:0-39727 GCA_964343355.1 uncultured Gammaproteobacteria bacterium | reverse complement strand
GATTAGATACAACTTTTGATGCATTAATAACATCACCATTCTCTAATTGAATACCAGTAACTCTTTTTGCATCAACCATAACTTTTTTAACGGGTGCGTTAGTTGTTATCTTTACGCCAACATCAATACATGCTTGTTGCATTGCTTGAGTAATAGCACCCATGCCGCCAATAGCGTGACCCCATGCTCCTTTTTCACCATCAACTTCACCAAAAACATGATGAAGCAGCACATAAGCTGAGCCCGGAGTATCAGGGCTTGCATAGTTACCAACAATAGCATCAAAGCCAAAAGCTGCTTTAATATGCTCGTTTTCAAACCATGAATCTAAGAAAGATCGAGCGCTTTTTGTAAAAAGATCATAAACATCTTTGTGGACCTGATTACCTTTTTTTACAATTGGCCAAGCCTGCAAAGCTGTTTGCATAAGAGCCTTAATACCTTGTTTTGGATTTGGAGGAGTTTTAATTGATAAATCTCTAAGAACATCTGCTACCGCTTCGATGCGTTCATAGTAATCTGGAAGCCTATTTGCATCTCTTTCTGAGAACCTTCTAAACTCCGCTTGAGTCTTTTCAAGACCGCCACCCAATTTAAGATAATTAGTATTATTAATAGGAAGAAAATTAGAAATAGGCCTCTTAACAATACTTAAACCATATTCCTTTAATTTCATATCACTTATAACTTGAGGATTAAGTAGGCTAACTGTATAACTTGCTACTGAATTTCTGAAACCTGGATGAAATTCTTCTGTAACAGCAGCGCCGCCAACAATATGTCTACGTTCGAAAATATGAACATTGAGCCCAGCTTTGGCAAGATAATAAGCACATACGAGGCCGTTATGACCTGCACCAATAATTAAAGCGTCAATATTTTTACTATCATCCATATAATAATTATAAATTATTTAATCAGGATTTAATTAGTTCAAATGTTTTATAGACTTACTAGCTTGTATATAATTCTGTTATGAATATTTTTACAAAACTTGTCTCATTATTAAAATCTGAAACTGAAATGGTTCCAAATCCTATAGATGATTCAGCGAGAGTCACATATGGAGGGCTTCATGTCTCCAAAGAGCTTGATAATTTTTTAAGAGAAGAGCTTGTTACTGGTATTAATATTCAACCAAGTCTTTTCTGGAAATCTCTTGAGTCTATTTTAGATACCTTTGGTCCTAAGAATATTGAACTTTTAACAAAAAGAGACTCTTTGCAAGAGCAAATTGATAACTGGCACATACAAAGAAAAGATCAAGATCATGATGCAGCTGAATATAAGAGTTTTCTTAAAGAAATAGGTTATTTACTTGAAGAGGGCGACAATTTTTCTATTGAAACCTCTGATGTAGATCCTGAAATAAAGACTATTGCAGGTCCTCAGTTGGTTGTTCCTGTTATGAATGCTAGGTTTGCATTAAATGCTGCAAATGCAAGATGGGGAAGCCTTTATGATGCTTTATATGGAACAAACGTGATATCAGAAGAAGATGGGGCTGAAAGAGTCGGAGGTTACAACCCAGCAAGAGGAAGTAAGGTTATAGCCTTTGCTAAAAACTTCCTTAACGAGACAGTTCCTCTAAAAAGTGGCGTCTATGAAGATGCTACTAGCTTTATGATTTTAGGTGAAAGTCTTCAAGTTGTATTATCTGATGGTACTCGAACAGAATTAAAAGATACCAATCAATATATTGGTTTTAGTGGAGACAATAATAATCCTAGTGGCATTTTGTTAAAGAATAATAATCTACATTTAGAAATTCAAATTGATAAAGATCACAATATAGGAATGGACGATCCAGCAGGCATTAAAGATGTATTAGTAGAATCTGCAATTACCACCATTCAAGACTGCGAGGATTCAGTTGCCGCAGTAGATGCTGCTGATAAAGTTATCGTTTATAGAAATTGGCTAGGTCTCATGAAAGGTGATTTAAAAGAAACCTTTATAAAAGGTGAGTCTGAGATGACTCGATCACTTAACCCAGATAGAACCTACACCTCAAAAGATAATAAAGAACTAACCTTGCCTGGAAGAAGTTTAATGCTGGTTAGAAATGTAGGCCATTTAATGACCAACCCAGCAGTCTTAGATAAAAATGGTAATGAGATCCCGGAAGGAATTCTTGATGCTATGTTCACGATTTGTATATCAAAACATGACCTTGAAAAGACTGGCAATTACTCTAATTCAAGAAAGGGAAGTATCTATATAGTTAAGCCTAAAATGCATGGCCCAAAGGAAGTTAAGTTTACTTGTGACCTTTTTGCAGCAGTTGAAAAAGAATTAAGTATCAAGCCTTTAAGCGTTAAAGTTGGAATTATGGATGAGGAGAGAAGAACTACTGTAAACCTAAAAGAGTGCATTCGGATAGCTAAAAATAGAGTTATTTTTATTAATACTGGATTCTTAGATAGAACCGGAGATGAGATACATACAAGCATGGAAGCAGGTCCCATGGTTCCAAAAGCTCAGATGAAACAGCAACCGTGGATTTCTGCTTATGAAGACTGGAATGTTGATACTGGACTTCAAACTGGGTTTAAAGGTAAAGCTCAAATAGGCAAGGGTATGTGGGCGATGCCAGATGAAATGTTAGAAATGTATAACACTAAAGCCATGCATCCAAAAGCAGGAGCTAATTGTGCTTGGGTTCCATCACCAACAGCTGCATCCCTTCATGTCATTCACTATCATCAAATACTTGTTTCGGGCGAACAAGAATCTATAGCTTCCAGAGCTAAAGCTAATCTAGATGACATCCTCACAATACCTGTTATGACAAACCCAGAAATTTTATCCACAGAGGATATTCAAAAAGAATTAGATAATAACGCTCAAGGCATTCTGGGTTATGTTGTTAGATGGATTGATAATGGGGTCGGCTGTTCAAAAGTTTTAGATATTAATAATGTTGGATTAATGGAAGACAGAGCTACCTGCAGAATATCAAGCCAACATATCGCAAACTGGTTACATCATGAGTTATGTTCAGAAGAGCAAGTTTTAGAGACTATGAAAAAAATGGCTATCATCGTTGATGAACAAAATTCTGGCGACAGCTCATATCAAAACATGTCACCTAATTATGACGGAGTTGCATTTGCAGCAGCTTGCGCCCTTGCTATAGAGGGCAGAACCCAGCCTAGTGGTTATACCGAACCCATCCTGCATTCCAAAAGATTGGACTTTAAGCAATAGTATGAAAGGTTACTGGGTTGCAAGGTGTCACATTATTAATGGAGACGAATATTCTAAATATGCCGCATTGGCAGGGCCAATCATCGAAGGTTTTGGTGGTAAATTTCTTGTTCGTGCTGGAAATCAGCTAGAGGTAGAAGGCGGTATTTATGAAAGAACAGTTTTGGTTGAATTTGAAAATATTAAGATTGCTGAATCATGTTACAAGTCAGATGCTTATCAAGCAGCACTTAAGCACGTAGTCCATTCAGCTGTGAGGCATGTAGTATTAGTAGAAGGCGTTTAATACAAAATTTGTATTAAAAGTTTCTAAATTCATTATCAATCTTTAATTAATGTAATATGCTCTAACTATGAGTTTTACAAGAACTAAAATCATATGCACAGTTGGACCTGCAACTAAAAGCATTGCAATACTAAGAAAGCTTCATGCAGAAGGTATGAATATTGTGCGTATTAATATGTCTCATGCAAATCATAAATCAGCTTTATCGACCATTACTAAAGTTAAAAAAATTAACTCTGATCTTAAGGACGGAGCAACACCTATAGCTGTTTTACTTGATACTCAAGGTCCTGAAATAAGAACAGGTGATACAAGCATACCTCTTGATTTAGCAACAGGTGATGAGGTTACTCTTACTGTTAGAGACCAAGTAGATGTAGAAACATCATCGATCCAAATAAACTATAAAGACTTAATTAGCAGCGTTAAACCCGGATCTAAGATTACCGTTGATAATGGGCTTATAAATTTTGAGGTACTTTCTAAAGATAAAGATACCTTATTATGTAAAGTGCTTGATGGCGGAACATTGGGCAGTAAAAGGCATGTAAATTTACCAGGAGTTAGGGTAAATCTCCCTTCTATTACTGCAAAAGATATAAAAGATATTGATTTTGGAATAAAGAATAATGTTGACTTTATTGCACTTTCATTTGTTAGAGACCCAGATGACCTTAAAAAGCTCAGAGAGATTTTGAAAAAGAAATCATCGCAGGCAAAAATTATTGCAAAAATTGAGAACCAAGAAGGTTTAGATAATATTCATGAAATATGCCAAGCGTCTGACGGGGTTATGGTTGCAAGAGGCGACCTAGGTATTGAAACCAATTTAGCTGATTTGCCAAATATTCAAAGAAGAATAATGCATGCTTGCGCTAAGTGGGGCAAGAGATCAATTGTTGCAACCCATTTACTAGAATCCATGATTGAGAATCCAACACCAACAAGAGCAGAAGTTACAGATATTGCTAATGCTATCTATGAAGGTTCAGATGCAATAATGCTTTCAGGTGAAACAAGTGTAGGCAAATATCCAATTGAATGTGTAAAATTTCTTAAGTCCATTGCATCAAGAACTGAAAAATTTAAAACTTTAGGCTATGAAGATAGCCTTGCCTCAGACTCTGATTGGCAGCATTTAGGTGTTGCAGCAAACCAACTAGCTCAGTCAATTAAGGCAGATGGAATAATTGCTGTTACCAGAACTGGCTATACAGCTAATGTAGTTTCCAATGCAAAGCCTTTTGAAATGCCCATTTTTTGTTTTACAAGCGACAGATCAACATTAAGACAACTTTCCTTAGTTGGATCATCTGAAGGCTATTTTATTAAAAGCATTTTAAACCATGACAAAACCATGAAATTAATTACCAATAAATTGAAGAGTTATTATGGTGATAAAAAGGGTCTTAAATTCGTGATGATTTCTGGTATTTTTTCAGAAAGGCACTCAGAAGCAATCCAAATAATTAATATATAGAAATGTTTGATACTTTTATAGAAAGCATCCTATTGATGTTTATTGCTGTAAATCCAATTTCATTAATACCTATTTTTGCAGCCCTTACTGCTGGATTAAATAAAAAACAAATCAAATCAATTTATATAAAAGCCTCTGCAGTATCCTTGGTAGTGCTTTCATCATTCTGGTTATTTGGTAATGTAGTTCTCGACGCTATGAATATAAGCATGGATTCATTTAGAATTATTGGTGGATTATTTCTTGTTGTTATAGCTTTTCAAATGGTCTTTGAACAAAGGCAAGCACGAAAGCAAGATACAGCTGATATAGCTATTAATGATGAAACAATTGAGTCAATAGCAATCTTCCCTTTATCTATTCCAATAATTGCCGGTCCTGGGGCAATGGCAACAAGCTTATTACTCTCAAAGCAATCATATGCAAGTCTTGCAGATGCCACTGTTTCATTCTTACCAATTTTTCTGACTGTTCTTATAGCGACTCTTGCAATGTGGCTATCATCTATACTATCTGCCAAGTTGGGCCCAACGATTCTCACAGTTATTGAAAAAATATTTGGTTTATTGCTTGGAGCTCTTGCTATAGAGTTTGTAATAGAGGGCATACGAAACTCTTTTAATATAGTGTAAATAAAAAATATTCGGCAAAATTTTTTAAAAGATCTAAATCTTCCTTACTGATTCTCTAAATATAAGTTCAGAATCAAATGTTTTATTTACATTCTTTTTCTCAGATTTATTAGAAATATTATCTATAAGTATTTGTGCTGCATAAGAAGCCATCTCTTTGATCGGTTGACCTATTGTTGTAATGGAAGGCCAAGCTTGGCTTGCGGTAGGGGAGTTATCAAAGCCAACAAGTGAAACTTCATCAGGTATATTTATTTTAGCTTTGTGTGCTGCTTTCATAACCCCTGCAGCCATAGCATCATTAGATGCAAAAATTGCTGTTATTTTAGGTGTTTTCTTTTTAAGTAGTTCTTTTGCTGCAATTTCACCTGAATCAAATGAGAAGTCACCTTCAGTAATATTTCTATCATCCATTTTAATATTATTATCAGTTAAAGCATTTAGATAACCATCAAGTCTGTGCTGAGTTGCACCATGATCTTTATGGCCTTTTATAAAACCTATATTTTTATGACCCTGATTAATTAGGTGGCAGGTCATGTCGTAGGATGCCTTAAAATCATCCGAAGAAACCCATAGAGGGTTAGAGGTTAATAATCCTGGAGAAACAACACACAATGGAATTTCTAACTGAAGACTTTTTACCAATTCCTTCATATCACTTATTGGTGGTGTAAGAATAAGACCATCTAGGTTGGTTCTTTTAATAAATTCAATTAATTCATCTACTAGTTCAGATTTTTGGTGGTTACATGGAAATAAAACTACACTAAAGCCATTTACAGCACATGTTTCTAATACCCCAGATTGAATGTCAGATAAGTAAAATTTATCAGGGTTGTCATAAACCAAACCTATTAAAAAAGATTTTTTAGATCTCAATCCTTGTGCAGCTTTATTTGGATTGTAGTCGAGTGCCTTTATAGACTTTAATACTCTTGATTTGGTTATCTTAGAAACACCATATTCATTATTTATCACTCTGGAAACAGTTTTTATTGAGACTTCCGAGTGACTAGCTACATCTTTTATAGTGGCTTTTTTGTTATCCATACTCTTATCATACTTGAATAATTACTTAGCAAAACTCGTTTCAATAATATTTTTTTTAATAATCACACTACTCTTAGTATCATTAAATTTGCTACAATGACAACGATATCTATTCTAATAGGGAGAGGTGGTATATGTTATTTAATACTTTAGATTTAACAATAGTCGCATTGTATTGTGTTGGGATTATTGGACTTGCTGCTTATGTCTCTAGACAGTCTGCAGGGCATGAAAGAACTGCAGAAGATTATTTTTTAGCTGGTAGATCTCTGCCATGGTGGGCTATAGGAGCGTCATTAATTGCAGCGAATATTTCAGCAGAACAAATTATAGGTATGTCAGGTCAAGGCTTTGTTGTAGGTATGGCAATCGCAACTTATGAATTAACAGCTGCTATAGCTTTAATTGTTATGGCTAAATTTTTCCTCCCACTCTTTTTAGAAAAAAAAATCTATACAATGCCTCAGTTCCTTGAACAAAGGTTTGATAAAAGAGTTAGTTTGGTTCTTTCATTTTTCTGGTTAGCAGTTTATATATTCATTAATCTAACTTCTGTTTTATGGCTTGGTTCATTAGCAATTAATGCTTTAACTGGTATTGATTTATTTAACGGATTAGTTCTTTTAGCTGGATTATCTTTAGCCTATTCACTTTGGGGTGGTTTAAAAGCAGTAGCTCTTACAGATATTATTCAGGTTGTGTTATTAATATTTGGCGGCCTTGCAGTTTCATATATTGCCCTTACAACTATTGGCGATGGAAAACTTTTAGCTGGTCTTGTTATTGTTTATAACGAGGTTCCTGAAAAATTTGACATGATTCTTTCATCAGATAATCCTGCATATAATAATTTGCCTGGTGTATGGGTACTAATAGGTGGACTATGGATTGCTCATTTTGCTTATTGGGGCTTTAATCAATACATAACCCAAAGAGCACTAGGCGCTAAGTCTCTTCCTGAAGCTCAGAAGGGAGTTATGTTTGCAGCTTATTTAAAATTACTAATGCCTTTAGTAATTGTGCTTCCTGGAATATGTGCGGCAGTGCTTTATCCAGCTCTAGAAAAATCAGATCAAGCCTATCCTACTATGATGGCTTTATTGCCTCATGGATTACTCGGTCTTACATTTGCAGCTCTTATTGCAGCAATTGTTTCATCTTTAGCATCAATGACAAATAGTATCAGTACTATCTTTACAATGGACGTTTATAGAAGTTTTTCAAAAACAGAAGCTTCACAAGGTAAATTAATTAATATCGGAAGAAGTGCTGCATGTATTTCATTAGTAATAGCAGTGATATGCGCAAAGCCTTTATTAGGAAGTTTAGAGTCTGCTTTTCAATATATTCAAGAATTTACCGGTTTCTTTACACCAGGCATTTTAGTTATCTTTTTAGTTGCTTTATTCTGGAAGAAAGCAACAACCATTTCGGTTTTAGTTGCTGCAGGGACATCCTTATTTTTATCTATATTTATTTGGTATGTTTTTCCAGATTATCCATTTATCCATAGAATGGGTGTCGTATTTTTAACCTCAGGACTTGCATGTTATGTAACAGCATTCATTCAAGGTTATGCAGACCAAGAGAAGGCAATTGACTTGAATGGTATTAATTTTGGCACTTCAAAAGGTTTCAATATAAGTACTGTTGTCATTGTTGCAGCTCTTGTAGTCATATACGGACTTCTTTGGTAAAAAAAAATTTCCATGAAAAGATTTGTATTTTTAGTCTTATTATCCGCAAACCTATCTGCTGAAGTTAATTGGTCGCATAATGCTACCTGCCCATCTCCTGATATGGCAAAAGTCGAAGCAATTTTAAATAAAATGACTTTAAGAGAGAAGGTTGGTCAAATTATAATGCCCGACATAGATGCGGTTACTCCTGAGTTAGCAAAAAAATATAAGCTTGGATCTATACTTAATGGCGGAGGCAGATATCCAAATAAAAACAAGTTTAGCTCAATCGAGGATTGGAAAAATTTAAGCAAAGCTTATTATGAAGCCTCTCCAAAAGTTGATGGACTTACTATTCCAATATTATGGGGCACGGACGCAGTTCACGGACACAATAACGTAATAGGTGCTACTATTTTTCCGCATAATATAGGACTAGGCGCTACAAGAAACCCAGAATTAATTAAGGAGATAGGAGAAGCTGTAGCTAAAGAAGTTCTATCAACTGGAATACCTTGGACCTTTGCACCAACCATTACCGTTCCTCAAAATGATACCTGGGGTAGAACTTATGAGGGGTATTCTGAAGACCCAGACCTCGTAGCTTCACTTGGGCAAGCTATGATTTTTGGTTTGCAAGGTGAGGGTGATGACTTTTTAGGACCTAATCATATGCTAGCAACTGCAAAGCATTTTATTGCTGATGGCGGTACGACAGATGGAATTGATCAGGGTAATGCAGTTATAAGTGAAATTGGGTTAAAAAATCTACATGGGAAACCATACTTTAAGGCTCTAGACGCATGTGTCCAAACAATAATGGCAAGCTTTAATTCTTGGAATGGAAAAAAACTTCATGGCAGTAATTACCTTTTAACTAATATTTTAAAACAGCAAATGAATTTTGATGGTTTGGTGGTAGGGGACTGGAATGGTCATGGCCAAGTAAAAGGCTGCACTAATACTAGTTGTCCTCAAGCTTTTAATGCAGGGGTTGATATTTTCATGGTACCCGATGAGTGGCAAGAGCTATATAAAACCACTATTAAACAGGTCAAGAATGGCTCGATTTCAAAAGAAAGATTAAACGATGCAGTAAGAAGAATATTGCGAGTAAAAATGCAAATTGGCCTTTTGGATGGCATGAAACCTCATGAATATAAGTTTAATTTTATAGGGGATCCAGAGCATATAAAGATTGCAAGAAGAGCTGTAAGAGAATCATTGGTTCTTCTTAAAAATAATGAAAAATTATTGCCATTAAATCCCAATATGCATTATGTAATCATTGGTGAGGCAGCTCGGTCAATTAATAGTCAGATGGGTGGATGGACAATAACTTGGCAAGCTAGAGAAAATAAAAACTCAGACTATAAAAATGTTCAAAATATATATACCGCTTTAGCTTCTCATATTATTAATCAAGGTGGAACTGTAGAATTCTCTAAAGATGGTTCTTATAAGAAGATGCCAGAAGCAGTAATAGCTATTTATGGAGAAGAGCCATACGCAGAAGGTGATGGCGATAGAAAAGATCTTCAATATCTAGGTAAAGATTCTAAGTATTTAAATCTTATGGAGAAATTTAGCAAACAAGAACTTCCAATTGTTTCTATATTTCTTTCTGGCCGACCTCTAGAAGTAAATAAACAATTAAATCTTTCAAATGCATTTATTGCTGCCTGGCTTCCAGGAACAGCAGTAGAAGGTATAGGAGATGTAATTTTTACTAAAAAAGGTCAGATTAATTATGATTTTAAAGGCAAACTCTCATACTCATGGCCTAAATATGCTGATCAGAATCTTAATTTCAAAGATGCCAACTATAGTCCATTATTCCCATATGGATATGGATTAAATTATTCCTCAATCAAAAATATAGTAAATATTGAAGAAGTTAATATTGCAAAAGAAGTTGATGAAATTATTTTATTTATTGGTAGCGCATATTCACCCGGTATTGAATTTGTTCAAGAGGGCTCAGATGTAGAACAAATCCAATCTGATATTTATACAAGTAAACTGCAAAATATTTCTTTGTATAAGTTTGATTATAAAAAACAGGATGATGCAAAAAATATTAAGTTCTTCAAATCAGAAAATTATAACGCTTGGGGAATTTTATCTAATACATTGTTGGATATTGATTATATGCAAAATCCTCACTACGAAATAGAACTAAAAGTTAATAGATCAGGAAAATCATCTATTTATTTTGGAGCAACTTGTGCTGGGAATGGTTATGAAATATGCAGAGGAACTATAGATGTTACAAAACTATTGGATAACAAGAAATTATCAGATTGGTCTAAGATTCAGTTACCTATTCTATGCCTAAGAGAAGCTGGGCTTGATCCTTCCAATATAGATATTCGATCACTATTTTTAACTAATGATAATTGGGATGTTGATATTCATTCAATAAAGATACTTGATAAGATTTCAAGCAAGCCTATTGATTGCTCCAATCTAACAACCGGTATTCAGCAATGAGTGAAGTATTATTAGTTGATATAGGCGGAACTAATATGAGGTATGCATACTCTAGTCTAGGTTCTGATGATATTTTTGAATCCAAGAGGATGTCACTTGATAATCTAGATAATTTTGAAAATATTGTAAGTGATCTTGTTAATCGTAGCGACTTTAATATTAAAAATGCTGTCTTTTCTGTAGCTGGTCCTAAAGTATTAAATACAATTAAAATGACTAATAGATCTTTTTCAGCTAATGCTGATACTATTAAAAATAATTTCTCACTTGATCAATGTCATCTTTTAAATGATTGGGAATCAATTGGTTACAGTCTAACCACTACACCTGAAACTAACATTGAATATCTTAAGAAGGGTATGCCTTTTAATTCTAATAGTCTTGTACTAGGTCCTGGAACTGGCTTAGGAGCTGCTTTTAGTAATGGAAGTTTTGTTCTACCAACAGAAATTGGCAATACTACCAATTGGACAGCAGCTTTATTGAAGAATTTTAATATTAAAAATAATGATAATTTTTTAATCTTAGAAGATATTGTCTCTGGAACTGGAATATCAAAATTATATAAAGCTTTATCAGGGGAGAGCGTTTCTGCAGAAGAAGTTATTACAAGATTTAATAATAATGAGAATTGTGCAGAAGAAGTGATAAATGGATTTATAAAAACTTTAGCCCATGTTCTGTCTGACTTAGCTTTATCTTATGTTCCCGGAAACGGAATCTATTTAGCAGGCGGCCTTAGTAGAACATTAGCAGCCCTTATTGATCATGATTTATTTGAAGTAGAGTTTCTTGCTAATAAATCGTCTATTCATAGAGAACTTTTAGAAAAAATCAAGATTGGTGTTATCACAAGAGAACTCACCTGTTTATACGGTAATCTAAATTACTTTAATTTTATTAATAAAAATAATTAAATTTAAATAGATATTTTCAATATTATTTATGAGTTATTTGTGTATAATTGCACCCAATTATGGCTGACAAGAAACAAACAAAAGTATATTTAATTCCTGAGACTGAATCTAGAGATAGTCACACGTATCACTATACAGCGATTAAAACTAGAAATTTCATCATTGAAAATAAGAAAATGAGAATGAAGAAATTTAATCCCGTGAAAAGAGTTCATGAGTGGTTTGTAGAAGCTAAATTACCACCCCATAATTAATCTAATCTGAATTAATTTTCTGCTCTTCAGTTTCATCTCTGTGTTTTTTTAAGTATTTCATAAATGGAGTGCCTCCAGTTCCTGTAATCGTAGAACCGCCTCGACCAAATGGATTTTCTATTTGTGATTGTTTGTTTATATAAGTCCCAGCAAACTCTAAATGCAAAGCTCTAAAAGCTCTAATTTCTTCCAGGCAGTTATTATATTCATCTACTAAAGTTTTAGATTGATTAATAAGGCCGATAGCTTGTGAAATAGCTTCAACATTATCAATCATCGCTCTATGCTCAGGTGGCATATACTCTCTCATTTCATTTAAATAATGCCTTAGGCTGTCCTTGGTATGATAAACACCTAGAGCGCCATCTAGAAAGGGCATGATGCTGCTTTGAGCACCAGTTTCACCTCTAAAAAATTGTGGTTTATTTCCAAATTCACCTTTATATATTAATCCTTCTTTAAGGTCTGGATTGTCTTTAGTGCCAAAGATGAATGGCCTCACTCTGTGATAATAAATATAAGGGTCACATTTTTCAGGCATCCTAGAAAATATTTCATTTACCTTCTTTAACGATTTGGTAATAGTTTTTAAATGATCAAGAATTTCTTGCTCAGAATTTATATCTGTCATTTCTGCTAATGCTTGAGATGATTTAATTGCTTCAGATGCCGCATCCTCAATACAAACATGAATAGTTACAAACCAGTCTTCATCTACACCGCCTAGAAAATTATTTATTAAAGCGATATTATCTAGTGATATTTTCTCATCTTCATTAATTTTGAACCAATTATCAAGACAGTAACTCGCATAACTTAAGATAGGAGGCCTTCCTAATGTTTTAGCAACTTTAACCCAAGGTTCAGCGAGTACTTTTGGAAGAATAGATTCAGGTTTGGCACCACCCCAAACATAAGCATGGGAAATAAAACTTAGGTGAACCATAGCAAGCCTAATATTTTTAATTCTACTTTCAATAAAAAGCTCCTTTACCGACAACCCATCATCAGCAAGAGATTGAATAGTTGATTGAACCTTGCCTGTTAAAAGTAATTTTGGGAGATTCCCAGCTATCTCTTGTAATCTTTGCAAGGATTCGCTTGAAGTATCTGAGTATTTTTTAATAGGTGGCGTTTTGGGTAAAAAGGAATGAGTCATAATAGTTATGTTTAATAACAAAAGTGATGTTATCAGTGTATAAACTAAACATATTTAATGAAATATTCAATTAATTAATCTTTTTTAATAATAAGTGTTGACAATCAAAAAAATCCGAGTAATATTATCTTTACCTGTTAAATCCGACCAAAGACCAACTGCAGACGAGAATTGGAGAGAAGCAACAGAAAGAGACCTGAGGGAGAAAGCGTTTTTAAGAGTCGACGATAAAAAAGAGCTTAAAAAACCCACCAAGGATTCAAGAGAAAGAATCCGAGGAGCTGAAGTCAATCTCACTTTAGACCCCTAAGGAACTCGAACTGAAGAACAGAGCCTAGCTCTGTTTTTTTTTGCCTAATTTTTCTCTAATCGCAAAGATCTAGAAGAAATGTCTTGCCTAAATCCTGTTTCATCAACCCCAGTAAACCTAGATTTTATCGAATTAGGAATATCTATTTGATCTAAAGTTACAAAGCTATCCTTAACCTTTCTTCCGAATACAAGAAAGTTAATATTATGATCATTAAATCTTTCTATATGACCAAGCATATCTTTTCTATTTAAATAAAACTTCTCATCCATTATTCTAACTAACGTATCAGCTCCAATTATAAAAACTGAGTTAGGAAATAGTTTTGCTTTTTCACTAAAGCGTCCGTGCCTTGTCATAACCCAACTATCATTATCTGAGAATTGGTCCAAGGTACGCTTCATTTCATGAAATGTAAGAGGCGGCTTTTCGGCATTTTCTATACAAATTTCAAATGTAACTCTCATACCAGTTCTCTTTTCTGCTAACTCTCTCATCTCCATATGACCTTGATGAAGAGGGTTGAAAGATCCGGGAAAAATTAGTTCAGGTTTGTCATTATGGCTACTTACGTAATTAATTTTATTATTTATTAATTTAATCCATGATGTCGAGGCCTTAACTGTTTTTATTTCTGGTACCTCAGAATGCTCAGGTTTATTGGAATTTAAACCACAGGCCTCATTTATTAGCATAAATATATATGCAGAAACTAAATTCTCTTCTTCATTTCTAGATCTTCTATCTTTTTCTAATTCGCAGCTGATGGTTTTACTGTAACTTTCAGTTTGAAGGGTTATAAAGAATTTATGTTCACCTAATTTTTTATAAGTAGTAACTAGACTGGCTGTAACTGATATACCTAATAAATATTTTGGATTTGTATTAGGCATTATTTTTTTAGCTTTCTGAAAAGCTCTAGCTGCCATACTCAAGCTTGTATTTAAACTGCAGTAATGGTCTGGTGTTTTATTTAAATATGCATCTAAAGACTCTTTTGCGTATGGTATATATGACTCTAGAACAGTGTTACTGGCCCCAGGCACCTCTAGTAATGAAGATATAGCATTCGTTCCACCTCCGCTTGAAACTATTACCAGTTTGTATGCGCTTTCATGAATCCTTGCAATGTCTTTTTGATCTATTTTAACCGTGTCATTTTTCATAGATAGTTAGCTTCGAAATAATTAAATTATTTTAACCTAATATTATTATTAGCTTGATAGAATATGTAATAAAAACTTTATTAACAAAATTTGTATGCAGCCAGCAATTAAATATATCTTCTTAAGTGTTATTTTCTATTCTTCGTTTAGCTACAGTGATATTCAAAAAGTAACCTACGCATCTTGGGATAAGCCTGATGTTGAGCTTATATTTACTTTGCCTAAAAAAATTAATGCAGAAACTAAAGTTTTATTTATTATTCATGGGAATTCAAGAAATGCCGAGACTTATCTAAGTCATTGGTTGTTAGCAGCTAAAGATAAAAATGTTATTTTAGTTGCACCTCGCTTTACTAAAGAAAATCACAGATATTACAACACACTTAACATGGCAAAAAGTTCTGGCGTTGCTATCCCAAATAAAGAAAAATGGTTAACTAACTCAATAGCTTCATTTCATACTTTTTTTAAGAGCAAATTTAATTTAAGTACAGATACATATTTAATGTTCGGCTTTTCAGGCGGCTCTCAATTTATTCATAGATATTTAATGTACGGCGAAGATGCAGCAATTGAAAAGGCTGCTATTGGCAGTGCTGGATGGTATACATTTATTAATTATGAACCATTTCCATATGGCATTAAGGGTATGCCGCTTGCCCCCAATAGATTGGAGTGGTTGATGTCGAGAGAAGTGCTATTTTTACTTGGAGAAGAGGATAATGATCCAAATAGCTCTAGTTTAAATACAAGTAAAGGAGCCATGAATCAAGGGCCTCAGAGGCTAGCTCGAGGATGGAATTACTTTAATACGCTGATAAATATTGGAGATCAATTTCAAACACCTTTTAGATGGAGGTATGAATTAGTTGAGGGCGTGAAACATGATACTTTTAGGATGTCTAAAGCAGCCATGCCATTTATTCTTGAGGATCTTGACTACAAAGACTAATTTGTATTTCTTTCAATAAATTCATTCGCTTTTTCAAAAATCATTTTTTTTCTATCTTTATTTAATTTTTCTAACGCCTTAGGCATAAGAGCTAATCTTGGATTTTTCTTAAAGAAATTAATATTATCTTCTATAAATTTCCAATACAAACCATCTACAACATCACACCATTCTCCCTTTTTATAGTTAGACATTCTAAGCATATAGCTTGAGCCACAAATGTAGGGTTTTGTAGAGAAAATACCACCATCTGCATAGGTTCCCATTCCATAAACATTAGGAACCATTACCCACTCATGAGCATCTACATACATTTCAGTAAACCAATCATAGATATTATGAGGACTAACTCTAGAAAGATTCATTAAGTTGGAGATGACCATTAATCTATTGATATGATGCGTATATCCATATTGAATAGTTTCCTTAATGGCATCATCAAGAGGTGGAATACCAGTCGTACCATCATACCAATTTGAATTCAGTTTCTTTTTATGAGCCCAGAAATTTAAATCTTTATACTCGGGTATATTTTCCCAATAAACGCCTCTTATAAACTCTCTCCAGCCTAATATCTGCCTAATAAAGCCCTCTGCAGAATTTAATGGGATATTGGAACTAGGATCTAAGAATCTTTTTTCACACTCATGAATACAGTCCATAGGATCTAGCAAACCATTATTTAGATAGGGTGAGAGTAATGAGTGATAAAGGAAAGGATCTTCTTTATTTATAGCATCTTGAAAAGTTCCATAATTGAAAAGATATCTGTCTAAAAAGTCTAGCAAGTTTCGCCAAGCATCATCATGTGTTACTGCCCAGTTAAAATTCTCTAACTCTCCAGGAGATCTTGGAAAGACTTCTTCAACCTCAACCATCAAATCAAAAGTTATAGTATCTGTTAAATTTTTTTCTCTTACAGGAGGTATTTCTTTGAGTTTTGAAATTCCTGCTCTATTTTCTTTATCTAAATTCCACTTACCAGAAATAGGCTTGCCATCTTCCATTAAAATCGAATGTTTTTTTCTCAACCACCTGTAATAAAACTCTTGAACTAAACTTTTTTTCCCTTCTGACCATGACTTAAAATCATCAGATTCAGATATAAACTTTGTATCTTCTAAAATATGGAGTGATTTACCATGACTTTGTGCAAAAAACATTAATTCGGATAAAGTCTCGTAATCGGCAGGCTTTGTTACAAAGATTTCTTCATAATCTTTCTTAAGAAATAATTCTTTAAGAAAGGTTCCTATAAAAGTGGTTTTTTTAGGCTTAATTTTCTCATGAATAATATTAAATTTACCACTTAAGGGTTTTTTAAGATTTCTTAATGATGCTAATAAAAATACTAGTTTTTGTTTATGGTGGTTATGTTTGTAGAAAGATTCAATAGGCTCATAAAGCAACAAATCATCATTACTTTTAAGCATTTCATATACCTTATTATTTTTCGATAACTGGTCAGGAAAAATAATACCGAGCGCACTCATTGTGAACCAGAAAAGGGTATGGATACAGACTCTAAGATCCCACCATTTTTATCTTTTAAATCTAATTGAATCTGCGAAGTTTCAGTATTTATTGAAATAATCCCATAATTTTCTTCATAATGAGTTTCTCCTATAAGTAATGCATCTGTTTCAATGCCTTTAACAGGCCTATTCATTGAAGATGCTGTTAGTTCATATATGTCATTGTATTGATAAATACCCCCTCGATGCCTATCTCCTGAGATTACTACCACTTGCTTACCTGATGATTCAATTAAATCTATAAACCTTTGTCTTTCTAATGAAAAATTGCTCCATTTCTCAAATCTATGCTCGGTTGCTAATAACTGAATAGATGTAAGTAAGACAACAAGATCAGACTCTTTTTTTAATGAATCAGCAAGCCATTTCCATTGAGCTTGTCCTAGAACCGAAGCATCCTCATCTATATTATCTATATAGTTAGACTTAAGACCCTTAAGTTCTGATCTAAAGTATCTAGTATCAAGGCCAATAATATGAACCTTCATATCTTCTAATTCTTTCATGACGTCAAAATAAATACCTTCTCTTGATCGCCTAATATCATCTAAAGGTATATCCCAAAATTCAAGAAATAGCTTTTGAGCTTCTTCCTTTAATTTATATTCTCCACCACCATCATTTTTCCCATAGTCATGATCGTCCCAGATAGCCAATATATCTTTTTCCATCAACCAAGTTGGAAAATTTTCTTTCTGCTTTGTATAAGCCCTAGCCATTTTATTTAATTTTAAGGATGCTGAATCACCATAGACATTATCACCAAGAAAAATAAATCCATCTAAGTTATCTTTTTTAACTGAGCTCCAGATAGGCTGAGGTTCATCTTGATGGATACAGGATCCAAGTCCAAATCTTAGCTCATCAGAAAAGACAGAAGAAGACTCAGTTAATAGAAGAAGGAAGAAAGCCGAAATAAAGAGATTTTTTTTCATGGTAAAATCATTTTAACAAACTATTACTTTGAAAACATTTGTTTAAATATATAACATCACTTTTAATTACACTTATATTAATATCTTGCTCTTCAGAAAATAGTTTTGTAGATCAAAAATCTAGCTCTTTAATCAAACCTAATTTTTCTCAGACACAAGCAAGGTATGATTGCGTTTTATCAGAAGACACTTCTTTAAATAGTTTAGAGGCCTTCATACCTAGTTTTGTAGTTAAAGTTAGAAATACTTTGCCTTCTGCAAGTCTAGAGATTTTTTTTAATGATCAAGAAAATATTAGTAACTTTTCATTACTTTATTTAGATAATGATATAAATTTTAATTCTTCTCTGATGACTGTTCTTTTAGATGAAGAGGGTATGGATAATATTGCGGATTGTGCTTTAAATGATGATGCAATATTGTCTTCTAATTTTTATATTGATAATAAATCTATAGATCTAGATTCATTTGAAGTTGAAGTTCTCAATTGTACATTTAACGACGGATTTAACTTTGGAACTTTCGCAATTGAAGTTGATAGTTTTTTAAATCTTATACGTAAAAAGGGTGTTGCATACTTTGCTAAGTTTCAGCAAGCAAATGAAGCAAGTCCGAATTTCATTTGGATTAATTATTTAGGTTCAATTGAAGATAAAGATATTCTTTATAAAGGCTGGCTAGAGGAAGAAGATTCTATAAAAATACAAGAAGCTTTTAATCTACATTCAACCTGCGAGTCATCAATTTCTTATAAAGGATATAAAGTTCTCTAAAATAGCTATGTGGCTAATCTTATTGGCTTTTTCTCCTTCTGTTTAATATCTAATTGCTTTATAATTTCTTCCCACGCGGGTATCGTATAATGGCTATTATAAGAGGTTTCCAACCTTTTGATGAGAGTTCGATCCTCTCTACCCGCTCCAGGTTTCTTTCATAAAATTTATCCTTCAAATCTATCATTTTCTTTTGCATGTCTAATTTTTAACTGTTTATATTGGATAAGGTAAACTGGTATTCTTGTACATAAATTAAAGGAGAACAAATGAAAAATATTATATTTACAACGCTTCTGGTATTCGGCTCAATGAGTTTTGCGATGCATCATGAAAAATCAGAAGAGGCAGCCTCAGTCAAGGTTAATAATTCTGCATTACTTTCAACCTATGGACTGGCTAAAGGAAGTGCTTACGCGCCTTTGCAAAGAGAGCTCATTCAATATCAGAAAGATCAAATGAAAGCTGGCTTTAATGCATGTGGACTTTATAGACATGAATTTGGTGAAATGAGAGGTTTTTATACTTTTTGTTACTTTGATGATTTATATCAATTGGCTGAAATTATGGATAATGAAGAGCCTAATTTAAATGAGAAACAAAACTTTGATTCACATACTGATCACATCGTTGCAATAGTTGAGAAACATATGACTACAGCTCCAAATTATATTCTAAATATGAGATGGAATTTTGATATGACAACACTAACATTGAACGAAGCTGCTGCAGAAGCTAAAGGTTTATTTGATCATTTTCTAGAAGCATTTGGTGCTTGTAATCTATATGATCATCAGTGGGGACCAGAAAATGCTTGGTATATGAGCTGTGGATTTGATGACTATAAAGATTTTGCTGATAAAGCTAATAAAATCTATGCAATCATTGGTGAAAAAATGGGCGATAAGAATATGCATGTTATTAGTCACTCAGATGATTTATTAGTTCGAGTTGATTTGAAATAGCCTTCTTTTAACTCCAAATAAAAAGCGGGCTTAAAGCCCGCTTTTTGTTGGCTAAAGGGGAAACTTATCAACATATAAGAGGAGATAACAATACCAACATATATATAGACAGAGCTATATTATAAAAGTTCTATTTTTATGAAATTATTTAAATAAAAAGAGTTTTAATTAAATAATATATAGTTGCTCCAAAAATAAGGCCTGATCCTAAGGGGATTTCTTCTCTTTTTGATTTATCACTTAATGCATAAATTAATATTGAGCAACTCGAGCCTAAAAGAACTATCGGGCCCAGACTGACTATGCCAAAAATACTGCCTAATCCACCTAGCAATATAAAATCACCACCACCAATACCATCTTTGGATCTAAAGTATTTAAATACAGCATTAATTATCCATAATGATAAAAATCCAGCCAAGGCACCAAGTAACGACTCCTGTGGTGATGTGAATAAATCAAAACATATATTTGCCGAAAGTCCGATTAAAATTAAACTTATATTTAAATAAATGGGAAGATATAAATATTTCAGATCTAAAATAAATAAGATATAAAATATAGAGAAGATTAGATAGTAAATAAACCCACTGAAAGAAATCCCAATGTTTAGAGCTATTAAAATAATAATAAATATATGAATTAATTCATTTATAAGATAGTTAGAGCCAATTTTCTTTTTACAAAAAGAGCATTTGCCTCTTAAAAATATAAAGCTAAGAACTGGAATTAACATCCATGTATTTAAGGGAGATTTACACTTTGCGCAATGCGATCTTGGGCTGAACAAAGTTAACGAGTCATCATCTTTCATCTCTGGTAATCTATAGAGCAACATCGATGAAAAGCTACCTATACATGCACCAAATAGACCCATTAACAATAACTCAACCATTAGTCTTTATAAGAAATACTATTTTTTTGATATTTTAAGACAGAAAAGTAAAAGTAAAATAGCTGGAATTGCATAAGCACTTATTACTAGTAATTTATCTAACATTTAATTTACTCCAATTGCTAATGAGTCTGGTCTTCTTGTATCACCAAATCCATAGTAAAAATTATTCTTAATCATAACAATCTGCAAAGCTGTTGCCGGGTTTATCATCAAAACCTCGTAACCCTTTTTAGCTAAAGTTTCTGCATGTTGAGAATTATAAGACTTTTCTAGCTGAAGGATATCTGGATACCATTGATGATGAACCCTTGGGGCCAAAATAGCATCTGAAACTTCTAATTCAAAATCTACAATATTTAAAATTGATTGCAGAACACTAGTAATAATTCTTGAGCCTCCAGGTGATCCCGTAGCAAAGTAAGGTAAATCATCCTTTAATACTATAGTTGGGGTCATTGAACTAAGTGGTCTTTTTTCAGGAACAATTTTATTTGCTTCTCCGCCAAGCAAACCAAATTGATTGGGTGTGCCGGGTGAGGAGGAAAAATCATCCATTTCATTATTCATCAAGATACCAGTTCCCTCAATAGTAACTCCAGAACCAAAAGACGAATTTAGCGTATAGGTATTAGATATAATATTTCCATACTGGTCTGCAATTGAGTAATGGGTAGTCTCTATACTTTCTTTTCTCATATATTCACCAGGCTCAATTGATGTTGACGGAGAGGGCGGTGGCGTCATGAATTTGAAGAGCTTAAGTTTCTGATTTATTTTTTTTGCATACCCTTTGCTGGTAAGTTCATCAATTGGAACTTCAAAAAAATCTGGATCACCTAAATATTTAGATCTGTCTGCATATGCATATTTCATAACTTCAGCTAATAAAGATACATATCGTGGATTATTATGACCATAAGCCTGAAGATCATGATTTTCTAGGATATTTAACATTTGAATTAAATGAATACCACCTGACGAAGGTGGACCCATAGTTATAATATCCATTCCTTTATATTTCGAGCTTAAAGGCTTTCTCCAGCTTGGCCTATATTTTTTTAAATCACGATGAGAAATCAAACCACCATTTTTTTCCATAGCATCTACAATTTTGTCTGCAACCTCACCTTCATAAAATCCAGCCACCCCATTTTGGGCAATAAGAGTAAGAGTTCTTGCCAAATCAGGCTGAGTAAGTGAAGTATTAAATTCAATAGGATAGTTTTTATAAAAAATAGATTCTGTAGTTGAAAATTGGGAAAGTTTTTTATGAACTCTATTAAGAGTCATTGTCATATAAGGCGACATAACAAACCCATCGTTAGCTAATTTAATTGCAGGTTGAAGTAATTCTTCCCATGTCATTGAACCAAACTTTTGATGAACTTCCCACATTCCGTAAACAGAACCAGGAACTCCTATTGCAAGGTAGCCTATAGTCGATCTTAGTGAATTAACTGTGCCATCAGCATTTAAATACATATCTCTTGATGCTTTAAGTGGAGCTTTTTCTCTATAGTCAATTGAAAAGTTTTCTTTAGATGATGCATCGTGCATGACCATAAATCCACCACCACCGATATTGCCTGCTCTTGGAAGTACTACAGCTAAAGCGAATCCAACTGCTACTGCTGCATCATATGCATTTCCACCTTGGCTTAAAATATCTTCACCAACTTTGGATGCTAGATAGTGCTGAGTAGCTACCATACCCTTACTTGCTAAAACTGGATGAGTAATTGAACTTGGATTTAATACTAGGTTTTGTGCATTTAGGTTATATGAAAAAGCGCATGTGATGATAATTAAAAATTTTAAGTTTTTAATCATGATACTAGTGCATCTTCAGCTGTTTTTTTAGCCCACTTATAATCAGCTTTTCCATTTGGCGCTCGCATAACTTCTGGAACAAATATAATTGATTTTGGTAATTTATATCCAGATAGATGTTCTCGAGTAGAACTAATAAGGTCTGCTTCGTTAATCTCACAATCCTCAGCAAGCGAGACAACTCCTACTACTTTATTTCCAAATCTTTCATCGGGTAACCCAACAACTAGAGAGTCATAGACATTTATATTTAGCTTTAAAGCTTCTTCCACTTCTTCTGGATATATTTTTTCACCTGCAGAATTAATACAATTACTTCCACGACCTAAAAGGGTAATGGTTCCATCTATTTCAACTAAAGCATAATCTCCTGGAAAGGAATACCTAGTCCCATTGAACTCTTTAAAGGTAGCATCTGATTTTTCCTTGTCCTTATAGTAACCATCTGGTACTAAGCCACTTGTGCCTATAAGACCTCTGACACCAGAGCCTGGAAGCACTTCTTCACCTTCATCACTAACAACAACAACACCAGGATTAAGTCTAAACTTAGCAGTAGCAGATCCATCTTCACGAGTAGTAACTGATGAGCCCATTCCACCTTCACTTGAACCCATAGCATCCATTAAAACCATATCATGATGCTCTAATAATGAAGCTTTCACATCTGCACTAAACATGACCCCACTTGAATAGATTAATTTAAGTGTGCTCAAGTTATAAGGCTTGTTTTCAGCAACAGCCCTATCAAGTTCTTTTACCATAGGTTTAGCAAAAGAATCACCAACTATAATAATATTAGTTACACCAACTCTATCGACTTCTTCCCATAACAATTTAGTATCAAGACCCAAGTTAGGAGTAGTTACAACACAACCTCCCAATAAGTGTGCAAGAAATCCACCAAGCCACATTCCGGTTCCATGCATAAGAGGGCAAGCAACTAAGCTTTTAGCTAGCTCACCATTTTCATCCAGATTAAGAATTGTATCTTTAAGATCTGCTAACTCATCAGGCACATCAATCCCCATTCCTTTTAATGTTTTAAGCATGGATGTAACAAAGCCCCCATGGGTATACATAACACCTTTTGGCATGCCAGTTGTACCGCCTGTATATAGCATATAAATATTATCTTCATTTCTATCTATTCTAGGCATAGGAGAAGTTGATCTAACAATTTCGCTATAAGCATGAGATCCTTCAAGAAGAGGAGTTGAGTCTTCAAGTTGTATCCAAGCTTTTACTTTTGGCAAATCATCTCTTATCTTTTTAATCTGATTCGCATAACAGCCTTGATAAAAAACAGCTTCTGAATCCGAATTATCAAGCAAGTAAATAAGTTCATTGGATTGATATCTATAATTAACATTTATAGGAACACCCATTATCTTGAATGCAGCAAAGTGGGCTACAAGATATTCATTTGAATTATGAAGATATAATCCAACTTTAGAATTTTCACCCAAACCCTGATCAGTTAAAAACTGAGCTACCTTAGAAGCTTCTTCATCATACTCTCTCCAGGTTAGCAAAGATTCTCCGCAAATTGCAGCTGGGTTATTTGGAAGGAGGTCTGAATTTTGCTCAAATATTGTTGCAAAGTGTCTTAAAGAGTAATTTATGGCCATGTGTTTCCTTTATTTATATATTTCTAGTATTTGTTTAACCAAATTACTATATTTTTTTGTCTATGACAATTTCATTGTTAACCAATAGATTGTTTATTTAAATTCGTAGTAGAATAATCTGCTCAGATATCAATTAATAAGAGAGATTACTTATGATGACAGATGAATATCAAGAACTACTAAATGCTCATACAGCACCTGGCGAAATGTTTGAATATAAAGAAGTTACAGATAGCAATGGCGTAACTTATCGAGAATTTTGCAATCCTGCCGTTCCATCTACTCTTAAAGGTTTTTTGGATTTTGGCTTACTTCATCCTAATAAAGATTGGTTAGTATATGAAGATGAAAGATATACCTATAAAGAAGTTTTTGATAAGTCAGCCCAAACTGCTAATGCTTTGAAGGCTGCGGGTGTTGAGAAGGGTGATAGGGTTGCTATATGCATGATGAATAATCCAGAATATATAGTTTCTTTTATGGCTATTACTGGAATGGGTGCTGTAGTTGTGCCCTTAAATTCATGGTGGGTGCCTTCAGAAGTCTCATATGGATTGGACCATTGTGACGCTAAAGTTTTAATAGCTGATGAAAAACGCCTAATAGGCCTTGAAAATAACTCTGATGTTTTAAAGCTCGTAGTTAGACCAGAAAAAGATTCAAACTATCAAGAATTTAATATGTTTATAAATAATCATTCAGCTGAATGGCCTCAAAGTGATTTTTCTGGAGATGACAACGCAACTTTATTTTACACATCAGGATCTACAGGATTTCCAAAAGGAGTACTTTCATCTCATAGAAATGTTCTTGCAACTCTTTTTAGCTGGTTATGTTACTCAACGATAAGAAGCAAGATGTCAGATGGAGCCAGCGCACTTGGTGAAAATTCTGATGGAACAGTTAAAGAAATTTCAGTTTTGCATTGCGTACCTTTATTTCATGTAACTGGAAGTCATTCCTCCTTTTTAATGTCAGTTATAGTTGGTAGAAAAATTGTCATGATGAAGAAGTGGGATGCAACTGAAGCATTAAGATTAATAGAGCAAGAAAGCATTACAAATATTACTGGTGTACCTACTCAATCTTGGGAATTGTTAAGTCATCCAGAAAGAGAAAAGTACGATATTTCTTCATTAGAAGATCTTGGTGGTGGAGGTGCTGCAAGACCACCAGAACATGTTAAGCAAATGGATGAGCAATTTAAAGCTAAACCATCTATTGGATACGGATTATCAGAAACTAATGCGCTTGGAACCCTCAATGGTGGTGATGAATATTTAGAATATCCATCTAGTTGTGGTCGAATAGTTCCGCCACTAACTGATATTAATATTGTTGATGAAGACTGGAATATCTTAGAGGAAGGAAAACTTGGAGAAGTAGTTATTAAATCTCCAGCTAATATGGTTGGTTATTGGAAAAATCCAGAAGCAACAGCTGAAGTTTTTAATAACGATGGTTGGTTTAAATCTGGAGATCTCGGTTACTTTGATGGCCCATTTTTGCATATAGTAGATCGAGTGAAAGATTTGGTTATTCGCGGAGGTGAAAACATCTCCTGCATAGAGGTTGAAGCTGCGATATATGAGCATAAGGATGTTTTAGAGGCATGCATTATTGGAGTTCCAGATGAAAGGCTTGGTGAGCAAGTTGGATCAGCTATCCATTTAAAACCAGGAGTTGAGTTAACGCCCGAAGATATACAGCAGTTCCTTCATGGAAAGATAGCAAAGTTTAAAATTCCATTCGATATTAGATTTTACAAAGAACCACTTCCTAAAATTGCTTCTGGTAAATTTGATAAACCTCAATTAAGGAAGTTGTTTGCTGAAAATTGATTTATTTCAAATAAAGCGTATAAAATTAACAACACGCAATTTATAAAATGAATAAAAATGTCTAATAAAGTTCTTGTAATAGAAGACGAGCCTGATATCAGAAAAACCCTTGAATACAATCTAACAAGAGAAGGTTTTGAAGTGTCTGGTTGTGGGTCAATTAAAGAAGCAAAAAAGCTTATAGAAATCCCAAATTTCTCTATTATTTTATTAGATTTAATGTTGCCTGATGGCTCCGGATTAGATCTATGTAGAGAAGTAAAATCTAATTCATTAACAGAGGATATTCCTATTATTATTCTTACAGCCAAGGATGATGAGGTTGATAAGGTTGTAGGTTTTGAATTGGGCGCTGATGATTATGTAACTAAACCTTTTAGCGTTAGAGAACTAATTCTTAGAGTTAAAGCGATACTAAAAAGAAATACAAAAACATCATCCATGCCTCTTGAAATCAATAGAAATTTTGGATCATTAAAAATGGATATTGAATCTCACGAGGTTTTTATTGATGATGAAGAGGTTATTTTGACTGCCTTAGAGTTTAAATTATTAAATCAGTTAGTCGAAAGGCGAGGCAGAGTTCAAACTAGAGATCAATTACTCTCTGATGTTTGGGGTTACAGTTCTGATATTACTACCAGAACAGTTGACACTCATATTAAAAGACTAAGAGAGAAGCTAGGTTCCATGGGTAAATATGTTCAGACTATTAGAGGCGTTGGCTACAAATTTTCTCGAACACCTGAATAATTAGATGGGTATTAGATCTAGGATATTTCTACTGGTTTTTCTTTTGCTTACCTCAAGTATTGGGATTGCATATATTATTGCAGAGCGAGATTTAACTAAAGCTTTTGAATTACAAATAGTTAATGAGTTAGAAAAACAAGCAGGTCTGCTTGCTGCATCAGTTGATGATATAGGTTTTTATAAAACAATTGAGGAGGCTGACGCTGTTGCGGACAGCCTTGGTAAGGCAGCAAACTCTAGAGTTACCTTTATACTTAATAACGGAAAAGTTATTGGAGACTCTAGCTTAGATATCAATCAAATCAGAGTTGCTGAGAATCACACCGATAGGGCTGAGATTAGCCAAGCCTTGAAAAATGGCTCAGGATGGATTTCTAGATATAGCGATACCCTAAATCAGGATTTATTATACTTTGCTATACAAGATGGAAATCTAAGTAACCCAAATATTATTAGAATTTCTGTTCCTCTTAATTATCTGGAAAGTGCCACAGCTACTCTTCAAGTGTCTATTATTTTACTTTTTGTTGTAGTTTTTATAGTTTCAGTTTTTGCAAGTCTTGTAGCAGCTAACTATCTTTACTCTAATATTGAGGAGCTAGCTGAGGCTGCTACCAATATAGCCGAGGGAGATTATAAGAAAAGAGATATAAGAGCCTTGCCAACTCAAAGAGTTGATGAATTTGGAACTGTAGCTAGATCAATTTCTCAAATATCTGAAGATCTTAAGAGTCAGATTAAAATGATCGCTAAACAGCGAGATCAATTTGGCCTAGTATTAGATGACCTAGGTGAGGGTATTCTTGTTACTAATCAACAAGGTGATATTGTCTATAACAATGAACAATCTTTAATAATTCTCAACACTAATGATTTAGATAAGCAGAATATAAGCTCTTTAAATCTTCCAGCTATTAATTACTTATTTAATAGAGTTACTAATAAGAAAAGAGCAGATATAGAATTTGAAATTGAACTTCAGGATAAGTCCACTCGATGGGTTCTAGGCTCAATGAATCAATCAAAAACAACAGGTGAATATATATTAGTAGTTCATGATATTACTCAGTTAAGGCAATTGAACTCTATGAGAAGAGACTTTATTTCAAATTTATCTCATGAGTTAAGAACTCCAGTCAGTGTAATTATGGCAAATTCAGAAACCTTACTGAATGGAGCGCTTGATAATAAAAAAGATGCAAAAATTTTCGCTAAAGCAATATTGCATAATTCTGAAAGGCTTTCCTCAATGGTTAGTGATTTAATCGATCTTTCCAGAATTGAATATGGAGACCTTAAGCTAAATATAAAGGGAATTGATTTTAATGATTTTATGGAATCCTTTTTAGTATCTATGAAGAGTGTTGCAAAGAAGAGGGATATTGAACTCAAATATAGTCCGGATCATCAGGGCTTATTAAGTGCAGATACCCAAGCCTTAGAAAGGATTATGAATAATTTGCTTGATAATGCCTATAAATATTCAGATGAGGGCACCTTGGTAGAAGTTTCTACAAAAGACCAAGGAAAGATGGTTAAGGTGATGGTTGCTGACTCAGGTGTTGGAGTATCTGATGAAGACCAGGAGCATATTTTTGATAGATTCTATAGAACAGCTTCTGCAAGAGCATCTGATAATAAAGGCAGCGGATTAGGCTTGGCTATTGTAAAGAACTTAATAAATAGCCTTAATGGTGAGGTTGGTATCGAACCGAAGAAAACCTCCGGATCAGTTTTCTGGTTCACCGTACCAAAGTCAAAATAACGAATTTTAACGTTTTTTTTATCATATTCAGTAACATTATTTATTAAATGTCACATAAATGTCACATTTCTGTTACAATTTACTCAAATACAGAAGGGGTAAACAAGTCATGGCAAAACTATTTTGGAGTAAATTTCACTTTTTAATGAAATCTGGCCGCTTGAATAAGATAGTCAAAATATCAGGTATTCGTTAAACCTATTAACTAAATTTATTTGAAATTAAGCTTCTAGAATTATTAAGATTTTTATAAAATGAGCTACACTATGTAGCTCTTTTTTATTATGAATACTAAACAAGTTAAAAAATTAATTAATGCCTTCGTAGCAATACTGCTACTTGCATTACTTGCTATGCTAACTATAAGTTTTATCAACAAACCGAACATTCAAGACATTAGATTCACTAATTTAGATAAGATAAAAAGCAATACTTTAAATAACTCAAATCAAGAGGTTAAAGTTGCTGTCAATGCTGATTTTAATTATGAAGTTATTGGTTATAGATTTGGTGATATTAATTCATCAGTAATACTTAAAAAAGGTAGCAAGGAATTTGTTTTATACGAAGGCGATATTTTAGAAAATACTTATGAGCTTGAAAGCATTAGCCCAGATGAAATTATATTTAAAGGATCAGGTAAACTATATAAACTAGAAAACAAGGTTGGGAAGTAAAAAATGATTAAAACTCTAAAATTATTATTTTGTATATCATTAATAGGTATCCCTGCATCAGCTCTTTCTCAAGATGCTTTTGTACTAAATTATGAAGATGCGGATATAAAAAAAGTTTCACAAGATATTGCTAGATTTGCAAAAAAGACAATCATTCTTGATCCAAGAGTTAAAGGCAAAATAACAATTTACTCTAATGCTAGCTTAAATAGCGAACAAGTTTGGGATGTATACCTAAGAACTATTCAGGTTAATGGTTTTAGCTCTATTTCAGATAATGGCGTTGTTAGAATTGTTCCTGAAAATGAAGCAACCAGAGATGATAACGACATTAATAATGAAAATGGAAACTTTTTAACAGCTGTTATTCCTCTAGTAAATAGATCTGCTGCTGAAGTTTTGCCTATGATAAAACCTATTACAGGAAGGCAGTCACATCTTTCAAGCATTCCTTCAATCAACTCTATTTTATTAGTAGATAGATTAAGTAATGTTAATAGAATAAAAAATCTTCTAGTCGATCTAGATAAAGATAATAGTGCAAAAATTACTATTATTAAGCTTGATAACTTGTCAGCAATAGAGGCTGTAAGAATTTTAGAAAAGCTTAAAGCTCAAAATAATCCAACTATTAATAACTTTGTAGCTATTCCATTTAGCCCATCAAACTCTGTAATATTATCTGCAAACTCAACTATTACATCTAATATAGAAAAAACACTTGTTTCCCTTGATGCTGATGTTAAAGCAGATAAATCAATTGATGTTGTATATCTAAAATATGCTAAAGCAGAGGAGCTTTCTGCCATTCTTAATAGTGTCTCTGATCGCTTTGCAGCAAGTCCTGATGGTATCAAAACAGTTATTACTCATCATGAAAAAACAAATTCCCTTATTGTTTCATCTGAAGAATCAAATTTACCAGGAATTAGAAATCTTATTTCTAAACTAGATATAAGAAGGGCACAAGTTTTGGTAGAGGCAATAATTGTGGAATTATCAGAAACTGCAGCTCAAAATCTAGGTGTTGAAACTTTATATACAGGCGATGGTGATGTTCCAATTGGAGTAACTTCATATGAAGTTGGATCTGGACCTAACTTGCTTGCAATTGCAGGATCGGCAGCTTCAGATGGTGCTGATGCAACCTTGGGTCAGCTTGCTACATCATCTTTATTGGCTTCGCAGGGTTTGGTTGCAGGTTTTGGGGATTTTACTGGTGCTGGAAACTTTGCAGGCATCTTGAGCGCTGTTGCTAATGATCAAAATTCTAATATTCTTTCAACCCCTTCAGTTATAGCAATGGATAACACATTATCTAAACTTTTAGTTGGTCAAGAAATTCCTATTACTACTGGTGAAAGCTTAGGCTCAAGTAATGTAAATGCATTCAGGACAACCTCAAGAGAAGAAGTTGGTATTAAATTAGAAGTAACCCCTCAAATCAATGAAGGTAGCTCGGTAATTCTTACTATTAAACAAGAGGTTTCAAGTGTTGCAGGAACTTATGCAAGTGGAGTAGATTTAATAACTAATAATAGAACTATCGAAACAACAGTTTTGGCTGATAATGGTCAAATTATAGTCTTAGGTGGTCTCATTGATGAGGATATCCAAGAAAATATATCTAAAGTACCAATTCTTGGATCAATCCCATTGATTGGAAAATTATTTCAATCCTCTTCAAGTCAGGTTATTAAGAAAAAATTATTTGTCTTTATAAGGCCCACAATCCTTATTGATTCAGATTCTATAAACGAACTTTCTGCTGAGAAATATAATTTTATTAAAGCAGAACAATTAGCAAGAGACTCTTCCATTAATCTAATTGATTTAACTGAATCCAAATAAGAAGATATGGAAGATTTAGTTGTAAAAGATATAGATACTATCACTAATATTCTTCCTTATGATTATGTTCGAGATAGAATGATTATCGCTCTTGACTCAGATAATGAATGCAATGTTTATTCTCCAAATACTGTAAATATCAAGTCATATCAAGAATTATCAAGATTCTTAAACAAACCTTTTGTCGTCAATAAGTGCTCTGCAGAAGAATTTAATGAAATGCTCACTAAATCTTTTGGTTCTAAAGACTCATCTGATTCGCTCTCTGAAGAGCTATCTGATGATTTTGATCTTGAGTCCTTTGCAGGAAATATTGCACCAACTGAAGATTTATTAAATGGAAATAATGATGCACCAATTATTAAATTAATTAATGGAATTATTAGCCAAGCAATAAAACAAAGAGCTTCTGATATTCACTTTGAGCCATATGAAGATCAGCTAATCATTAGATTCAGAGTAGATGGAATTCTAAAAGAAGTTTTATCTCAAGACAGCAGAATAGCATCTCTGGTTATTGCCAGAATAAAGATTATCTCAAGACTAGATATATCTGAGAGAAGATTACCCCAGGATGGAAGGGTTTCTTTATCACTTGGAGATAAAAGTGTTGATGTCAGAGTATCTACATTGCCATCTTCATATGGAGAAAGAATTGTTTTACGTTTACTCGATAAACAATCAGCACAGATTAATATAGATGACTTAGGACTTCCAAAACAAATACTTCATAATTATAAAAAGTCTCTAAAGAGCTCTGAAGGTATTATTCTGTTTACCGGACCAACTGGGTCAGGTAAAACAACAACCTTATATGCTGGCCTTAGAGATCTAAGTGACTCATCTCAGAATATTCTTACAGTTGAAGATCCTATTGAATATACTTTAAAAGGCATAGGTCAAACTCAGGTAAATACTAAGACAGGCTACACCTTTGCTAAAGGCTTAAGGGCAATGTTAAGACAAGATCCTGATGTAATGATGGTTGGGGAGATTAGAGATATCGAAACTGCCCAGATTGCTATTCAATCAAGCTTAACTGGTCATTTAGTCCTTTCAACAGTCCATACAAATAGTGCAGTAGGAGCTATCACTAGGCTTAGAGACATGGGAATTGAATCATTTTTACTTTCCTCTAGTTTAAGATCTATCATTTCTCAAAGATTGGTAAGAAGATTGTGCAATTCATGTAAAGAGGAAACCCATGCTTCTGATGAGGCTATCAATTTATTTGATTTAACTGATGGATCAAAAGTATTTTCAGCCAATGGTTGTGATGAATGTTCACACTCAGGTTTTCAAGGAAGGATTGCTATTGCAGAGTGTATTCAGGTTGATCAGACAACAAGAGACCTCATTCATCAAAAAGCATCTGAGAGCAAAATTATTGAACATGTTTTTAAAGATCACCCCTCAATAGATGATGCTAGCAGGGAGCTTATTATTGAAGGCGTTACATCTTGTGAAGAGATAATGAGACTCAACAATCTTAAAGAAGATGCCAGCTTATAGTTATATAGCTTTCAATAATTCTGGTAAGAAGGAGAAAGGATTCTTAACTGCTTCTTCTGAAAGAGATGCAAGAAGGGCCATAAAAGAACTAAATTTAACACCTCTAGAAGTCATAGAATCAAGTAAAAACTTAACAAGTAAAATTAAAATTAAGAATAAAGACTTAGTGTTAATTACCAGACAAATTGCAACTTTACTAGACGCTGACTCAGCTCTAGATGAAGCTTTAAAAATTACCGCAGATCAATATAATGATGAAGTAATAGTAGATATTCTTTACTCTCTTAGGGATGAAATAATTCAAGGTAAACGGCTTGGCCAAGCAATGAAAAAATATCCTCATGTATTCTCGAATACCTATATCTCTTTGGTTACTGCTGGAGATAGTTCTGGAAATCTAGATATTATTTTTGATAACCTTGCAGACTATTTAGAAGAAAGTGCTTTAATCAAACAAAAGATATTTTCCGCTTTAGCTTATCCAGTTATCTTGGTTTGCTTTTGTGTCTTAGTTATTATCGCATTACTGGCCTTTGTTATGCCTCAGGTAGTAGGGCAGTTTATAAAAGCTGGAGCTGAACTACCTTTGCTTACATCGATACTCTTATCACTTTCAAATAATATTGTTTTTATCTTAATTGGATTATTTTTAATTGTTACAGGATTAACTTTTCTTTATAGGAGCTATATCTCAAATTCTGATAATCATATTAAAGCTCATAGAAAGTTATTATCTTTTCCATTGGTAGGTAAATTTATTTTACATAGTGAAATTGAAAGATTTTCAAGCACTATGTATCTGCTTACTCAATCGGGTATGAATCTAGATTTAGCAATGGAAGAGTCAGCAAAAGTTTTTAATAATAAATTTCTTAAAAGCTCTATCGATCAAGCTAGAAAACAGGTTGTTGAAGGTAAAGACTTTGTTCAGGCATTAAGTAAAACTAAAATCTTCCCCGATATTTTTATTCAACTCATATCAAGTGGCTACAGATCTGGTAATTTAGTTAAAATGTTTAAAAAAGTTTCAGATTTCATGAAATCTGAAATAGAATCTAAAAGGTCAGTTTTACTATCTCTTCTTGAACCGGTAATAACAATTTTTATGGGTGGATTTATTCTATTGATAGTTCTCGCTATACTAATACCAATAATGCAAATGAACACTCTTACTCTTGGATGATAGTTATGAAAAATAAACAAAAAGGTTTTACTTTAATAGAGCTAATGGTAGTTCTAGTCATACTGGGAATGCTTACAACAATTGTTGCTGTGAATGTGTCGCCGTTCCTACAAAGAGCAAATTTAGAGAAGATTAGAGCAGATGTTGCTCAAACAGGTAAAGCTTTAGAGTTATACAAGTTCAATGAGATGTCATACCCAAGTACATCCCAAGGGTTAGATGCACTAGTTATGCCACATTCAGAGCTAAAAAGACCATTTATGTACCCTGAAGATGGCTACATAAATTCCATACCTACAGATCCATGGGGAAGAGAGTATATATATGAAAATCCACCTCAGAAATCTAAAGACTATGACCTCTATACTCTTGGTGCTGATGGTATCGAAGGCGGAACTGGTGAAAACTCAGATATTGGCAACTGGCTACAATAAAAATAACAAAGGCTTTACCTTATTAGAATTACTCGTAGTACTTTTAATAATTGGTATTGCATCATCAGCTATCCTTATAAATACATCATCCATAGATAGAATTATAAAAGGCGGCATGTCAGTTGAAAAAAATTTTCAACTAATCTCAGAGGAGAGCATTCTTTCTAGCAAAATCTTAGGATGGTTTCCTGGAAAATCCTCTCAAAAAATATTTACATTAGATTCATCTGGTAATAAAAATTCTGAATTTAATTCAGAATCATTAGACTCTTATTGGAATAGCATCTCTGAATATCAAAAAATTATAAAAGGTAGCGATGGTGAGAAGATTGAATTGGACTCAGATATAACAGATTATCCAGTTATTATTTTTTATCCATCAGGTGAAAATTCAGGTGCTGAGCTATCTATTTATAGAGATGAATATGTTCAAAAAATTACTATTTCCCAAAATGGCAAGATCAATAATGAAACAAAACTTAAATAAAGGCTTTAGCCTTTTAGAGGTTGCAATTGCGCTATTGATTTTGAGCACATCTGTGATTGCTATCTATCAAGTAATATCCACCTCAACGATTTCTACATTTGAATTAGAGGATAGACATATTGCAAGAGAGATTGGAAATAATCGAGTCGCTTTAATAAATACCATTGATATACCTCAAGGCACTGGAACAAGAGAGGGGAGTGTTGATATGGCTGGGTTTGAATGGGAATGGAGGGAAGAAATTTCAAAAGGCCCAGCAATAAATGTTTACGAGTATTCAATACTAATCAAAAAATCAGCATCTTCAAATTATATCTACGAAGCCAGAGGCTATCTTGTTAAAAAATAACAGAAAGGGCTTTACCCTTATTGAGGTACTTGTATCAATAGTAATACTTAGCATCATAGCTATTGTTTCAACAAATTTTTTACAGTCATCACTTCAAGCTAGAGAGCAAGGAGCGAGTAAATTACAAAATATTAAAGAACTTAATATAGCTTCAAGTATTGTAAGGAGAGATATGCGCCAAATCTTAAATGTTCCCATAAGAGATTATTTTGGTAATAATTTAAAGGGCAATTTTATTGCTGATGCCTCTTCAAATTCCATTGTATTTACAACTTTAGTGAATTCATCCTTTTCAACATCAAGAGTCAGAAGGGTTGAATATCTATATCAAGATAATGCATTTATAAGAAGACAGTATTTTGCAGATAATCCATATTCATATGAAGAATATTTTGAGACAACTCTAATAGATGAAGTTACGAATATTGAGTTTAGCTATATGATTAATTCAAAGTGGTACGCGTTATGGCCAATCGACATTATTACTAAAAGAAAAATACCACAATTAGTAAAGATAACTTTTATTAAAAATAATTTGCAATATGACTGGTTTATTAATCCTAATATAGATTATGTATATAAAAAATAAAGAAAGAGGCGTTATCCTTATCTCTGTTCTGCTAATAGTTCTCGTGCTATCTGCAATAGCTATGTCAATTGGCAATAATTTTCTTTTAGCTTTTAAAAGATCGATATATCAAGATCTTCAATCAAATAGTTTCGAACTATTTAAGAATATTGAATCTATTTCTTTAAAAAGAATTGAAGAAAAAAATAGATTTGGATCTCAGGCTTTAACTAAAGACGATCCTTTATTTAAAGATACCTTTTATTTTGAATTACCTAATGGTCAACTATATGCTCAAATATCAGATGCTTCAAATTGTTTGAATATAAACTCAGTTGTTTCCCTATCTAATAAGAATTATGTTCAAAATCCAAAAGGAATGGCTGCTCTTAAAAAATATTTAATGTACAAAGAGTTCGATGAAAGAGATATAGACTCATTGATAGATCAGATGATTGATTGGATTGATATTGATAACCAGCCTAGGCAAGGCGGTTTAGAGGATTATTTTTACACGGGTCCGCTTCACAACCCTCAACAATACACTAGCAAAAGACTTTTCTATGATTTATCTGAACTGAAAAACCTGCCTGCTTTTAGAAAGTTTAATTGGGATAATGTTAGTAATTATTTATGCTCAATTCCTTTATCGGGAAATTCTAAAGTGAATATAAATACTCTAAACATGGAGGACTCTGAGCTTTTATCCTCTTTGTTACCAAATGTAACGGTTAAAGATGCTGAGGCAATTATTGCTAGCATTCCGCAAGAAGGTTTTGTTGATATATCTCAGCTTATGCTTGAATTTCCAGGAGTTGATTTTACTAATAGTGATGCTACTATTTTCTTCACATCAAATCTATTTTCCATTAAATCTGAGATAATAAGTGATGATATGAAGATCAGCTCAGAAAGTATTTTATATTTAGAAAATAATAGAAATGGATATATTGTTTCTAGAACATACAATGGGCTTTAGCCAAAAGATATGAATAGATATTTATTACATAATTTAACCAATAGTCATGCTGAAATTGAGCTCTTTCATTATGTTGATAATATCTTTCAATCAAAAAAACAACTTAATATAGATGATATTTCTGATCATATTAGCGCAGACTCTGAAACTTTTTACTTTATACCTTCTTCAAAAATAGCGTCAGTTGCGCTGGATGCATCTCAAAAAGATAATGATGAGGCTACACGAGCCAAACTCCTGTCTGAAATGGATGATTTCATAGTTAGTGATATATCTGAAAACGAGATATTTATTCACAGAAATTCCAAACTTAACTTAGCTATATTGATTGATAAGAGTTACTTGGAATCTATAACTAAAAAATTAAGAGCCACAGGTTCAAAAATCCATATCTACCCTGAACATATGCTGTCATTTTTAAAAAATGAATCTTCAATTTTTCAAATTGCAGATAGATTTATTTTTTCATTTCCTTCTGGAGAGGGCTTTTCTCAAGATGCGACGCATTTAGAGGATTATTTGAACTTAGTGAATAAGGAAAGAGAAGATTTTTTACCTAAAATATTTGTAGATAATAAGATTCTTACTAACAATTTTAAAGATAGCGAGATAGAGAATGTAAGCATTGAATCTCTTCATCTTAATCTTATAAATCAGCATTCACTTCTACCCAATCTTTATCTTGGTGGTTTTCACTTAGATTATTGGATAAAAAGATATCAGATAAACAAACTAGATCTTGCTCTTGCAATTGCGGCTATCAGCCTCCTTGTTATTTATCCAATTTCTAGTACATTTTTAAATAATTCTTATGCTGAAGAGTATAAGACTGAAACTGTAAGCCTCTTTAAGAAGATTAACCCCAACATTAAGAGAGTTGTTAATCCTCGAAGGCAAATAGATGAAATCTTAAATTCATATGATCTAGAGCAGGCTTCAAATTTGAGTATTTCTGGTTTAGAAAGCATTAAAAGACTTGATATACCTGAGATTACTAAGCTTTATATGGACATTAATAGATCTGAGGCTCAAATAACCCTTTCAGGCTTGGGAAGTAATCAGTACAAGTTTTTAACTAATCTTATGCCTCAAGCAAATCTTATTTTAATAAAAGAAGATATAGAGACTAATGACGGAGAAGTCTCTGGCATCATCCTTGTAGGATTTACAAAATAATAATGAAAGAACTATTTAATAATCTTCAAAGTAGAGAAAAGAGCTTATTAGTTATTTTGGCATCTATTATTATTTTAGGAATTATTTTATCTTCTGGAACTAATCTTTATAGTAATCTTCAGGGTTCATCTCAAAGACTAAGCTCTGCAAAGTCAGATTATGATTATGTTTATAGTCAGGCTGAAGTCTTATCATTTAATCTTGCACAAAAAAGCTTTTTGCTAAACAAGGAAACTGCTTATGCGACCCTAGACATAATGGCTAAAGATTACGAGCTAATCAATTATGTTCTTACCAAGAATGAGTCAGAGGTTAAGATGGTTTATATTTTAAATGATCTTGAAAGCTCTCTCTTATTTATTGAAGATTCAGTCAAGATTATTGGCATCACGCCAGCCTCTATAGAAGTATCAAGACTCAATGAAATAAAGCGATTTACAGTCATTTTTAATACTGATTGATTTAATTAGTTATTTTTAATTTGAATTTTCTCAGAATAAAGCTCGTGAAAGAGCTTGACTGCCGCTGAATCAGAAACTCCCCATCGAGTCGATTTAATTTTAGATATAGAAAGTCTGCTAATTATCTGAGAATATATATCAATAGCTGAATCGATAACGTCAACCCTGTCTTCATTTAGGTTGTATTTAAATTTTTTTTCAAACTTATCAAGCTGAGATAGTTCACTTGCTTTTATATTAAAATCTTCAACAGTCATAGATTGCATTTTATAAATATTAAAAAAAGATCTAATATTTCCTCCAATTCCAACAAGCTTCATACTGTTTTCATGTTGAGCTAACCAATCAAACATTCTCTGCCACTCATCTTTATTTTCCATACCTAAATAATTTCTTACAGCACCAAGTTGAAAAGATTGAATATAGTCCTTGTCTTTGGTGTGAATATAAAATTCTGTTGAACCACCTCCAATATCCACATATATCTTATTTGATGAAGATTGAGCTTTTGGGTGAAATCTAATTAATTTTGCTTCCTCTAATCCAGAAATTATTCTTATTGGATGCTCAATACTATTTTCAACTATTCGCCTTGCATCCTCAGAGTTAGAGGTGTCTCTGAATGCTGAAGTTGCTACGATCTCATACATCTCTATCTTGTTATCTTCAAAATATTTTTTATACTTTTCTAATACATCAGTAAGAGCACTTAATTTATTATCTGATAGGCAGCCTTCTTTAAATACATCGGTTCCAAGCCTCATTGGAGTTCGTTTACTCTCAATAAACTCTATAGAGGTTGGGGTGGTTGTAAATATTTTAGATTTAATAGCATTTGTGCCTATATCAATCGCAGCAATTTTCATATTAATTAAGTATCATCAGAATATTTAGTTATCGACATGTATTGCTGATAATTTAAATTATTAAATATTACACCATCAAGACTAGCTGAATAGTTGGCTATATCTTTTGACCAAGAGACTGGTTTTAAAAGTTTCTTTTTTTCATAATCAGTTTTATTAAGTAAAAATCTTAATGCTGTAAGCCTCGCAATCATTTTATTGTTTGAATTAATTACTATCCATGGCGAAGTATCTGTGGATGTTTTATTAAACATTTGCTCCTTATATAAAGTAAAGGCATCCCATTTTGTAACAATGCGTTCATCATTTTCTGATAATTTCCAATACTTTAACTGAGAATTTCTCCTTGCATTTATTCTCTTCTTTTGTTGATCTTGCGATAATGAAAAATAAAATTTAGTAATCTCTGTTCCAGATTCTGCAAGATCATCTTCCCATTTATTAACCCTGTTCATGAAAGATCTATACTGCTTTTCATTACAATAATTCATAACAGGTTCAGTAATGGCTCTTGTATACCAGGACCTATCTAAAAAGGCTATCTCCCCACTTTTTGGCAATACCTTTTGCCACCTTTGAAACCAATGCGATGACTCCCATTTTGATGGGATCCCAAGATGAACATAGCGAAAATTTTTAGGAATAAGATGCTCAGAAAAAAAATTAA
>CAYFJC010000004.1:0-45846 GCA_964343355.1 uncultured Gammaproteobacteria bacterium | reverse complement strand
TATTAGTCTTATTTAACTTTAGTTGCATAGCTCCAACTTTTAAAATACTCATTTAGCCTTTCTCTTTTTTATTACTAACATAAACAGAGAAAACTAGGGCGGCAAGAAGAGCTATGGTTGCTAAATTAATAATAAAATCAAAACCATTAGTCATAATAAAGAGAGATCCAACTAGAGGCCCTGAGGCTAAACCCATTTTAGATACAAAACCAGCTAAAGCAGCCATTTGTCCATGAATATCAAAGGTTGCACATAAGCCTAGTAAATAGGGGATTGTGAAAGCCCAAGCTATACCAGTTAAAGTGTTCGCAATGAAATAGATCGATATATTATCTGAATAATGCAGTAAATAAGTAAAAATTGAAGCAATAGATATACCAATTAAAAGTGGTATTGTTCTGCCAAACTTTGTCCCTATAATATAAACAAGGACACCACCAAAAATTGAAATAATATTTGCGACTGTCAGAATATTACTTATTTCATTATTCGCTAAACCGATATCCTTACCAAGCTCAAATGCATAATCTGCTACTCCCATATTTGCAGCCTGAAATAAAAATAACCCACAAAGAACAAGGAATAACATCATGCTCATTGGAATCTTAAAGAAGCTTGAAGGACTATTACTATCCTGAGAAGGTGATTCTACATTTGGCACAAGTGGCAGAATTAAAAGAGTCATTAGTGTAAAACTAATTAGGGCACCAAAAGCAGCTCCATAACCAAAGGCTTCGACAAGCCTTGGTACTACCCATATACCCAAACTACCAAAGCTATACTGAACCACTAAAAGCATTCCAAAAATTTTGTCTGGGTTATATGTTCTTGCGATTATTGAAAGGCCTATACCAACAGAAAGACCACCAATAGTTCCATGAATAAATCTAAGAATAATTAAAGTTTGAGGATTTGTAAATTGCGTAGATATGGCGTCAAAGGCTATTAAACCAATAAATAAAATTCGCACTACTTTTCGCCATTCAATTTTTTTAACAATAAAAGTTGCAATAAGAGCTCCAAATGCAGCCCCATATTTATTAGCACTTACTATATAACCAGCAACATCCCTTTCTACCCCTAAACCATCTACAAAGGCTGATAAAAATGCACCTCCAAGATTTACATAAAATAAGCCAGCTGTGGCGACAATACTATAAAGAATAGCTGCTATAGCACTTGATTGATTAAAGGTTGATGATAAGTTTGATGTAGTCATAAGTTATGTTAGCAAAAAGGTTTAATAGAATTAGATGAAAATACTGCAGACTCCCAAGCATATGCATATCCATCACTGAAATAATAATAAGTCATTCCATTGGGAAAAAAAGCAAAAGTTATTCCTCCAAAGCCTGACATAAATGGTATCCATATATCTTCTTTACAATTAAAAAGTGATTTATCAAATTTTCTAGACCAAAAACCATTATTGTAATAAATATTGGCTTCAGGAATAGCTAGTAAGGAATTCTTGTCATTTGGATTTAAAGCTTCATGTAGAAAAGATAAATTAGAAGATGTATCTTTCATAACTTTGTGCATAATATTTGAAATTTGTTGAAGATCTTCTCTGATAAAAAACATTCCCCAGCCTGTATAAGGTTGCTTGTTATTATCATTTGTTTGTAAGGTTGATTGAGAGACCTGGCTAAAATTATTTTGTATTAAAAATGGTATCAATATGTCTTCAAAATAATCTTCATAGATCGTATTAGATTGTAAAAAGCTATTCATGGCTGTACCTAAAATATAAGTATCTGTTGTATGGTAAACAAATTTTCTTCCAGGTTTAGTTTTTCTAGGAAAGGCTCTGCATGCTTTATTCAATTTATCTTTATGAGTTTGTAATTTAAAAATAAATTGAACTGATGCTACTCCACTTTCATCCCTGTCATGAACAGCATTTATATATTGACCAGTTGCCATATCAGAAACATTATTTAATGAAACCCCTTTCCACTTTCTTTGATTACATTCTGAGATTAGATCATTAATAAATAAATTATTAATAGCACCAAATTGACTCTCTATAAGGGACATAGATAAAGATCCTGCTATAGATTTAGCTAGAGAATAAGACGGTAACAATATTTGATCACAAAAAGGAAATTCACCTAATCTGGTATTACAGTTACTAACATAATGATCATCTCCATCAATCACTCCAAACATAGAAACATTTGAAGTATCTACATAATTCGTGTTTAAAAAAGAGTTTCCATTTAACTCAAATTCTGAATACAAGTGCTCTATAGGTTTAATGTTAAAGAGAGTCTCATTAACGTCAGAATAAATAAGGTTTTTATTATTTTTAGTATCAGATGTAATAAATTGTGCTGGCAAAAGACCGACATAATCAAATTTATAATAAGCACATGTCTCGCTAGCTAACTCAAATAGAATATTAGAAATCTTATTAAGATTCGATATAGAAAAAACCCCTATACCAGAATGTGTGCAATTAGCTGTCTTATGCACAAGATTAAAAGGTATAACTAGTAAGGTATCTGAACTTGTGTTGTCTGCTCTGCTTGAGCCAATTCCAAACTGGATATTCCAAAAAGGATGATCTGTTTCTAGAATTCTTGAATTAAGTGGATAAACTCTTCCTTCATATGATGAAAATTCAATTGAAAATTTAGGAAAATCTTCATGACTTTTGTTAAAGAGCTTTTTGTCATCAACTAAGACTTTGTAACCTTTACCAATTGCGTTATTTTTTATACTTAATGTCCCCGCAATTGGTCTACCGTTATCCAAACCATCAATAGCTGATTGGTTTATTTGCTTATAATTAAATGCATTTGAAAGCTTTTCATTGCCCCAGAGTACTTCAGCTAGCTCTTGTGAAGCTAGCGGAAGACATATAAAGATTAATAAAAGCTTTTTCAAAAGCTTTTATTTAGAAAGTTCTATTTAGAGAAATTCCAACAGTTCTAGGTAAAGCAAAAAATTCTCTATTATTGCTTCCGTAGAATCCTTGAGATGGAGATGGTCCGAACGCAGGGTTTAAGAATGCTCCTGTAACACCTCTCACATTACCAATATTTTTTACGAAGATAGATAAATAAGTATTATCTTGAAAAAAGGTAGATGACATATTGATGATTCTAAAGCCATCAAATTTGGCATCATACTGTGAATTATCTCCAATATAATTCCTAGTATCAGATTGTGAATAATAATCCATGCGCTGAGCTACACCTATGCCTGATTTAAAGTAATGTGTATAAGCTAAACCTATGTTAATCATATGCTCAGGACTTCCAGGTAATTTAGCTCCCTTGCTGGCATATAAAACTGGTGTTGAAGCTGGCGTGTATAAATCTTCGGTTAGATTTGTATCATTATAAGCATAGCCAATATTCCAATCTAAAGAGCCAACTTTACCTTGTACTTCAATATCCATACCTTTAGTTTCTGCTTCTTGCCCATTGATTACTGCATAGTATCCATAAATTGGTGTGGATGTATTTAATTGAGGATTATCCCAGGTAATATTATAAAGACTCATATTGTAGTAAGTGTCTCCAACAAAACCTTTAACACCTATTTCAAGGTTAGTTACAGTATCTGATTGAAACGGTACCCATCCTGCTTCTTCAACAAATGTACCCTCTGTTGGGACTGCATTA
The DNA here is from genome assembly GCA_964343355.1 of uncultured Gammaproteobacteria bacterium. Classification (GTDB taxonomy): domain Bacteria; phylum Pseudomonadota; class Gammaproteobacteria; order Magnimaribacterales; family D2472; genus MED-G78. The sequence goes on along the minus strand of CAYFJC010000004.1, from coordinate 42,211 downwards.
ACTCCACCTCTTCTAAAGCCTTCAGACATAGTTGCAAAATAAGTTACATTATCAGCAGGCTTATAAGACAGATTGGCCTTTAGCAATGTGTCTGAGTCACTGTTCGATGATGAGTCTATAGCAGGTCCTATATTGTATAGCTTGAAAGCCATATTCATATTAGCATCAGCATTAGAAGTAAAATCTCTGAAACCTAAGGTTAAGTCATATTCATCAGCTAGATGAAATGTAAATTCACCATAAAATGCCTCGTGGTCTATTGACTCAGAAACGTTATAGTCAAAATCTTGTTCATTTGGATCTATAACGTAATCAACACCCCAGTAATAGCCCTTCCATGCATTTACACCCTTTATATAGGTTTGTTGTGATCTAGACATTTCTTCAGTTTGATTGAAATAACCAAGAATATAATCAAATGTATCAGATGCTTCTGAAACTAATTTAATCTCAAGGGTATCTGCTGTATCCGTATATTGCCTATGAGCTGGTGAGTATGGTCTTGCTGGAGTTGACCAAATACCGCCTGCTGTTTGATTGTAGTAACCAGCTAAAGCAGATGTGAAAACTCCTGCACCAGCAAAGTAACCAGTATTATCTGTAATGCTTGAACCTGATTTTTCATAGGTTGAATATGAAACTATTAAGTCATAATTACTAGCATCATAAGTTAATTCAGATGCGTAGACCTCTACCTCTCTTTCAGAGGGTTCTAGCATAAGTGCACCATTTTCAAATTTGCCATATTTACCAGTTGAATAGCAATTTGGATCCAGCAAAGTTGTACAGTTCTCATTTAAAATATATTTAGTTCCGGTAGAAGATTGTCTTCTTCCACCTACTTCATCTTCCTGAGTAGTGGCTGTAACCATTAGCTCAATATTCTCATTAATATCAAATAAGAATTTATGTCTTAAAAAATTAATACCTACAGTATCTGCATCTTGAACTGTTTTTATAGAAGGAGGTGAAGTTATAAAATCTGGGAAACCTGTACCTTCTTTGGGAGTTGGAACTCCATAAGAAGGATCAACTGGTCCGAACCAAGAATCAAAACCTGGAATATCTGATACCCTAAAGACATTAACGTAATCGGTTATTCCTGGGTAATCAGCATATGAATATGCAACTCTATAAGCCATATTTAATGAGAAATTTGTAAAATTTAATTCAGCTATAGGAACATTTAAAACTAGATCAATAGCAGTTCCTAATGAGTTTGAACCTGTTACATCAGAAGTAGTTACGTTAACACTTCCAGCCATTTCACCAATAATAGGATCATTGGTTATATATCTAATGGTTCCACCTAATGCTCCTGAGCCATATAAAGTCCCTTGAGGACCTCTTAAAACCTCTACTCTCTTTAAATCTTTTAAGAGAAAATTTGCAAAAACAGGAGTTTTATCAACATAGGTAGAAACTGAAGCAACTGAGCTAACTGGATAATCCTGAAGCGCTGATGAATCTACATTTAAACCTCTTATTCTTGCGCTATTCGTTGTTCCAGCATTTCTATAACCTCTATCAATTGTACTGATCCCTGCAAAATTTCTTAAGAGTTCAGTGGCATCCTGGATTCCTCTTTCTTCTAAGTCAGAACCCGATATTGTTGATATATTGTAAGGAACATCCAGTAACGATGATTCTCGAGATGTAGCTGTAACAACAATTTCTTCTACGTCTGTCACACCATTATTAATGGTTTGTGTATCCTCTTGAGCCAAGATTATTAATGGCAGAAAAGTAAAAATTGTTAATAATGAAAATCTAGATGAAATATGCATAAAACCTCCCCGTTTGTTTGCATTTTATTATTATAAAAATACCTTAATACTATAATAATATAAATTGAATTTTATCTATCATATTATAACAATAAGTTATGTTTATAAGGATAAACATAAATTAAAACTATACTTTGGACTTGAGTCTGATTAATAATAGTAAGTATGAAAATATCTAACACTTACATCAATGGCTTCTTTTGCAATGACGAAACGGGTAAAAATTTTGAACTTATAAACCCATCAACTGAATCCAGTTATGGTTCTTTAATTTGTTCAAATGAAGAGCAGGTTAATAATGCTATCGATATAGCGCTTAGTAATGAAGATACAGCTGCAAATCTAAAGATATCTCAAAGAATAGAGATATTACATCAAATATTAAATGGTCTTAATGATAGAAGTTCAGAGTTATCTAATGCAATAACATTAGAGATGGGAGCTCCTATCAAGTTAACAAGTAGTGCGCATATTCAGATGGGAGTAGATCACCTACAAAATACCATAAAGACTCTAAAGGATTATTCTTTCGAAGAAGATTTTGATGAATATCAACTCGTCAAAGTGCCAATTGGCCTAGTTGCCCTAATAACTCCATGGAATTGGCCATTAAACCAAACCTTAACAAAGATATCCTCAGCAATTGCTGCTGGTTGTCCAATTATCATGAAACCCAGTGAGTATTCTGGTCTTAGCAGCAGAATCCTTATTGAAATAATCGATAAGACTTCTTTGCCTAAGGGGTGCTTTAACTGTGTAAACGGCATTGGATCTCAAATTGGTCCATTGATATCATCTCATGCCGATATAAAAATGATTTCATTTACAGGATCAACTCTTGCAGGAGTAAATATACAAGAGTTAGCTGCAACTTCTGTTAAAAGGGTCTCTCTTGAACTTGGTGGTAAGTCAGCACATATTATCTGCCCTGGAGTTGATCTTGAAATAGCTATTCCTAATGCTATAGATCAATGCTTTATTAATTCTGGGCAATCGTGTTCAGCACCGACAAGATTATTAATTCCAGAGGAAGACGTAAGTGAAGTAAAAAGGATATCGATGGAATATGCTGACTCAATTGTTACAGGCAATCCCGACAATGAGTCTACGAATCTAGGCCCTGTTATAAACTTAAAACAATACGAATCTATTCAAAAATACATTGAATCTGGTATTGATGATGGTTATGAAATTATTACTGGTGGTCTCGGCAAGCCTAATGATTGTATAAATGGGTATTTTATTAAACCCACAATATTTTTAAATGTAGAAAACAGTTCTCTTATAGCCCAAGAAGAAATATTTGGCCCTGTGCTTTCTATAATTAGTTATATAGATATAGATGATGCTATTAACATAGCAAATGATTCAATCTATGGATTATCAAGCTATATAACCTGCTTAAATGATAGTGAAGGAAAACTGATAGCCAAAAAACTTAAAGCTGGTCAAACTATAGTAAATAAAAAAGGTAGGGGTTCTGCACCTGCACCATTTGGTGGATTTAAAAAATCTGGAAATGGCCGAGAGCATGGCCTATTCGGATTAGAGGAATATCTTGAAGTAAAAGCAATAATCTAAAACATTGCTAACTGACGATACTCATGAGTTTCTTTGGGCTCAGTATTATCAATATCAGTTTTGATTGTTTCAACTATCTGTCCGAAAGTTTGTAGATAAGAATCTAATTTATTGCAATCTCCGCCAAAGAATTTAAATGCTATTGTTTTAAAGGCAGCATCTTTATCCAGCGCTCCATTCCATTGTTCTATTATCGGATCAGCTTTATTTATGTGTATTACGTTATTCATAAAACACAATATACTGTATAAATATACAGTAGTCAATTATTAATCAAAGTTTGCGTCAATAAGGACTGCTATAAAAAGAGCTGGTTCATCCCCAGATGCAGACCAGGCGTGGTTTGTACCTCTTTGAACTACAATATCACCGGCAACTAAATCAACCTCTTCTTTGTCTAAAATCAGAGTAGCACTACCTTTAATAAGAATAATATAATCAATTGTTTGAGTTATATGCATTCCAGGATGTTTAATGGTATTTACCCTTTCGTGCTCTGCACCAATAGCTTTAAAGCCAGCTGCAAACATTAATTCAAGATCTTCAGCAGATATCGAAGGATCTTGAGGTGCAATACTGAAATAGCGTATTTTAGTGCCCTTATTAGGTGGAGATAAAATTACTGGCCCTAAGGATCTGTCTGTGGAATCTTTATTATCTATACTTAATCCATCTGTATTCCATAGCTCAAGAAAGATATTATCTCCATTAATAATATCGGGCTCAATTATGGAATTAATCTTAATTTCAGACTCCCCATTATTATCAATACCTGTAACAATTCTTCTTGGTTTGATCATATTCATTTCTCCTAAATTTTAAATATCTCTTTGTTATCTTTAAATGACTTAAACTCAATAGCATTTCCACTAGGATCTTTGAAAAACATTATTGCCTGTTCACCCGGTTTACCTTTAAACCTTACAGAGGGTTCTATGATGAAGTCTATATTTTTATTTATCAATGAATTACTTAATTCTTGAAATTCATGCCACTTAAGAATTACTCCAAAGTGCGGGACAGGAACATCTTCTCCATCTACATAATTAGTATTTATGCTTTGAGTTTGCTGAACTTGATGACACACCAGTTGATGTCCATAAAAATCAAAATCACACCAGAGCTCATCGGAGCGACCTTTCGAGCAGCCCAATGTATTTTCATAAAAATAAATTGCTTTAGATAAGTCGGAAACTGGGATCGCTAAATGAAATGGATTCATGCAATTATTAACTTAGATTTTTATAATCTATTAACAACATCTTTATAAGTTGTCATTACTAAAACAGATACAGCGAAAACTACTAGCGTACCCAATACATCTCCTACTATGTATCTAAAAATAGTCCATAAAGGTATATCAACCATGAGGAAGATTTGCTTAAGAGCATTACCAAAAACACCATTAATAAATGCAGAAAAAATAGTAATTAAACCAATATGCCTGTAATTAGTTCTATTAAGTAATACTTGGCCTTTTGCATAATTAAAAGAGAAGCCGAATAACTTAAGAACTAGTAGCGATAAATAAACTGTGAAAGCTTTAAATACTATTAAGCCCAGACTGGGTAATGACGAAACATCAGGTATTGATGTAAAAAACTCTAATCCAATAAAGTCAGCAAGAATAATTGCAGGAATGGCATAAAGGCCAAAAATACATGTACATATAACCCTTGCAGCATGGGGTAAAAAAACTAAGCTGCCATCATATTGACTTCCAGGTAAACCTATTGAGCTAGCCCAGACAAACCAAAGAGTCATATAAGCAAGAAAAGTGAATGAGAAGGTTTGTAAGAAATACTTCATAGAGTATTTAATTATAGAATAACTTCGATAGTTTTATAAAATAACATCAATGTTAAATTCTCTTTTATCATTTTCTGATTGCTGAAGAACAATAAGCTTCAAAGCTTCAAGAAGCTTAAGAGATTTAAATACTGTTGATCTGGAAAGATTTGAGTACTCGATAACATTAGAAATATTACAATCTTTAGAATCATTTTTTTTCAGAAGAACAGAATAAAGAATCTTCTTTTGACTACTCGTCAGAGAAGCAATCCTGATATCCTGCTCTAAGTTTGAAACAAGTGAGATTGCTTCTGAGAGTTGTTTTCTAAATAGTGACATAGTTTTTCCGTTTAAAGTTTATATCCTATAAAGCAATATTGATGCCAATAAATATAACTAATATATAGATGTAATAAAGTATAGTCTCTTTTCCAAGAAAACATACATAATTAATGGCGGAGAGGATAGGATTCGAACCTACGGTAGGTTGCCCTACACTTCCTTTCCAAGGAAGCACCTTAAACCACTCAGACACCTCTCCATTTAAAGATATGCATTATATGACAAATATAAAAAAAATATTAAAGATAAAAGACTTTAATCTTTTCAGTCATTTTTAAAAATAGATAATCTATAGGAAGGAGGTCTTCTTCTGATCTATCTTTAATTAAAAGATTAAATTTATTTTCACCTTTTACTAACAGAATAATTTGTTGAGATTTATTTATTTCGTTTAAGCTCATGGTTATCCTTGGGACATCTGGAAATCCATCGTTTACATTAAGTAATTCAGTATTATCGTTAAGTGCTGAGAAAAGATTAGACATCTTAGGAAATATTGAAGCAAAGTGACCATCTTCTCCTACACCAAGAATAGATAAATCATATGCCTCAATTGAATTTAGTTTAGTTTTAGCGTCTTCATCGAGCAAACTAATAAAAGAATGGTTGAAGTTTTGATTATTAATAATAGATTTGATATGACCTTCTGTGCTTTTAGGATTTGATAATTCAACATTCCTTTCATCTGATAAAACAATTTGATAATCAGGCCATTGAATAGGTTCATTTGATAAAAGCTTATAAAAATCTGTAGGTGAAGATCCGCCGGAAAAAATAATATTAGAAACTCTGTTATTTTTAGTATTTTTAAAGAGTTTTAATAAAGCAGAGCTTAGCTCTTCTTTAGAATTAAACTTATAAATATTTTTATTGACCAAATTCACGATGATTATTAAAAATAGAGACAGCAGATGAAGATCGGAGTGGATTAATGTCAATACCGCCTCTTCTCATAAAACGACCATATACAGAAAGTTTAGATGCATTAAATTCATTTTTTATAGCTGAAAATATTTTATCAATACATAACTCATGAAATTCACCAGTCTCCTTAAACGCCGAAAGGTATTTATTAAGCCATTGGATGTTGATGTTTGATCCTGAGGATATGTAAATAACACCCCAATCGGGTTGATTTGTTACCGGACATAAAGATCTAAAAGCATCAAATTTATATAGCAAATTTGATTTAGTAAAGGTTGTTTTGGCATCAATTAATGAAAGAGCACTCGGAGCATCTGAAAATTCTTTTTTAAAATTGACTTTAACGGAAGAGCCACATAACTTTGATAGGTCTAATCGAAGTATATTAAGAATATCTTTCTTGCTTACATAGGAATGGTTATAAAAAGAATTTAAATATAATTTCATTGATTTTGACTCTACAGTTTTAAATGAATTACTTGGAATAGTTATTTCAAGAACATTTAAGCGAGACTTAAGATCCTTATCAAGATAAGAGAATTCATAAGCATTCCAGATATCAATGCCATGTTTAGCAAGGGTTAGATTGTTGTATTTTGAAATTTCAACACTTCTATCTATCGGGTCTAGAATAGAAAATGGATCTTTAGATAAAATCTTATTTGATTGTTTCCCTAGATACTTTCTGCTCACTGCCTAATACCAATACCTTTATTTAACAGATAGAGACAGAAACCTGTAAGCAGCCCTATAAATCCAAAAATCATACCAAGCGAAAAAGGAATTGATACATCACTAATTCCTAGCATCCCTTCTCTAAAAGAGCTCACAACATAAAGCATAGGATTAGCCATAGAGATATTTCTCCACATTTCAGGAAGCATATTGATTGAATAAAATACTCCTCCTAAATATATTAAAGGGGTAAGAATAAAGGTTGGAACTATCGATATAGCATCAAAACTATCTGCAAAAACTGCATTAACAAATCCCATTAATGAGAAAAGTATAGAAGTTAAGAGAAGGACTAGTATTGTTAGTCCTGGATTTGCTACCTCAAAGGTGGGATAAAAAAACAAACTAACACAAAAAACTATAATACCAATTAGAGTGCCGCGAGCAACGCCGCCTGAAATAAATCCTAATAAGATTGCCCAATTGGGCATAGGTGAAACTAAAAGTTCTTCAATTGATCTTTGAAACTTAACAGAGTAAAAAGAAGAAGTTACATTTGAATATGAATTGGTGATGACAGACAACATAATTAATCCAGGAATCATAAACTGAATATAATCAAACCCATCCATAGTGCCTATACGAGGACCAATTAAAGTACCAAATATTACAAAATAAAGTGACATGGTTACAGCTGGTGGCACTAATGTTTGAACCCAAATCCTTAAAAATCTCCTCACCTCTTTTGTGGACAAGGTAATTAATGAATTTAAAATCTCTCTTCTTCTTGAAATCATTATTTTTTTACCATTTCAATAAATAGTTCTTCAAGTCTATTTGATTCATTTCTCATTGAGTTCACCTGAATAGAATGATCACTTAATAATTTAAAAAGATTATTAATATTATTATCTTTGGATACAGCAGCAACTAAAGTGGTTGGATCATCTAGCCTTAGTGGAAAACCTTCAATATGTGGAGCCTCTGTTATTGGTTTATCTAGGTCTAAAACAAAACCTTGAACATCTAATCTACTAAGTAGATCTTTCATACTAGTATTTTCTACAATTTCACCATGATCGATGATTGCAATATTTTTACAAAGTTGCTCAGCCTCTTCAAGGTAATGTGTTGTTAAAATAATTGTTGTGCCTTTAGCGTTAATTTCTTTTAAGAATTCCCACATCTCTCTTCTTAGCTCAATATCTACTCCAGCTGTTGGCTCGTCTAAAATTAAAAGTTTTGGCTCATGAATAAGTGCTTTAGCAATCATTAATCGCCTTTTATAACCTCCGGAAAGAGTCCTTGCTTGGTCTTTACGTTTATCCCACAGACCTAGGCGCTTCATAACAGATTCAGCTTTAACTAAGGCCTCTTTTGCAGGTATTCCATAGTAACCACCTTGAGTAACTACTATATCTAGGACTTTTTCGAAACCACCAAAATTAATCTCTTGTGCAACGACACCTAGCATGCGTTTAGCTTCAGGAAAATCTTGATCGATATCTATATCGAATATTTTAACTGTACCAGATGATTTATTTACTAATGATCCAATAATGCCAATAGTTGAGGATTTTCCTGCACCATTAGGACCAAGAAGAGCAAAAAAATCTCCTTTAGAAACTTTAAGATCTATCCCCTTTAGGGCAACAACATTATTACTATAGACTTTTTGTAGATTCGATATTTCTAAGGCGTAACTCATGGTCGCTTATTTTAAACTTTATCTTCATCAGTTCCAACTACAAATATACTTAATAATATCCCCATCAATAGACCAACCCAGGCACTAAAGAAGGTAATAAAAACAGCAATCAAAAGAGCTGATGCCATCTCAGAATTTTTCTTTGGAATAGCCATAGCAACATAGGCGCAAGCAAAACCAGTCAGTATTAATGTAAGTGTTAGAGCCATCTGCATTAATGGCTTCATCAATGTTATAAAAGGCAAGGTTACATACAAGAAAGGTATTCCCATTAAGTAATATGAGCCTAAGCCGTCGAAAATAGAAGGCATTTCTTTGGGGCCTTTTTTCCAACGCTCAGCTATAACAACATGAACACCTGTCCATAATGCACCTTGAGTTGGGAAAAATGGATTTACAAGCAATCCTAAAAAATTTCTTACAGCAATAGATAAATGAGATCTATCCAAATTTACATCTAAAGGCTCATCAGGTCTTTGAGTTTGAGCATCGTTTAAAACCTCGGTACCTGTAATCAAATCACCAAATAATAAGGTGTAACCTATTATGACTAAAGGTATTGCTTCTAAATACATATCAATAGACGGAAAGCCTATGGCTAAAGGAGAAGTTCTATTAAAAAGAGAGACAACATCAGGAATTCTGAAACCCCATTCAATATTAAAAGTTACTTCGTTTAATATAAATGCAACAAATGCTGCTAAAACAAACCCAGGTAATAGACCCAAGGATCCTACTATTTTAAAAAACTTATTATTTACTGCTAACTTCTTAAAGGGCTCTGAAAAAGTAGTGATGACACATAAAGATATAGCAACAATCATTGATACTGGTTGAATCATAAGCTTATCAATATCTATAACAAAAACCTGATAAAAAGCTGCCAATGCAGCACCTAAAATAATACCTGCTTTCAAGCCATTGGGAATAATTTCAATAAGTTTTTTACCCCATCCTGTAATACCCATAATAAATAAGAGTAAGGTGAATTCAATACACATTGCGGCCATGAATTGGAAAACTTCTGGATTGTAAATCCCATTAAACTGCCCTTTTGCTGCAAAGGCAGCTATGACTATAGGCACTGCAGGTGTAATCCATCCTGGAGCCATTGGCTCACCAAAAAAAATAGGTCCAGCCCCAATTAGAGTTCCAGCTATAAAACTTAAAGCAACTCCTTCCTCAAATGTAAGGCCGAGGCCCATTGCTATAGGTACTGCTGCGAATGCTGTTGCGCCTGAAATAACCATCCCCTGGAAGAACTCTCCAGCCCTTAATCTAAGATGAATAAAAGGAATTCTAAGTGTAAATGGTCCCCATTTGAGACCCTTGCTGGTTGTTGTATTAATCGAAGTGTCATTTATCATGAGGTTTCCTCTTATATAGTGTCTTTAAAAAATTATAACTCTTAGAGCAAACTCTAGGTCAATACTAATTTTTAATAAATCTCTCTGAAGCAGATATTGTTCTTTGATTCATTTTGATAGACTAGACATCCCTTCCTCTAAACCCTTTAACGTTAAAGAATACATTCTGTCATCAAATAGATCTCTTAAAATAGTAACCGATGAAGTGTAATCCCAGTGATCTTCGGGCACTGGATTTAACCACGCCATATTCTCAAAATGTTTTGAAAGTTTTTTAATCCACAAAGCACCTGGATCTTCATTCCAATGCTCAATACTTCCACCTGGATTAGTAATCTCATAAGGAGCCATAGTTGCATCGCCAACAACTATAACTTTATAGTCAGATGTATATTTGTTGATAATATCTTGAACTAACATTCTCTCCTGACTTCTTCTTCTATTATCTTTCCAGACTGACTCATAAATACAATTATGAAAGTAATAATACTCAAGATGCTTAAACTCTGTTTTGATTGCTGAGAAAAGCTCTTCACAAAGCTTAACGTATGGATCCATTGAGCCGCCCACATCAAATAAAATAATAACTTTTACATTATTAGCTCTTTCAGGAATCATATTAATATCTAAGAAGCCTGCATTTTTTGCAGTTGCTTTAATAGTTCCATCCATATCAAGCTCTAGCTCATTGCCTTGACGTGCAAATTTTCTTAACCGTCGCAAGGCCATCTTGATATTCCTTGTACCAATAGTAATTGAATCATCTAAATTGCTGTATTGACGCTCTTCCCAAACCTTAACTGCTTTCTTTTGGCCGCCCGTGCCTCCTACTCTTATACCTTCAGGGTTTTGTCCCCCATGACCAAAAGGCGAAGTACCATTTGTTCCAACCCATTTAGAACCGCCTTCATGTCTTTCCTTTTGCTCTTCTAAACGTTTTTTAAACTCTTCCAATAACTTCTCAAGACCACCCAAGGATTCTATTTTTTTTAACTCTTCAGGATCTAGCTCTTTTTCAAAAGCCTTTCTTAACCAATCATCAGGAATAAGTGCTTGAAAAATATCTTCAAGTTTTTCAATTCCTTTAAAGTAAATATCAAAAGCTTTATCAAATTTATCATAGTGTTTTTCATCTTTAACTAAGATTGCTCGAGAAAGATAATAGAAATCATCCAAGCTTGCATAAGCAACTCTTTTTTCTAAGGCCCCTAATAAATCCAATAACTCTCTTAGGGAGCAAGGGACACCGGAGGATTTAACTGTCAGAAAGAGATTAATTAACATAAATTATTATTTGTTAGCTGACTCTCTCCTGGACATAAATGCTAATCGCTCCAATAAATGAACATCTTGTTCATTTTTTAATAAAGCTCCATAAAGTGGTGGTATAGCTTTTGATGAATCTGCATTTTTTAAGATTTCATCCGGCATGTCATCAGATAATAATAATTTTAACCAATCAATTAATTCAGATGTAGAGGGTTTCTTTTTCAAACCAGGAATTTTTCTTAAATCGAAGAAAATTTCTAAAGCGTCATTTACTAACTTTTTCTTAATTTTAGGATAATGAACATCTACAATTTTATTCATAGTTACTCTGTCTGGAAAGCTTATATAATGAAAAAAGCATCTTCTTAAAAAAGCATCTGGTAATTCTTTTTCATTATTAGAAGTCATTATGATAATAGGTCTATGCTTTGCTTTAATGGTTTCTCCTGTTTCATAACAAAAGAACTCCATACGATCTATTTCTTGAAGCAAATCATTTGGAAACTCAATGTCAGCTTTATCAATCTCATCAATAAGGAGAACCACCTGCTTGTCTGAAGTGAAAGCTTCCCATAATTTTCCTTTTTTAATGTAGTTTGCAATATCTTTAACTCTCTCATCACCTAGTTGAGAGTCTCTTAATCTTGTAACTGCATCGTATTCATATAAGCCCTGAGTGGCCTTTGTTGTTGATTTGATGTGCCATTCAATTAACTCAAGTCCAAGCGCATCAGCGACCTCTATAGCCAAGAGAGTCTTACCTGTTCCAGGCTCTCCTTTAATTAGTAGTGGTCTCTCTAAAGCAACAGATGCATTTACCGCCATACTTAAGTCATCTGTAGCTATATAATTTTTAGTTCCTTTAAATTGCATAATCAATCCTTTGGTTAATTTATATTGAAATTTTTTCTTCTGATTTTAGTATTCTAGTTAGTTGTCTGCTCGAAGCAACTAAATTACCCTCAAGATCCCAAATATTACAATCTTGTTCAAAGTATCCATTGTTAATATCTTTTGCTAAAAAATCTAAAACTAGGACTTCTGTTTTTGGTAACTGTCGAATATGAGTTGTTAAAGTTAAAGTTGGAACCCACCCCAGAGGACCATATTTATTAGTAACAACAGGAGGAAGGATGTCTGAAAAAAAAGAAATTGCGAATTGATCTGGTATACCGCCAGGAAGAGAAATATATGACGAGCATCTGGCTTCAGCATCTTCATTTAAAATTTCACGATCCCACCAAGCATGATCTGGATGAACAAAACACTCAACTTGCTTAACAAATGCAGGAGTAAAACCAGCTTTAACATTGTCATAATCAAGATTCTTAAAATCTTTCTTATCTACAGTTTTAAAAATTGCAGGGATTGGAGTTGCTAAACCGTTATAGCCTTTCATGTGCTCAAAATCAGAACATGTACCTGTGTAGATACATTTCACTAAATTATCTTGCATGATAGTAACTCGACCAGTTGAACTGCCCCTACTGACTCTTATTACATCTACATGTATATCTATTTCTCTAGGTTCAGTCCTGTCAAGATACTGGATAGAAGAGCTAATTGCGCATGAGTGAGGTAGAGATGATGTGAGGGCTTTATGCATTATTGCCATCAAATAACCACCGTGAGGAGTGCTGCCTACAAAAAATTTCTCACAGGGTATTATTTTGTATAATGAATCTGAAACCTTATTTATCTCAATCGCATCTTGAAACTGTTTAAATTTATCCATAATGTTAATTTTTGTTAGATAATTGTAATTCATAAGACAATAAGAATCTTTATATAATGAACCAATTATTTGATATAGCCTGTAATTTCACTCACGAATCTTTTGATGATGATTTAAATAAAGTTATTGATGATGGTTTGGCTGTTGGAGTTAATAGATTTTTGGTTGTTGCTGCTGAATTAGATGATGCAGAAAAAATAAATAAATTAATTCTTCAACATAGTGATGTTTTTTCGTTTACTACTGGAGTTCATCCTCATCATGCAAAAAGTTTTCATTCTGATTCTAGTGACAGAATGAGAGAATTAATTAAAAAGTATTCACCTAATGCGCTTGGTGAAATGGGCTTAGATTTTTTTAGAAATCTTTCAAGTCATGACGAGCAAGTTTTTGCATTTGAAGAGCAAATTAAATTAGCGCTAGAATTTAACAAGCCTTTATTTCTTCATCAAAGAGACTCGCATGAAGCATTTATTAGAGTATTAAATACTTACAAGGCTGATATCAATAAAGCTGTAGTTCATTGTTTTACTGGAACTCAATTAGAGCTTGATGACTATTTGGAGTGTGATTTTTATATTGGATTAACGGGCTGGATATGTGATGAAAGAAGAAATAAAGATCTAAGAGCTTCAATCAAGAATATACCTCTCAATAGACTTATGCTCGAGACAGACTCTCCATATCTAATTCCTAGAAACTTGAAACCAAAACCAAAGAGTAATAGAAATGAGCCTAAAAATCTTATGCATATTGCTACCGAAATTGCAGGATTAAGAAGTGAAAGCATTGAGGAAATATGCAATGCGACTTATCAAAATAGTTTAGATTTTTTTAACCAAGTTTAGATATATCTAAATCATATGCATTAGATACGTCGTCATTGCTGGAACCAGATGCAGCAATAATAGATTTATTTTCAACTTTAGAAACTGAAAATCTAGGAGCTGGAGCTGGCTCATCGAAACCATTTACATCCATAAATGTATTTCTAGATTTGTGATGAGGATGAAGTGGTGTCTCTGTAAGACTTAAAACTGGTGAAACGCATGCTTCTGAAGCATCAAATATTGCAGTCCATTCATCTCTAGTTTTTAACTTAATAACTTCACTCATTTTTAATTTTAATTCTGGCCATATAGATCTATTCATCTGATCAGAAAACTGTTCATCATGAATATCTAGTTTTTCTAAAAGTTCTTTATAGAATTGGGGTTCAATGGCTCCAATTGCTATATGCTTTTTGTCGCTACACTCGTAAGTATCATAGAAGTGAGCAGCTCCATCTAGAAGATTTGATTCTTTTCCTTCATTCCAAAAGCCCATCTGCTTGAATGAGTAAAACATACTCATAAGCATTGAGCTTCCATCAATCATTGCTGCATCTACAACTTGACCCTCACCAGTTCTTTGAGCGTGAAGAAAAGCTGAAAGCATTCCAACTGCTAGCAGCATGCCTCCTCCGCCAAAATCACCTACAAGATTAAGAGGAGGTTGAGGATTCTCATCTTTTCTACCCATAGAATCCAATACGCCGGAAAGAGCTATATAGTTAATGTCATGTCCAGACTGCAATGCCATTGGTCCCTCTTGACCCCAGCCTGTCATTCGACCATATACCAGAGATTTATTTAAGTCTTTACATACATCAGGGCCTAAGCCTAAACGCTCCATTACTCCAGGTCTAAAACCTTCGAAAATACCATCCATTTGTGATATTAATTTTTTCACCTCTTTAATCGATTCTGGATTCTTTAAATCTACAGTTATAGATTTTTTATTTCTATTATGAATATCAGCCTTATTGTGGCTTCCGTGAGTTGAGGATTTATCAAGCCTAATGACTTCGGCACCCAGGTCAGCTAATAGCATTCCGCAAAATGGCCCTGGACCAATTCCAGAAAATTCTAATATTTTTAAACCCTTTAATGGACCCATAAAAAAAACCTAACTAAAAACCTTAAATCTAACTAATAATAATGGAAGCAGCGTTAAGGAGCTAATAAAAGCTAATAATAGAGCTATTGCTGTAAAAATACCAAATAATGCAGTAGGGGCAAAATTGGATAATGCGAGAATAGAGAAACCAATGGCTATGGTGAAAGCGGTATAAAAAATAGCTCTTCCAACACTCAGATGTGATGCTTTCATACTCATCTCTGGGCTGATCCCCTCTTCCACTGAGGCTCTGTAGCGATATAAATAATGGATAGTATTATCCACAGCCATTCCAACGCTTATTGATGCCACTGTAATAGTCATAATATCAAGAGGGATTCTTAAAATTCCAAGCAACCCCAAAACGCTTGAGGCAACAAATATATTTGGTAAAACTCCAATAAGCATTATTTTAAAAGATCTAAATAACACTAAAAGCATAAGAGCAATAACTGCAAAGACTAAGGCTAGTGAACCAATTTGTGAGGTAAATAGAGATTGCAGCATATTGTTGTAAAGAACTGCTAAACCCGTTATTTCAAATTGATCTTCAGATAAATTAAATTTATTAACAAGATCATCTTCTATTTTTTCAAGGAGCTCTTTTCTATTAAGGGACTTTGCTGACTCAATAACTCTTGTAGAAATTCTAACCTTAGAGTCGTCCTTATTAATATATGAATATAATAAGGTTTCTCGAATATCTTCAGGTAAGACAGAGCGAAGTAATGCTAACTCTAAATCATTCAGCTGCTCACCATCATTAATTTGTCTTGCTAACTTCATGCCGCTAGCAACACTCAAGACTTTACCTATTTCAGGCATAGCATCTAAATGATCATGAATTGCTTCTAATTTATTTAAACTATATATATTCCACCAATAACCAGAGGCTTCACTATCATCATCCTCGAATAAATCATCTGAAAATAAGTCATCTTCATCATCAAAAATGACGTTAGTAGGTTTAATTAGGGGCTCACTAATGATGATATCCAGAGTAGCAGTACCTCCTAGATCCTCATCCAAAAGCAGCATTCCTTGATATATTTCGGTCGATTCATCAAAGTAATCTATAAATCTATTCTCAACTAAGAGTTTTGATATGCCAAAAAAGAAAACCATAAATAAGGTGATGTAAGCAACAGATAAGGAGATTTTATTGAGATTTGTAAAAGTAACTATTTTATTTAAAACCACTTTGATATTAATAAAATCTTTAGTCTTTCCAGTATTTATCAATGCAAAAGCTGCAGGCAAGAAGCTGAATGTAAATATAAGAGCAAAAGCCATGCCTACCGCCATCATTTTTCCGAACTCTATAACTGGCTTTAAATCACCAAAGGTTAAGGATAAAAAAGCTATTGCTGTTGTTAATGCAGCAAATAGACAAGGCATAAAAATACTATTAAATGCTTTATTTAAGGATGCTTTTTTATCAGAAGTCTCGATATCGGTATACCGAACCATGACATGGACAGTTAGAGAGATAGTAAGTATCAAAAGTAAGGCAATAAAATTAGATGAAACGACACTAATTTTCCAGTCCATTAAACCAAGAACACCAGCTGTAAAAATCGTAGTTATAAAAGCATTAAGCAAGGGAAGAGTTACAAACCAAAAATTACCAAAAAATAAATAGAGCATTAATGCAAAAATCAAAGCAACGCCTGCCCCAAATACAGCTAGATCAGACTTAATAAATGACATCATATCAACTGCTATCATTGAAGGGCCACCAAGAAATAAATTAGCCTCGCCTTTATAAGACTGCATGATGGTCCTTATATCAGCAACAAGGAGAGTCTGTTTCTCTGTTTCTAACTCATTTAGAAAGGAAATTTCTTTATTCAATAAGTCGATATATTCATTGTCTCTATCTTGAGCATCAAGCGCTTTGTATCGTTGTGTGATCAAGTTATTTTTTTTAGTATTTTCTTCTATAACAATCTGAAGTGCGGTAGTTTTACCATCAACACTTAATATCAATTCCTTGTATATTGGGTTATTTAAGAACTCCTCTTTGGCTAAAGATAGATTGATATTTGGAGATTCTAGATCTTTTAAATTATCAGCCACATCCGTTAATGCTACTTTTGGTTGAAAAAAGATGGGTGCATCTAAAAGAGAGAATACGTTATTAACACCCTTCAGATCTCCCAACTCGCCTTCAAGAGATTTTAATGCAGCTAAAGATTGAGAAGAAAACAATTCATCGAAGGGAGTATAAGTAACTATTAAAAAATCTGAACCACCAAATTCATCACTAGATTCTTTATAAATTTTAAAAGCAGTATCATTTTCTAATACCAATGCATCCGAGGATGAATCTAGTTTAAAGTTTGATAGTCCAAGAGAGCTTATAATTAAGGTGATAAAAACTAGAAGGAGTACCTTTCTTGGGTTATTGATTATTAAATTAATATAGTTGCTAATAATATTCATAGGTTGTTAATTAACGCAATCCGGGCTATCAACTGCTTTTGGATTAGACTCATACTCTTTTAAGTCATATAGATGCATAGAAAGCGCATGGATTAACTCCATAACACCAGATAGCGCCCTGTAAACCGCTTGATGACGCTTTACTGCTGATAATTGAGAGAATGCATCTGAAACAATAAGTAATTTAAAATGACTTTCAGATCCCTCAGGAACATTATGCATATTGCTCTCATTAGTGACTTCGAGATGTAAGGGGTTAAATGAGCTATCTAAAATTTTTATAATTTCTGATTCAACTATATTTGATGACATAGAATTATTATAAGTTGAAGTAAGTATGATTGAGTTGATTTATCATAGATTTCTAGCTATCGAGAGATCTCGCATTATTAAGTTCTTCGATCATAACTATAACCTTCTCCCATAGCATCCAGTTCTCATTATCTAGCATTGAAGCATATTCAGCTGCTTTCATCATAGCAATGGTGCCAGCATCATCACCGTACTGGGAAATCAAATCTATAGATAATTTTCTAATCATTATTTAATATTTCTTATTAATCTGGATTACAAATGACAAGATAAATTGTTTTATACTTACCAGAGCAATGCTTTATTAAAAAAACATTTTAAGCTATTGGGAACACTTTTAAAAATTATATGAAAATTTGGTGGTACAAAGATAATAAAACTGGTCACACAAAGCAGGTTTCTGTAGTTATTGATGAATTAAAGAAAGAATTTGATATAACTACTAAAGAGATAAGCTGCAAGAAATCTTTCTTTAAGGATATATTAAATCTTTTTACCGCATATTTTTTTAAGAGCAGCACTGAGAATCCAGATATCCTAATAGGAGCCGGCCATAGTGTTTATCTTAAAATCTTGGCTGATAAAATTAAATATGGCAGCAGCAAGACTAGGTCGATAGCGATTCTTAAACCAAGTTTTGCAAAAAATTGGTTTGATCTAATATGTGCTCCAGAGCATGATTATGACAAAGTGATAGAGACTAATACTTATACATTTAAGGGCTCTTTAGCTAAAGTTATAGATATAGCCCCTGATAGTAATGTTGGTCTTATTGCTATTGGTGGTAGCAATAATCATTATGAGTTTTCGAATGGAGAAATATATAAGCAAATTCAATTCATAATTAACCTGCATAAAAAAAATAAATGGTACATCTATAATTCCAGAAGGACTCCTGAAGTACTAACGAGTAAACTGAATGCACTAGCTAGTCATTCTATTGATTTTATAGATATAGATAATAAGTCCTTGCCAAGTTTAAGTGACACTATGGGCATCGCTAGTATGAAAATCGTCACGCCTGATAGTGTGAACCTAGTGTTTGAATCTCTTTCTTCACAAGGGTCAACCTACCTGTTGCACCTAAATCCAATAAAAGAAAATAAAATTACTAGACTCATGTCTGATTTAATTGCATCCAGAGATCTTGGTTACATGGAAAGTTTGTTTTTAGCTGGAGGTCTCCAGACTTACTCATTAAAAAATCCTATTGATCAACATCAAACATATGCAGAAGTAGAAAAAGTTGCATATCAAATATCTCAATTAATTAAATCATGAAAATATGCCATTATCTCTCAAGTACTAGCTTTGCTGGTATTGAGCAGCATGTTGCTGAGCTTGCGTCAACTCAAGCAAATGATCATGAGGTAACTATTCTTTGTAATGCTGAGATTGCACCTAACTATAAAAATTTTAATGTTATAAATATTAAAAATGTTAATAGAAGATCTTTAATTGGGGCTTATAAGATATATAAAGCGCTTCAATTAAATAAATTTGATATTGTTCATGCTCATGGATCTAAGCCAGCTTTTGTTCTCAGCTTAGTGAGGTATTTCATGAACTTTAATTTTGTTGCAACAGTGCATGGAATAAAAAGTAATGTGAAGAACTTCAATAATGCTGATTATGTAATAGGCGGCAGTCAAAGGGCTCTTGAGGGAATAACTAAATCTAGCTCAGTTATTTATAACTGGTATCAATCATCATCACATGAAAAACAAAGTGCAACTCATGCTATTGCTGTTGGAAGACTTGAAAAAGTTAAAGGTTTTGATTTATTGATTAAATCCTGGTCTAGCATCAACACCCCTCTTCTTATAGTGGGCTCGGGAAAAGAAAAGGAGTCTTTAAATCAGCTAATTAATAAGTTAGAGCTTGCTCAATTTATAACAATTATTGACTGGGTAGATCAAGAAGAATTAAATAAGCTCTACTCTAAATCAAGCTTACTAATTATATCCTCAAGAAGCGAAGGCGGTCCCAGGGTGGCACTTGAAGCTTTAGCAAATAATCTGCCAGTTTTATCTACAGATGTTGGTCATATGAATATTATTTTTCCAAAAGAACTTTTAGCAGAACCAGATAACCTTGAGTCACTGAAGTTGCTGCTTGAAACTTACGTTAATAATATAGATCAACTAAATCAATCAGCTATTTTTAAATTTGTTAGAGATGAGTTTTCAATGGAAAAACAGACTAACAAGGTAATGGAAGTTTATGAAGACTGCTTTAATAGCGATCTGTAAACCTCCAAAGTGCTATCAATCATCCTTTCAGAAGTAAACGAATTTGCTTTGGGTTTCATTTCCTCTTGAGATAATAATTCAATTGTTTTATTTTTAAGGGCTTCCTTATCTCCAAGCTCAACAAGGCCTTGAGGGAATAACTCGTTAAGAATTTCCTTAGTGCCACCATGATTCCAGCCCATTATCTTGGTGCCTACACTTGCTGCCTCAATAGTTGTTCTTCCAAACGGTTCTGGTGTTTTTGATAAGTTGTAGACTATATCTGATAATTTATAAACATTAACAATGTCTGATCTTGATCCACAAAAAGTAATCTTTGACTCAAGATTTAAATTAGCAACTTTAGATTGAAGTTTGTTGAAATATTTTTGCTTGCTCTTTGAAACTGGCCCTACAACTATTCCATGAATACCCTCATCGTTAATAAGGTTAATTAAATCAATAAAATCATCAACACCTTTCCATTTTGTTATTCGAGCAGGAAGCATTAATATTTTTTTATTTAAAGTTTGCGGGAATTCCTCAAACCATAAATCTTTCCATGATTGACTTAATGGCTCCTGATTGAATTCAACCAAGTCACAACCTCTGGGTATAACAGTTATGTCATTATCAGAAACTTTATAGGTGCTCTTTATATAGTCTTCAACTGTTTTAGAGATGCTAATAACATGATCTACTCTTGCCATAACTTTACTATAAATTGGAAAGCTATAGAGACCATGAAAAGTTGAGACATGTATAGGTTTGTTTATTTTAAATCTTTTTAGAGCATGATATGTGACCCATGCAGGCATTCTTGAACGCACGTGAACAATATCAGGATTTATATCTGCAATAACTTTATATAAATCTTCAGCTAATTTAAGTGTTTTTAGTCGTTTTATATGAATAGGCATACCAATATGCTTACCACCTGAGGCTATCAGAGAAGACTCTAGCTTACCTCCATTGGAAATTACGTATGAATCATGGCCTTTTTCAACTAGGGCCTTAGAAAGATCGCAAACACCACGTTCAACACCACCAATATTTAACTCAGGCAGTATCTGTAGGATTTTCATTTTATTCGTATCTTAATGACAGTGCTGGATCAAGCTTGGCAGCTCTTCTTGCAGGCCAAATTCCAAAAAATAATCCAACTGCTGCAGAAAAAGTTATAGACCCTATAATAGCCCATAGCGGAATATAAAAAGTCCACTCTTGGGATAATGCAAATAAATAGAACATTCCAGACCCTAAGATAACGCCAACAATACCTCCAAGTAAGCAAAGTAACATTGCCTCAACAATAAATTGCATCATAATAGCTTTATGGGTTGCACCTAATGCCTTTCTTAGTCCTATTTCCCTTGTTCGCTCTGTGACTGAAACAAGCATAATATTCATTACTCCAATTCCACCTACGAGCAAGCTTATTCCAGCTATGCCTGTAATTAAAATTGTAAAGATGGCTGTAGCCTCTCTTTGTAGGTCTGAGTATTGACTCCAATCATTAATTCTAAAATCATTATCAACACCAGGACCAATATCGTGCTGTCTTCTTAAAACCTGTTCAATAGCAACCATTGCTTGCTCTATATTCTGCTCGTTAGAAATACTTACTCCGATAGAATTTACATTTTTTCTACCATAAAGCCTATCGCTTGCGGTCATTAATGGAACGTAAATATTGTCATCGGGGGATCTCCAACCACTTGAGCCCTCGCTTTCTAGAATTCCTATTACTTTGTAAGGAACCCCTCCTATGAGCAAGTCTTTATTTAGCATTTGTCTGCTTGATGTTTTTAATTCTTGAGGAATTTTGGAGCCTATAACAGCAACTCTTTTTCTAGCAAGATTCTCATTATCACTAAAATTTCTACCTGAGGTAATCTTGTAACCCTGTATATCGAAGAAATTTGTCCAATGGCCGCTGATACCTGCACTCATATTATTACTGCCAAATTTGATCTGGCGACTGCCTTCAATGCTAGGTGAAATTTTCCAATCTATTTTTTTATCATTTTGAAGAGCTTCAGCATCCTTGATAGTGAGTGGGTTACTTCCATAAGTTACACCACCCCTTTTGCGTTGACTTGCATATACCGATAAAACTCTACCACCTAAATCATCGATTTCATCATTTAGAGCACTCTGTGCCCCTTCTCCAATTGCTATCATGGCAATAACTGAAGCTGTACCAATAATGATAGCCAGTGAAGTTAGAAACGATCTCGTAGCATTGGCTCTAATAGCACTAATAGCTGAATAAAGAGATTCAAGAAATAACATTATTAATTACCAAATGTGGATGAGACTCTCTTTCTGAATTTTTCTTGATAATCAACAAGGCTTTGGCTTGGTAAAACAAACACTTTATCTCCATCAATAAGTCCACTTATAACCTCAACATTACTTAAATCTGATTTTCCTATTTGAACCCATGCAAGCTCAGGACCGGTATTTGATTCTTTAATTACTATAAACTTATTGAAACTCTCGCCTTTAACTTTATTTTTAAGAAAATCAATAACTATTTGTTCAGGCATTTCTAACATAGCAGCAGCTGATTTAATATCCTTCCTTGTGCGCAATGATCCAGTTGGAATACTTATAGAAACACTCTCATCTAAAATTTGAATGATGACATCTGTATTCATGCCTAGTAACAATAAATTATCTTTATTGTCTATATCGATAAGAATCGGAAATGTTGTTACATTTTGCTCGACTTTAGCTAATGGTTCTATCTTAGAAACTTTTCCAAAAAATTGTTTATCTCTGTAGGCAGAGACTTTAATAGAAACTTCTTGACCTACTCTAACTTTACCAACATCTATTTCATCAACTAAAGCTCTAACTCTAACACTACCTAGGTCTGCCATTTTCATAAGGACAGTTCCACCGCCCACGGCAACACTTGGTGATGATATAACTTGACCAACCTCAACGCTCCTCTTGATTATAGTTCCTTCTGTTGGTGATCTGACAATAGTGTCATCTAGAGAGATATTTGCATTCTCAAGATTTACTTCTGTTCTTATAACTGAAGATTTAGCCGAAGCATAGGTTTCTTGAATATCTTCAAAAGCTTTATCAGAAATACTGCCCTCTTCATGAAGCGCCTCACCCCTTATAAGTTGTGATTGAGCATTACCTAATCTAACTTTTGATAGCTCTAAGTCAGCTTGAGCTTGAGCTAATATATTATTTGGTGTTCTTTGATCAATTCTAGCTAGCACATCACCCTTTTTAATATAATCACCAACCTCAGCTCCTAAAAATAGGACTTCTCCAGAAGCTTTAGATTTAATTTCAATAGTTGATATAGCTTCTATCTCACCAGATGCTTCTATAGAAAGCTCAAGATCTTTATTTGTAGCTTCTTCTTTTGAATAATATTTAAATCCATCCTCTTTTGACTCATCAGAGCCACCGCAGGATACCAAAAAAATTGATGCTAATAATACTGTGTAAATATTTTTCATATTAATCCTATACTAATTTATCTGTTTCAATTAAACCATCTTTGATAGTTATGACTCGCTCGGCTTGGATTGCGACATCCTCCTCGTGAGTAATAATTATAATGGTCTGTCCATCTTGGTGAAGTTTCTTAAAAAGATTCATTACATCCTCACCAGTCTTAGAATCTAGATTACCTGTTGGCTCATCAGCAAATAGGATACTTGGAGAGTTGACTAAAGCTCGGGCTATAGCAACTCTTTGTTGCTGACCGCCTGATAACTCAGACGGGCTATGATCCATCCTATCTTCTAAACCCACATCCTTTAAAGCTTGTGTAGCTCTCTCTATAGCTCTATTTTTCTTTTCACCTGCATACTTTAAAGGCAGCATTACATTATCAAGAGCTGAACTTCTTGCTAGTAGATGAAACGACTGAAAAACAAATCCTATTTCTTTATTACGAATTCTTGCAAGATCATCATCCAATAAAGTACTGACCTCTTGATTATTTAATAAATATGTACCGCTAGTTGGAGTATCAAGACAACCTATAATATTCATTAAAGTTGTTTTACCTGAACCAGAAGGTCCCATGATTGCTATAAATTCTCCAGCTTGAACCTCTAAATCAATGCCTTTTAAGGCTTCCACAGACTGTGTTCCCATTTCAAAAGATCTTCTTAATTCTATCGTTTTAATCATACTCATAATTTTTAGACATTTTACACTATGTAAAGTTCACTTTACATAAAAGTTAGATATTATGGAATTAATGTGAAGCAGAAAATGCTATTAGCTTGCTGTATTTTGAAGATAATCTATATATTGAAGCCATGGTTCAACCAGACCTTCTTGACCAAGCTCGCTAGATATTGATAAATATTTAACTGCATTATTAAAGTCTTCTAATTCAATAAATGAGATCCCTATAAAATATTCTATTTTTCCCTTCTCTTTATCCCAACCTTTCTTTTGAGCTAGTCTAAATGAATCAATAGCTTTATCCCATCGACTTAAATTTAACTCAATCTGCCCAAGTCTATAAGACAATTCTGGATCATCAGAAAGCTTGGTAGCTTCTTGAAGCTTATTTGCTGCTTTTATATGCTCTCTTGATGCTAAGTAAGCATTAGACATAGTTTCTAAATTTTTAGCATTCGTTTTTATCTTCTTACGCTTAAATCCAGCCTGAAGAACCTTAACCGCATCATTAGGGACTGCTTTATACATATAAAAGTTAGCTAGCAATAAATAATCTTTTTCGGTTTTGAGTAAGTCCTGAGTATAACCAAACTCTAATGATGATAAAGATTCTATTTCAAACTTAAGCTGGTTATACATGGCTCCCATTTGCTCAAGATATTTTTTTTCTTTTGGAGCGTGACGAACTAAATCCTGAGAGGTTTCTAGAGCTAGTAGAAATTCATCAAGCCTATAATGTAAGGCAAACTTTAATTCGTACCATGGCTTTATAAAAACATATGATTGTTCTGTAGCAATGCTTATATATTTAATAGCAGGCCTGTAGTCTTCCAATTGAGCATAACAAATTCCAATTAACGCTATCCCTTTTGGAGTGAGATCATAACGCCTGTTCTTGCCAACCTCGTACCAATCTAAAAGATAGTCTAAAGCCTCTTCATATTTACCTAAACTTGCGCTTATTTGTGCAACAACATATTGAACATTGTGCGCATCTCTATCTTCTAACGCTTTTTTTCTTAAGCTCCATTGAAGATGTTTTAAACCTTCAGGTACTCTGTCTTGAGAAACTAAGAAAAAACCATATTTTTTTAAGATTACAGCGTGATCAAAAGATCTAGATGACCATGAATTATCCAATAAATCTAAGTAATCAGCCTCAACTTCGGCATATCTTCCTTGTTCGAGCTTGTCTTCAATACTTAAAAAATCGTAATATACCCAGCCTGAAATTGTAGTTTCATTATTACTAGGTGCTGAATGAACGATTCCTAATGAAAATAGTAATGATAATAAGAGTAAATGCTTCATATTTGAAAATCTATCCTGGTAATACCTCTTTGTTTAATGGCAACCCCGCCCTCAACTCTTGGTTTAAATTTCCATTTTAGTACAGCTTGGACTGCTGACCTATTAAAAACTGTACTTGGTCTAGATTCTTTCACAATAGCAGATAAAACTGTGCCTGACTCATCCACAAGCAGTTCGATTAATACATATCCCTCAGTACCTTTTAATAAAGCATTTCTAGGATATCTTGGTGCAATTCTTACTAAAGGTATTAAGCCTCCATCACCCAAGTATTGCCCTCCGCCGACAAAAGCGCCATTCGTATCAATAGGCATCTTTATATCAGGAAACTCTATATCTAATTTAGGAGTTGGTAATGCTTGAACATCAGGCGTCTCTAATTCTGGTGGTGGTGGTCTTTTTGGTGGTGGCGGTTTATCAGGAAGTCTTCTATCTCTTTGATTTAGATTATCTTCTTTTTTAAGTCTAATAAAATCTATGATTTGCTTGTCCTTTAAAGCGCCTATATCTAGATCGCCAGGAAGTATAAGTAAGTACATAAAAAAGAATAGAAAAAAGGCGGAACTAATCCCACCTGCTATGTAAACTGAATTTTTTTTAGTCTTTATCTGCTGCAATAGATACATTCATAACACCTGCTAGCCTTACTTGATCCATAGTCTCTACAAGCAATCCTGTCTTAGAGTTTTCATCAGCTTGAATAATAACCGAACCTTCTGGATTTTCTGCTTTCATTCTTTCGACATTAGCTCTAACAGCTCTAATATCAATCATTCTTTTGTCTATCCAAATTTCATTATTCTCAGTAATAGCTATTAATATATTACCCTTTTTGTCTGAAACGGCTGTTGATGCGTTTGGTCTATTAACTTCTACACCAGTCTCTTTAATGAAAGTTGTAGTAACAATGAAAAAGATAAGCATTATAAAAACAATATCAAGCATAGGCGTGATATCTATAGTTGAATCTTCAGGTATTCTTTTTTTTCTTCTAATCATTTTTCAAATACTTCAGTTTGGTGTGTAACTTTATCATTAATAAATCTTTCTAGAAAAGTGATAGCAAATAAACCTGTAATTGATATGACTAAACCAGTCATTGTAGGTAGCGTGGCTTTAGAGATGCCGCCAGCCATTAGTCTTGGGTTACCAGTACCAGTAAAAGCCATAACGTCAAAAACCTCTATCATTCCTGTAACAGTTCCCAGTAATCCTAATAAAGGACAAAGAGCAACAAGGCCTTTAATTTGATTTAAATTTTTATTCTTTTGTAAGTTAATGTCAGCTAAAGACATGCTTTTAATTTTGTTATTTAGCCACCTATCATTACCTAGTAATTTTTTGTATGTGCTGTGTGTGTCTGCAATCAAATCATCAAGACTAAATTTATAAAAATATAATCTTTCGGTTATAAGCATCCACATATATGAAGCTACAAAAAATAAAACAAGTAAAACTACTCCACCCTGATTAATAAAATCATTAACTAGACTGAAAGGTAGGAGTAAGTAGTAAAGCATTAATTATTTTGAAGCTATTTTACCTATAGCCTCTTCCTCAATTAATTGGATAATCTCTCGACTTCTAGTATCGAGTTGATTATGAACAAATAATAGTGGAACTGCTGCTATTAATCCAAGCATAGTCGTAACAAGAGCGGTAGAAATACCTTCAGCCATAAGCTTAGGATCTCCAGTACCAAATAAAGTAATGGCTTGGAAAGTACCAATCATTCCAATAACTGTACCAAGAAGACCTAAAAGAGGAGCAACAGCTGCTAGAAGCTTAATGGTGCTTATACTCTTTTCATACAGAGGGCCTGTACTTGATAAAATAGCTTCAATTTTAGTTTCTAGTTGATCTTGATCTAAGTTATCTTTTTGCTTTAAAACATCATCTATATCTTTTAAAGGTGAGCCTTCAGCATATTTACCTGACTCTAGTTCTTTGGTAAGGGACTTTTGGCTATTAAATAAGAAAACACCTCTAAGTCCACCTAAAGCAAGACCGCTAGCAAGTATTAGTAAGATAATATAACCAACAAATCCACCCTGATTAACTCTTTCAAGAACACTAGGATTTTGAAGAATTAAATTAAGCAAAGAACCCCTCGTAGGATCAATAGAAAATTCTACATAATCACCATTCTCAAAATTAGAAAGTTTCTTTAAAGAAGATCTAGTTCCTTCAGGATTTTTAGATAAGAACTCTAAAGATTGCTCTTCAGAAATAAATCTAAGATAGTTAGAGTCTGCAATAGCGTTAAATTGGCCAATTCTGATTACATCCTGTAAAGATGAATCACCACTTGTATCAAGTACTTCTGAAGAGAATTTAGAAACCTTTCCTGAAGCATTCATTTCATTTAATAGCTCATACCAAAGTTGCTCTAATTCAAAAACTTTTGGAAGTTCTTTGCGCTCGGCTAAGTTTCCTAAAAATTCAATCCTAGATGGAAATTCTAAGTTAGTTAATGACTGACTATACGTACTCTTAGCATCTCCACTTAACTGACGGACAACACCAAATAACTCACCAAGAGTTCCAATCTTAAGATTAAGTTGCTCCTCAAGATCAGATAAGTTTGAGTCATTATCTTCAAATTGTTTAGTTAGCTTCTTTTCACGATTACTTTGGACTTTTAATAACCACTTAGCATCAGCAAGAAGTTTTTCTTGTTTTTGCTTACTTTTATTAAAATCCGCTAATCTTTTGTTATCTTCAGCTGATCTTAAAGTGGAGCTATCTTTAACTAACTCTAATAGTTGCTCAATATCAGTCACGACAACCGGTTGAGATACAGAAACTTCCTGAGCACTAAGCTGGAAGCTGGTAACCAATATGATTGGTAAAATTAAGGAATTAATTATTTTTTTCATAAACTGTGACCGGAATTTTAATTAATGATGGAGGTGATTGCTTTAATGCAATTTTTAGACCTTCTTCAGTTGATCTTTTAAGGGCACTAGAGGATTTTTCCCAACTATTGGTAGCTTTGTTCCAGAATGCTGCTTTATCTCCATTAGTAGTAACAAACATCAAGGCAACTCTTCCTATTCTTAAAAAGTCTGCGTTGAACTCTTTACCTTCAAAGTTAACCGAGCCTCTATAAGCCTCAATAGTTCTTCCAAAATCATTTTCAATTTGATAAGCCTCAGCAACTTTTCTGAATTTCTCAGAAGTAGAAACGTCACCCCTATCCATTGCTTCTTTTATACTTTGTAGTCGTGTCATTCTTTCTTCAAGCAAAAATGGCACGTCTAGTGATATGAATTGCTCTAGAGAAGCAGTCATTTTCAGCATTAAAGGAATAATATTGATATTAGTATTATCTAACTCATCAATCTGGGAAATAATAGAAGCTATCTCTTCATTTTGAGAATCAATAATTTTCTGCAGTTGGTCATTGTAGAGTTTAAGATTTTCATACTCTTTATAAGTATCTTTATAATCAAACTCCAGGACTTTAGTCTGCTTATCAACTGTGTTGATTGTTTCTTGATTGGTAGCTGAAGATTTTAAAGACTTAGTGCTTGTTCCAATAGATTCATTTAATTCATCAATTCTTTGAGTCTCTTGGGCGCTTGTACTTACTAAAAAAAACAGTGCCAACGGTAATAGGTATTTGTTCATTTTCATAACTCGCATATTATATATATATTAGGTATATATTTGTATTTATTTTTGATAAAAAAAAGGCAGCCAAGCTGCCTTTTTTAAAATTCCAGAACTTAGAAGCTCATTTGGAAAATAGCATTAATTGAAGGTCCAGTAATAGGATACAAGTTAGCATTTACATGGAATGGATAGTAAGAACTACCACCATATGCTGCATCTCTATCTGGGAAAGCATCAAAGATGTTATTTCCAACGATAGCAACATACATATCATCACTAATATCATAACCAACTGTTAAGTTAGTTGAGAAATATGGGCTACCTTTTGTGTCTTCAACATAGTTAACATGTCCAATTCTGCTTACAGACATTGAAGCTGACCAGTCTTGTAAAGACCAGCTAGCACCAACTACTTGTCTTGATCTTACGACGTAAGATGAATTCATGTAGCTGACTCTTGATTCGCCAGGAAGTGTTGCAGATTTAAGATTAACTTGATTTGAACCTCTTGCAGAGAATCCGAAATCACCAGCTTTATCTGTAATTAATGAATATGACATTGCCCAGTCAAATCCTTGATACTCTTGCGATGCAATGTTTAGAGGAGTGTTAAATAACTGCTCAATACCAGGGATAGCAAGTGGATCATTAGGCTCTACACCTGTTGGTCTTCCACCACGAACAATACTGTCATAGACTTGCTGACAATATCCTGCACTGTATTCAGGAGAGTTAGCAATTGGAGTTCCAGCTTGCTGAGCTCTACAATAAGCTTCATCGATTCTAATTTGTCCTAAGCTACTGTTTGAAACAATATCTTTAAGAACAACTTTATAAGCATCTACTGTTACAGTAAATCTATCAGCAGGCTCCCAAACGAAACCTAATGAATAAGAGTCACCAGCTTCATCTTTAAGATTTTTATTACCTGTAGTAATAGCTTCGATATTAATTTTGTTGTACTCACCACAATTATCAAGAGCACCATTAACTAACCAGCACTGGTAGTAATCGATACCACTTGTATAGCCTTGAACTTCTTCTAAGAAAGCTCTTTGCATATCAGGAGCTCTGAATGACTCAGACCATGAACCTCTTAACATAAAGTTATCAGCCGGTCTCCACTCAAAGTTACCACCAAGTGTTGTTCTGTCAACGTTTACAGCTTTATCGTCATACTTATCGTTACGAGCTGATAATGAAACTGCAAATTCAGTAGTGATTGGGAATCTTAATTCTCCACCAAAAGCATATCTATCTCTGCTTCCGCCACCATCTGTATAACCTGAACCCCATAATTTTCCTGCAACATTAAGTGCTGAAGGTATAACTGTATAGCCATGATCTTGGTACTCAACAACAGCAGCAAAACCAATTGGTCCACCACCTAACATACCAAACTCACCAACTAGTGATGCAGTATAGAAGTCTGAATAAGACTCAGCATGCTCATCATTAGTAGCCATGTAGTTTTGGTAATCAAAGTCAGCTCCATCATAGAACCACTCTGCATTTAAACATGTAGGCTGTCCCCAGTTGTAAGCGTAATAGTAACCATTATATGGGTCAGTAGCGTCACCAGGACTTCCACTCCAGTAACCATCCGCATAAAGATCAAAAGCGTCCATAACACAAGGATTACCTAAAGCATCATTTTGACCGATGTTGAAATATAGTGCTTCCATCTCTTCACTTAACCATAACTGGCCAGTTGAATCTGACTCATAGTCATTAAGAGTTGCTGAAATATCATATTCCCAACCGTTTGATAAAGTTCCTCTAAGACCTAAATCAACAGTATTAGATTGCTCTTCGAAAGCATTATCCCATGTTGGTGGGTTAAACATTTTAATACCGTACCAATCCATCATGTATAAAGTTCCACCAGTTCTTGGGTTTGGTAGACCAGTTCCTTGAGGACCGTAGTTAGAGTAACCCATTGACCATGGAGTTCCTCCATCAGGATAATAGAAACTATTGAAATAAGTTCCAGTTGTTTCAGTATTAAACTGCATTGCTTTAGCGTAAAGCTCCATAGTTTCAGAAATAGTGTATGAACCAGCAAAGAATACTGATGCATTGTCTCTTTCATTCCAAATTGTTTGAGGTGGATTTTCTTCTCTTATACAAGCTTTTCCAACTCTAGTTGTTTCATAGTACTGGTCATAAGTAGTTTCAATAACACCATCGATGTTAGTTGTACCCTGACAAGTCCATCCCATTAGATTTCCATCAGGTCCTGCCATATCACTTGGACCCCAGAATTGATAACCAGTTGCATAAATATTTGCTCCGTACATTCTTGCTGCGTACCAAGGAACGTTATTATCTGAGCCTTTACCATCATCATAGTCATCATAATCATCTCTATCTTTAGTAGTAAGAGGATCTAAATGAGTAAATTCAGCTGCAAGAGTCCATGAGAATTTATCTGCAACTCCACCTGTTGTGAACTCAATTCCGTACTCTTTACCAAATCCATCTCTTGACTGAAGGTATTCACCAGCAGTTACTCTTACAGTACTCTTCTCAACGCCTTCAACAAGAACAACGTTAATAACACCAGCAATAGCATCTGAACCGTAAACGGAAGAAGCTCCAGCTGTTAATACTTCGATTCTTTCAACTGCAGCTAGGGGAATAGAAGCCCAGTTAAATGAAGCAGAGTTACCATTATAAGGAAACGGGTAATCAGCCATTCTTTTACCATTAACAAGAACCAATGTTCTACCTGGACCAAAGTCTCTTAAATCTACAACTTGGTTAGCAGGTGTGAAACCAGCCTGGAAATTTTCACCAGCAGTTTCACCAATATTCTGGGTTAAGTTAGACACAGCATCAAAAACTGTACCGTAACCAGCTTGGTCGATGTCAGTTCTAGTGATAACTGTTACAGGAGTAGCTCCTTCGATATCGATTCTTTTAATTCTAGAACCGGTAACAGTAACACGACCTACGTCGGTTACATCCTCATCAGAATCATCAGATTCTGTTTCAGTTGTAGCAACCTCTTCAACTTCATCAACTGGTTCATCAGCGATAACGTTAAACGGTGCAAAAGTAAAAGCTATTAAAAATAGCAAAGATAGTTGTAGTCTATTCATATGTTTCCCCATATAAAAAAATTTAAATAGCATAAATCATCACGATTTAAGCACGTTCCAACCATTATTCATGCTATTTTTAATTTTTGCAAGCCTGAATGTCTATATATTTATATCTATTCTTTGTATGTTAAATCTTATATATTAGTTGCAAATATTAAATTATTAACTAATATGTAAAGGAAACTTTACATATCTAAAAAAGGCTTAAAATGAAATCATTTAAAATATTTAGCTTCTTAATCTTATTAAGTATTAATTTTACTAACCCTATCAATGCTGAACCAATACCTTTAGAAAAGTTATTATGTGGTGGTAGCGCATCAGGCGGAACACTTTCTCCTTCTGGAAGATATTACGCAGCCATGGTTCCATCAACAACACCTACATGTTCAATAGACGAACCTGAAGATAATGAAATGATTAATGTCCTTGTTGTTATTGATTTAGAGGACGGAATGAAAGCCCAAAGAATATCTGGAACAAGCATGAATGCAAGAGTGAGTTCTTTTAGCTGGCTTAATGATAAAACTCTTTACATCACTAGAGCCTTTGATCGACAAGCGGGCACGGGTATGAATATGGATAGCTACTCACTTTATAGAATTGATAGAGATGGTAAAAATCAAAAAGTTTTATACAAAGCCAAGCAAAGTAAAAGTGGAGGCATTAAATATCCTAGAATGGTAAGCACCCTTCCTCAATTTCCAAATAAGGTTCTTATTAGTATTAATAGAAGGCCTTCTATTGCTTATAAATATAGAGATGTTTACATGCTGGACCTGGATACAAATAAAACTACCCTAGTAGCAGCTGAGCCAGCTCTTGAGGATGAGATGTTTGGCTCATGGATATTAGACAATGACGGAGTTCCTAGAGCTTTTTCAAGCAGTCATGATAAAGGAGAGGACGGTAATCCTAATTCCCCTAGAGATGGTTTATTTACCTACTACTACTTATACAACCCAACAGATGGATCATTTGAAAAAATGTGGAGTTGTGAAAATAGAGAGGCCTGCTTCCACCCTACTACATTTGATTTTGATAACAGGCATTTATTTGGTGTGGGTCAAGCAATTAATGTAGATGGCTCTGTTCATGAACATACAGACACTAATGCCTTGTGGTTATTTGATACTAAAACTAGAAAGTTTGTAGAAAAAGTTTTACATGACCCTGATTTTGATTTCTCAAATCCTGAATGGGGAAGTTCAGATGGATATGTTATTAAGGATGTAGTGAATAAAAAGTTATTAGGATTGTCTTATTACACAAATAAAAGAGAGTACATCTACTTTGACCAAAACTATGCGAATGTAAGACAAGGTATTGAAGCGGCTTTTCCAGATCAAACTGTCTCAATTAGTGCAAATGATAATTTTGATAAATTCATTATTAACACCTCATCTGATCGTCATATTAGAACTACTTACTTGTATGACCCTAAAGTAGGACTTCAACTTATTGATAAGTATGCGCCGTGGCTTGAAGAGTATGAATTTGGAAAAATGGAGCCTTTTAGCTTCACAGCAAGAGATGGACTAAAAATTCATGGTTATATAACACTACCGCCAAACTATAAAAAAGGTACAAAAATACCTTTTATACTTCATCCTCATGGCGGCCCTCATGCAAAAGATGTTCACGGATTTAGAAGAGAGGTCCAGCTTTATGCAACTCGAGGTTATGGTGTTGTTCAAGTTAACTTTAGAGGCTCAACTGGTTATGGTCTTAATCATATGAATGCAGCTAAAAAGCAATGGTCGCTTGATATGCATACAGATCTTCTTGATGGTCTGTTTTGGGCTAATGATAAGGGTTATGTTGATATGGAGAATGTTTGTATTTCCGGTGCAAGTTATGGTGGCTATTCAGCAATGGTAGGTATTACAAAAAATCCAGATCTATTTAAATGCGCTATCAATTATGTTGGTGTTGTTAATCTTGTTAGCATCATGGGAGACAAGCAGTGGATGTTTGCAGATATGGGAAGACCGTCTTGGAATAAGGGCATGGGTCATCAGGATGATGACAGAGCTTTACTTGAGAGAGCCAGTCCCATTAATTATTTAGATAATATAAAGGGTGAGCTTTTTGTAGTCCACGGAAGACGCGATAGAAATGTTTCTTACAAACAGGTTATAGAATTAAAGAATGCGCTTGAAGATAAAAGCATTCCTTTTGAATATATGATTAGAGGTGATGAAGCTCATGGTTTTTACGCAGAAACAAACAATCTAGAGCTTTATGTAGAAATGGAAAAATTCTTAAAAAGAAATCTTAACTAAAAGCAGGTATTCCAGTTTGCTCTTGTCCTAGGATGAGAGCATGGATATCGTGCGTACCTTCATAAGTATTTACCGCCTCTAGGTTCATGCAATGTCTTATTACGTGATATTCATCAGTAACACCATTACCACCATGTATATCTCTAGCAGTTCTTGCAATATCTAGAGCCTTTCCACAATTATTTCTTTTAACAAGAGAGATCATAGCTGGTTTCATTTTTCCATCATCAATTAATCTTCCAACACGCAATACAGCTTGAAGCCCAAGAGTAATTTCTGTTTGCATATCAGCAAGCTTCTTTTGAATTAATTGTTTAGAAGCTAGAGGTTTTCCAAACTGCTCTCTTTCTAAAGTATAGCTAAGGGATTGGGACCAGCAGAATTCAGCAGCGCCTAGTGCTCCCCATGCAATTCCATATCTAGCTGAGTTGAGACAAGTAAAAGGACCTCTAAAACTTTGAACGTCAGGAAGAACCTTATCGTCGGGTACAAAAACATTATCTAAAAAAATCATTCCAGTCGCCGAAGCTCTTAATGCAAATTTACCATTAAGATAAGGAGTGTCTAATCCAGTTGAATCTCTGTCTACTATAAAACCTCTTAAAACTCCCTGCTCATCTTTTGCCCAAATTATTAAAACATCTGCTATAGGTGAATTTGTAATCCAAGTTTTAGATCCTGATAATTTGTAGCCACCTTCGCACTTAACACCAACCGTTTTCATGCTTGAAGGATCAGAGCCAGCATCAGGTTCTGTTAATCCAAAACATCCTATTAAGTTACCTTTTGCCATCTCAGGCAGGTAATGATTTTTTTGGTCCTCTGAACCAAAGTTAGAAATAGCATACATAGCCAATGATGACTGAACACTAAATGCGGATCTGTAACTAGAATCTACTCTTTCGATTTCTCGAGCAATCAATCCATACGAAACGTTATTAACTCCAGAGCATCCATAACCTTTGATGTGTGGCCCTAGTAGACCTAGTTCACCTAGCTCCTTATAAATTCCTTTATCAAAAACTTCGTTTCTATTAGCCTCAAGAATTCTTGGCATCAAAGCATTTTGGCAATAGTCTTGGGTAGTCTTTTTTATTAAAAGCTCTTCTTCTGTTAGTTGGTCATCAAAATTAAATATGTCTGGAATCATAATGTTTTATAAAATGTTTGTTAGAGGGACTCTATTCTAATAATCCCATACCTAGGCTCTGAAAAAATTATATCATTATTTAAAAGCATATCTTTAGCAAGTTCAATCATTCGATTGCTATTTCCACAGATAATAATAAGTGGAATAGAGTCTTGGTATTGAAGAACAAAATCAATAACAAGATCCTTGGCGTCATGGTGACGAACTCTATGGAGATCTAAATGCGTAATACCACTTTCAACAAATACGTTCATAACTTATTATAGATTTAACTAAGGAGATTTTACTAAATCATGGCAAAGATTCATTTTTTTTATTCAACCATGAATGCTGGGAAATCAACCGCCCTCCTTCAATCAAATCATAACTATCTAGAAAATGGCATGGAGACTATGCTATTTATTCCCAAGGCTGATGCTGAAAGAAATAATGGATATATTGAATCTAGAATTGGTTTAAAAGCTAAAGCTATCATTGCTGATTCCAAATTTGATTTTTATAAACATGTTAAAGAAAATCAAACTAAGAATTTGCATTGTATTTTAATAGACGAAGTTCAATTTTTAAATAAAGCCCAGGTTATTCAGATAGGTAAAATCACTGATACTTTAAATATACCAGCTATGTGCTATGGGATTAGAACTGATTTTAAAGGAGAGCTCTTTGAGGGTAGTAAATATCTTTTAGCGCTTGCTGATAATCTAGTTGAGCTAAAAACTGTTTGCTCCATGTGCTCACGAAAAGCAATCATGGTAGTGAGGCTTGATGAGGATGGTAAAGTTTTAGTTGAAGGTCAGAAAATTCAAATAGGTGGCAATGAAACCTATCAAGTAGTTTGTAGAAAACACTTTAGGACTTTAACGAATCTTATATAGATATAGATCCTTTCATATAAGTTATAGCCTCTCCTCCAATAATTACTCTTTCTCCTGCTAAGGTGCATCTAAGCTCTCCACCTCTTGCAGATACTTGTTTTGCTATCAATGATTCTTTATTTAGAACCTTAGCCCAATAAGGTGTCAGGGTTGTATGTGCTGAGCCTGTAACTGGATCTTCATCAACGCCAGTTATAGGAAAAAAGCATCTTGATACAAAATCACAATCTGTTCCTTTAGCACTAACAATAAGACCTCTAACTGGATAGGTTTTTAGTGCATCCATATCGGGCTTAATCTCATATATAGAAGACTCATTCTCAAAAATACACATAATGTCATCTCTACCTCTAAAGGCCTCAGTAGGAACATTACCCAGCATTGCTATTAAATCATCGTCAATTTCTATAGGTTTATAGTTATCTCTTGGAAAATCTAAATATATATATTTATCTTTTTTAGATACTTCAAGATTTCCGCTATTAGAGGTAAATGTAATTGTTTGAGCTTGATGATTGATCTCTGAAAAGTATATATGCGCTGATGCAAGGGTTGCATGACCACAAAGATCGATCTCCATTAAAGGAGAAAACCATTTAATATTATAATTTTGTCCATCTTCACTGATGAAAGCTGTTTCTGATAAATTATTTTCTAGCGCAATTTTTTGCATGACATTACTAGGCAAGGGAGCTGTAAAAATAACAGCGGCAGGATTACCCTCAAATAATGTATTTGTAAAAGCGTCTACTTGATATAAATTTAATTTAGTCACAGTTTTCGAGGGAAGGATCCTCAAACTCAAGCGTGGAGTGGGAAATATTAAATTGGGAAAGCAATAAAGATTTTATACTAGCCTTAATAGGCTCTAGCTCAGTTAAAGTATTTGCATTATTGGTAACTACATGAGCTTCAAGAGCTATCCTGGTTTCATCTAAACTCCAAAGATGAATATGGTGAACATCTATTACACCATCCAAACTTTCTAGCTGACCTTTAATATCATCTAAGGAGATACCCTCTGGCGCTCCCTCCATTAATAAGTGGATAGTTTTTGGGAGCATTAAGATTCCTTGATACAAGATAAATCCACCAATAGCTAACG
This sequence comes from uncultured Gammaproteobacteria bacterium, assembly GCA_964343355.1. Lineage (GTDB taxonomy): Bacteria > Pseudomonadota > Gammaproteobacteria > Magnimaribacterales > D2472 > MED-G78. The sequence goes on along the minus strand of CAYFJC010000004.1, from coordinate 4,482 downwards.
TCACTAAAGTGTCTACCCAATACCACTGATATAAAATAATAAGAGACCCAGCAACAATTACTCCAATAGATGCAAATGCATCTGAAAGGTTGTGCAAAAACGCGGCTTTCATATTCATATTATTTTTACTCATACTGTGAGTAATAAGTGCTGTAACAAGATCAATCACTAAAGCTGCACCAGCAATGATGACAATGATCCAGCCAGATATCTCTACTGGGTTATAAACTCTTAAAATAGCCTCATAGATTAAATACAAACTAATGGTTATTAATAAAGTTAAATTAATTAAAGCGGCTATGACCTCTGCTCTTTTATAACCAAATGTATTGATATGATCAGCTGGTTTTCTTGAAATTTTTCTTGCAAAAATAGCTATGCCTAAAGAGGCTGCATCACTTAAATTATGCAGAGCATCTGCAATTAAAGATAAACTGCCTGAAATGATTCCACCAACAAACTGCGCAATCGTTAATATAAGATTAATCGAAACTGCACCAATTAATAGACTATCACTAGAATCAGGTGAATGATGATGGTGATGGTGACTATGCGCCATATTTAATTCTTAACGACTCTTCCAGACTTCATAACAAAAACTACGTCTTCCAGAATACTTATATCATCTAAAGGATTGCCCTTAACGCCAATAATATCAGCAGCAAAATTTTCTTTTATTTCACCCGTATTAGTTAGACCAAATAAATCGGTTGTATTGATTGTGGCTGCTTGGAGAGCCTCTAGTGGTGACATTCCCCACTTAACCATATATTTAAACTGATTGGCATTATCGCCATGATCATATATTCCAGCATCTGTTCCAAAAACCATTAAGGCTCCAAGTGAATGAGCTAATTTAAAATTTTGTCTTTGTAATTTGCCAACAATTCTTTCTTTAGCAAGAGATTCCTCAAGAATACCTTTTTTAGCACCCTCACCTAAAATGTAATCAGAGACATAAATATCCATAGACAAATAGGTTCCGTTATCAATTGCCATCTTCACTGTAGCCTCATCTATATAACTACTATGTTCTACTGAATCTACTCCAGCTCTTATGGCTGTTCTTATGCCCTCAAGACCATGAGCATGAGCAGCAACTTTCATTCCGTGACTATGTGCTTCATCTATCATTGCTTGCATTTCTTCATAGGTGAACTGTCTAGCATTAACATCGGTATTCTTAGACATAACCCCACCAGTGGCAGTAAATTTAATTAAGTTAGCACCGTATTTTCTATTTAATCTAACAGCCTTTCTGCCCTCCCAAGGGCTATCAACAATATTATGCTTTTTAGTTTTAATATCACTCGTATAAGGCATAAGATTATTATCACCATGACCACCAGAAATACTTAAAGTTGGACCAGAGACAAGCATCGTTGGACCTTCTATGACACCTCTATTGATTGCATCTCTAAGAGCAACATCTGCAAACTCTCCAGCTCCGACATTTCTTACAGTTGTAAAACCAGCCATAAGAGTACTTTTTGCATTCTTTACTCCGTAAAGAGTTGCCATTTGACTTGATTCACTCATTGATTGGTACCCATTCAGCTCATTATTTCCAATCAAGTGAACATGCGCATCCATTAAACCAGGCACCAAAGTTATACCTTTGAGATCAATAACTTCAATATCAGTCTTAGAATCTATTTTTTTTGCAATTGCTTGAATTAAACCATCTTTAATGTGAATCTGAGCCTGCACAAGCTTGCCTGATCTAACATCTAAAATATTGTCAGGAACTAATATAGCCTCATTAGTAAAAGCAACTGAAGAAAGAGTTGCTAGTAGTATAAATAAATAATTTTTTATATTATTGCGATTCATATTTATCCAACCATTCCAAAGTTTCATTAATCATTTGGTTTCTTGGCAGAGGCCAATGACCAGCTTTGTAAACAACATATTTCTTATCTTCCTCAGGAGTACCTAAGCCATTATATAGAGCTTCTTGAGACTCAACAGGAATCAAGAAATCTTGTTCGCCATTGAGCATTAGAACTGGAATTTTAACTCTATCTAGGTAAAAGATACCATCTGAATGTGGAGGATATGTTGGAGCAAAGCCACCACTTAAAAAGACAGCAGATTTAAAGCGTTTCTCAGTTAGTAAGACTATAGGAGTAAAGATTGCTCCATAACTCATTCCAAGGTAATTTATTTTATTATTTGTAAAATCAGGTCTATCTTCTAAATAGTCTAATACCCTTCCTGTATCTACTCTCCAATTAACCATCATTTCTCTAAATTGTCTAAATTGATCATCTGTAGTTGGCTGAGAAATAGAGGCATCAACCATTCTGTTAAGTGATCCTTTAAATGAAGCCCAAACCAAAGCTCTCCCACTTTTTATAATAAAGTCTAATCCATACTCACCCGGATCAATCTCATCAATATCTGGTGGGTTTCTAAAGTAATTTAAACCTGGGTAGACAAGAACTGAGCTAACGCTGTTATAAACATTTTTTGGTCTAAATATTAAGACGTCCATTCTTTCATTGTTATAACCTACATCAATAGATATTTTTTCTTTAATCCAGTCAGGATGCGTATCATCTACATATATAGTTTTAGGATTAAGATCTCTGCGCGAATATGCAAATTGAGTTGTAAATAATTTATAAGCTTGATCATCTAATGGTTTAAAGAAATCTGCAGCTGGGGGTTTGGGTCTATTGATTGGACCTCCAAATGGATTCATGTCAGCTGGATTTAATAAACGGACAGTTCTAAAGCCTGTTAAATTTGAGCGGTTAAATCTTGGCATTGGGTTGGCTTGAAAACCAGTGTACTGAGGTTCACTTACTGCGCCACCTAAAGTCATACCCCTACCACCAAAGATATTCCACACCCACTCTCTAACATTTCCAGTCATATCATATGTGCCGTAGGGTCCTATAGAGTTAAAAGCTCCAACTTCGGATACTGTTTCACCTTTGAAGTTGCTTTGTGACAACATCTCAGGAGCCAATGGTGAAACCCACTCATCACCAGGAAATGCTGCTTTTGCCCAATGAAAATATGGAGGCAAGATGTTGCCCATAAATTTAGCGTATGCCTGAGCTTCATACCAACTTATTCCTGTTACAGGTAAATTTTCATTACCTTCAGCAAAGTCTGATAGCTCCCAACCCATTGGACCTGGTCTGCCAGTTTGATCCTTCATAAGGTTAAGCGCTTCTTCAAAAGATAAACTAACACCATCTTTAATAAAATCCATATCTTCCCAGTATCTAGGATTTTTATAACCACCAGCATCTATAAATATCTTGAATTGCTCATTAGTTATCTCATATTTATCTATATAGTAAGGACTAAGTACAAATGGTTTCGTGCTTTCCCCAGAAATAGCAGGAACAAAAGGGCCTCCTGGAACGTAAACCATTCCTCCGGGAATAACATCCTTATTCACTAACTCCATAGGTGCCAGTTCAAAACCCATATCTGCAGGAAAATTTTTGAATAATAGGCTTGGATTATTAGAGCTTATATAAGCTGTTTCATATCCATCCTTTTCGAGCCTTAATTGTAATGGCCCAACAGGAAGATTTTGAATACCTGATGGGTCTGTGCCCAAAAACTCCCACTCAAAATCATCAGATGCGTAAGGCTTCCAATAAATATCAACGTTATCTTGTTTTACGTCAAAGTTAGCAGACCTACTTAACTGATCATATGCTTCTTGTACATCAGATATAAATGGGAAAACCTGATTAATTTCACGAGCTATCATCCATGTTTTTGCATAATTATCATTATCAAAAGCTTTCTTTAGCTCAGGCGACTTTACAAATTGAATCCAGTAAAAAGACCAGCCAAGATAAACCGCTATAACTACTCCAAATGAGATAAGTAGTAACTTGGGAGTACTAAAATGTGAAGAAATAATAATTGATAAAAGAATAACTACCGGAAAACCAATAATGCTTGCCAAAATAACACCTTGAACCAAGTTATCACCCAAGTTAAATGGAGCAGCAACAAGACTAATTACTTGAACAGTAATGAATGCAATAACTGCATAAGTAGATCCAGCTCTTACAGTTGGATGGCTAGTAAATCTATTCCATAAAGAATTATTCTCAGACGCTGTTACCTCTTTGGTAGGAGCAACTTCTTGAGTAGGAGCTTCTTCAACTTCAGCAACTAACTCTTCAGCCGAAGCAGCTTCTTCAGCTTTCACTTCCTCTGAAACAGATTCTTCTTGCTCTACTTTAGTTTCGTTTTCTTGTTCTGGTTTATCTTCATCTGTCATGATTATTTCCTATGTTTAATAAACATTTATATGATTATATATAAATAGTCATTGTGAGCAAAATTGGTAAAGATTTAACAATCATTGGTGGGACTATTAGCTCATAACTATGACTAATTAATTCCCAACTTCAAGAAATTTGACTATATTTTTAAAAAAAACAGGATACAAGCAAAGAGAACAATAGATAGTTTTATATAACAACTATTGAAAGTCATAAG
>CAYFJC010000003.1:0-49020 GCA_964343355.1 uncultured Gammaproteobacteria bacterium | reverse complement strand
ACTTCTTCAGCTGGAGCTTCTTCAACTTTCGCTGCCTCTTCTTCTGCCTTTGCTGCCTCTTCTTCAGCTGCCTTAGCAGCAGCTTCTTCAGCTAATCTTTTAGCAATTGCATCCTTTTTAGCTTCTTGTTTTGCATTTTTAGCAGCAAGTTTAACTTCAAGCTCTTCTGGGGAAAGTTTAGCTTCCTTTACAAGGCTACTAACTCTATCGCTCATCTGAGCCCCTTTTGAGATCCATAGGTCAACTTTTTCAAGATCAACTCTTAGTCTTTCTTCTTGGCCTTTTGCGGTTGGATTAAAAAATCCTAATCTTTCAATGAAAGCGCCATCTCTTGGCTTTCTCTCATCTGCAACTGTTATATTGTAGTAAGGGTTTTTTTTCGCCCCACTTCTAGCTAATCTTATAATTACCATACTGTCTCAAATAAAAATTTATGTTAAAAAGGCGCTTATTTTAGTTTAACCTTGATAATTTTGATAGTATTAATATATAAGTTTTTACAAACTAACAATTAAATGAACCTTTTATATATAGCATTCAGCTCAACAACTGCGTATTTTCTAACGAAAATATTCTATAAAAGATCTAATTATATTTATATATCTTCTATTATCGCCTGTTTAATAGGCTTTATTGCCTATTTTATTTTTTACAGTCAGCAATCTAATGACTTTATGACTTCACTTCATTTTTACGTTACGAGCATGTCGATAGCATTTTTATTTATTAGTAGTTATGAGGTTTTTTTACTAGAGTGGCGTGTAAATAAGGTTAAAAGTGGTGAAGTTAATGACTTAATGCCGATTTCTATAGAGAAGAATTATAAAACTACTTTTAAATTAGCTGGTTTGGGTATAGCTTTTTTAAGTTTTGCTTTGTTAAGTGGTTTTTATATCACTGATATTGTTACAACAGAGATCCAGCTTAAGGCCTTATATACTTTAATTTCTTGGTTAATTTATTTTGCAATATTGATTGGAATGAAATTCTTCAATCTCAGAACTAAGTACGCTGTAAGAGGTTTGGTCTTTACCTTAATATTTATATTAATAGCCTATTTAGGCAATTCATTTATTTTTAGTACAATAGCTTAATGTTAGAAAACCCATCGTTATTATTTTTATTAATAGTATTAATATTTCTATTAGTGCTTTCTGGCTTTTTTTCAGGATCTGAGACTGGGATGATGGCCTCCAATAAAGTCAAGCTTAAAAATTTGTCAAAAAAAAATAATAAAGGTGCAGCAAGAGCATTAGATTTACTTAAAAGACCTGATCGACTCTTATCTGCAATATTAGTTGGGAATAATTTTGCAAATATATTAGCCTCAGCAATTGTAACTATTTTAATGTTAGATTATTTTAATGGCAGTGTTCTGGTTGGGTCTATATTGCTAACTGTCTTTGTATTAATCTTCTCAGAAATTACACCAAAAACTATAGCAGCGATCAAGCCTGAGGAGTTTGCAATTAAATCTTCTGGTTTACTGAAAGTATTTAGTTTAATTTTCAGCCCTATAATAGTCGTTATCAATGCAATCAGCTCGAGATTGCTTAAAGTTATTAAGCTGGATATTAACAAGTCTCATGCTAATGATAATCTTAATACCCAGGAATTAAGAATATTACTTGATGAATCTGGTGACTTAATTCCCTTTCAATTTAAGGAAATGTTATCTTCTATCTTAGGCATGGAAGAGCTTGTTGTTGAAGACATTATGATACCTACATCAGAAGTCATTGGGATCAATATCAACGACTCATTTAAGAATGCTAAAAGTATTATAGAATCTAGTTCTTACTCACTATTACCTGTTTATAAAGGTTCAATAGATGGAATAATGGGAGTTTTGCATTTAAAAGATTCTCACTCTTTCTTGAATCTTTTAGAGGAAAAAGAAGATTTTAAGGCTATTCTTTCTGAAACATATTTTGTTTCGCAATCAACAACTTTAATTAAACAATTAAGTGAATTCCAAAAATCTGATAGAAATATTGGCATGGTTGTAGATGAGTATGGAGAAATTGAGGGTTTAATTACGCTAGAGGATATTTTTGCTGAAATAGTAGGAAGGTTTGGAAATGAAAAAATTGAATTTGAGAAAGAGTTTATTAAAAGAAAAGATGGATCAATTATTACAGATGGAAATTGTAAAATTAGGGATCTAAATAAATACTCTAAATGGTTGATACCGGAAATAAATTCTAAAACCATTAATGGTTTACTTACAGAGTACTTAGATCAGATACCTCAAGCTAATCTTTGTGTTGAAATAAATGGGTATAGATTTGAAATTATGCAGATCGAAGATAACTCAATAGCCCAAGTTAAAATTATTAAAAAAACATAAAAAACGGGGCACATGGCCCCGTTTTAATAATTAGATAAACTAATTACATCATTCCGCCCATTCCACCCATTCCACCCATATCAGGCATTGCTGGCGCTGCAGATGCATCTTGAGGTATATCTGTAACCATAGCTTCTGTCGTAATCATCATCCCTGCAACAGACCCGGCAGCTTGAAGAGCTGTTCGAGTTACTTTAGCAGGATCTAAAATACCCATTTCAATCATATCGCCATATTCACCAGTAGCAGCATTAAAGCCATATGAACCAGTGCCATTTTTAATATTTGCAATAATAACTGAAGCTTCTTCTCCAGCGTTAGAGACAATCTGTCTTAAAGGTGCTTCAAAAGCTTTCTTAGCAATATTAATACCAACATTCTGATCGTCATTTGCTCCTGAAAGCTTCTCAACAGCTTCCAGCGCTCTTACTAATGCAGAACCACCTCCGGGAACAACTCCCTCTTCAACTGCTGCTCTTGTTGAGTGTAATGCATCTTCAACTCTAGCTTTCTTTTCCTTCATTTCAACTTCAGATCCTGCTCCAACTTTAATAACAGCAACTCCGCCAGCAAGTTTAGCAACTCGCTCTTGTAGTTTTTCTTTGTCATAGTCTGAACTCGTCTCTTCTATCTGAGCTCTAACTTGATTTACTCTTGCTGCTATAGCACCCTGATCGCCAGAGCCATCAATAACTGTAGCATTATCTTTATTCATAGTAATTCTTTTTGCGGTTCCTAGATCTTCAATAGTTGCTCCTTCAAGAGAAAGACCGACTTCTTCGGATATAACTGTCCCACCAGTAAGAACTGCAATATCTTCTAGCATTGCTTTTCTTCTGTCTCCAAAGCCTGGAGCTTTACATGCTGCAGCTTTAACAATTCCTCTGAGGTTATTTACAACTAAAGTTGCTAATGCTTCACCTTCAATATCTTCAGCAATAATTAATAGAGGTCTTCCTGCTTTAGCAACAGATTCCAATAATGGGAGAAGGTCTCTAATATTTGAAATCTTTTTATCATGTAAAAGGATTAATGGATTTTCTAATTCAACTGTCATGCTATCTTGATTTGTAACAAAATATGGAGATAAATAACCTCTATCAAATTGCATACCCTCAACAACATCTAATTCATTGTCAATCCCGCTTCCCTCTTCAACAGTAATAACGCCCTCTTTTCCAACTTTTTGCATAGCTTCAGCAATTATTTCACCAACAGCTTCATCACCATTTGCAGATATAGTTCCAACTTGTGCGATAGCTTTATCATCAGCACATGGAACACTAAGATCCTTAACAAAAGCAACAGCAGCTAGAACAGCTTGATCAATTCCTCGTTTTAGATCCATCGGATTCATTCCTGCAGCAACAGCTTTGTTACCTTCATTTACGATAGATTGAGCTAATACAGTTGCAGTCGTAGTTCCATCGCCTGCTTCATCTGAGGTTTGAGATGCTACTTGCTTCAACATTTGCGCACCCATATTTTCAAATTTATTTTCTAATTCAATTTCTTTAGCTACCGAAACTCCATCTTTAGTAACTGTAGGTGCTCCAAATGATTTATCTAAAACAACATTTCTTCCCTTTGGTCCCAATGTTACCTTTACAGCATCTGCCAAGGTATTAACACCATTCAACATTTGACTTCTAGCTGAGTCACCGAATTTCACATCTTTTGCTGACATTTTTATATCTCCGTTTTTATATAATTAATTAAGATTCAATAACACCAAAAATATCGTTTTCACTTAAGATTAGATATTCTTTTCCATCAATTTTTACTTCACTGCCACCATATGGACCAAAGATAACCAAATCTCCAGCATTAACTCCAACAGAGACAACCTCCCCAGCATCATTTTTCTTTCCAGGACCAACAGCTATAACAACACCTTGCGATGGTTTTTCTGTAGCAGTGCCTGAGAGGATAATTCCACCTGCTGATGTTTTTTCTTCTTCTGTTCTTTCAACAAGAACTTTGTCATGTAAAGGCCTTAGTTTCATTAGTATTCTCCCTACTTTATGAATTATAAAATTACTTTAATTAAGTATTTAATAAAAAAATTTAATCTAAACGTTAGTTATGGACTAATTGCAATAAATCAATAGTCAGGATAGAACTTTTTAAGATATTTCCAAGACATATATCCAACTATTACGCCAATAATATCAGAAAGCAGGTCATATAATTCAAAAGTTCTGTATTCCAAGGTGTTCTGTATGAGCTCAATCAAAAAGCCATATAAAATTAATGCTGTAAATAAGAAAATTCTTCTTATTTTAAAGTCAGAGGCATACGCTAAAAAGCTTATTACAGTGAATGCAGCAAGGTGAAGTAATTTATCTTGAATCAGGAATTTTGCAACTGATGCGTCTATTGCAATAAAGCTCATGATTGATGTGAATAAAATTGTTAAAAAAAGAATAGCTCTTATGCCGTATATAATTTTATTCATATTTTTTTCTATACAGTGATATCAATAATATTGACGGTATTGTTAGCAGTGAAGTAAGAATAAAAAATGACATCCAGCCATAGCTATCTCCGAAAATCAGACCTAACTTAATTATTATAAGGCCGGAAAATCCTGCAAGAATTTTTCCGGGCAGCATCATAAATGAAGTAAATAATGCATATTGAACAGCTGTATATTGTTTCGATACTAAACTAGTTAAAAACGTTATGTTTACAGTGCCTACTATTCCTGCAGCCATACTATCTAGAGCTACAACTAAAGATAATGAAATAAGTGATTTTTCTGTTATTGCAATATAAGCAAAAAATAAATTTGTAATCATTACCAAGAATGCACCAAAAATCAGTGACTTATTAACTCCTACAGATTTAATTAATTTACCGCCTATAAAAAAGCCAAAAATTGATGCTGCTAATGCTACAGTTTTAACAACAAATCCTATTTCGTCTAGGGTGTAACCCATTTGAATATAAAAAGGATTTATTATTTGCCCAGTCATTATGTCAGTAAGCCTGTAAGTCCCAATTATTGATAAAAGTAGTACTGAGGCATAGAGGCCAAATCGATTAAAAAAATCATTTAACGGAATTAGGATAGAGGCTTTAAAATCTAATTTTTTAAGCGAGGTATTTTTATTTTCAGGAGTTAAAGATAATCCAATAATTCCTAAAATCATAAATAGAGACATTAATTGATAAACAAATGGCCAATTAGTTCTTGAGGCTAGTATAAGAGCTCCTGATGTAGCTACTAGGATTGCTATCCTATATCCAAATTGATAACTTGCAGCTAAATTACCCTGCTCATCTATTTCAGCAAGTTCTATTCTAAAAGCATCAATGGCAATATCTTGGATGGAGCCAAAAAAAGCAACAAAGAATGCAAATAGAGCAAATAAACCTAGATTAGTTAATGGATCTGTAATTGAAATTAACAATAAAAAAATTATTATCAGAATCTGCATCAAAATAATCCAGCTCTTTCTTGCCCCATATCTATTTAAAATTGGCACAGAAAAATTATCAACTAACGGGGACCAGAAAAATTTTAATGAGTAAGTTAATACGATCCAGGCAAAAAATCCTATTGTTGCTAAATCTAGATTTATTACAGCTAGCCATGTTCCAAGTGTTACAAAAACTAGCATATATGGTAACCCAGATGCAAAGCCTAGTAAGCAAATGCTTATTTGTTTTAAATTCATAAATTATCCAGCAACCTTTCCCATTCAAAAAAGGAACCAGGATCAGTTTTTCTTCCTGGTGCAATATCTGAATGTCCTACTAATCTATCTTTTGATAGATTTGAATAAGTTTTAATTAAAGAGCTAGTTACATTCATTAAGGAATTATACTGTTCATTGGTGAATTCATTATCATCAGTACCTTCAAGCTCTATTCCAATAGAATAATCATTACATCTCTCTCTCCCCAGGTAAGAAGAAATTCCAGCATGCCATGCCCTTTTATTGAAAGGAACAAACTGTAATATTTCACCAGTTCGCTTAATAACTATATGTGATGATACTTTTAAATCTTTTATAGATTTAAAATATTCATGCTTTGATGTATCTAACTGATTTAAAAAGAAATCTTTAATTTCATTTCCTCCATATATCCCAGGAGGCAAACTAATTGAGTGTATAACTATTAAAGATATATCTTGCTCTATAGGTCTAGCATCATGATTAGGAGATGGATGAAAAGCAACTCTCTCTAAAAGATTATCTTTTATATTTATCAAGGACATAACTTAATATCCCATAAGAATTTAATTTTGACAAATAAGCCTATTTAATTGGCTCTCTTCTTAATTCAGGGGGCATCTTAAAGATAATATTTTCTTCATCTTTACCAATTTCATTAATTACTCCACCAGTAAAATCTTGAAGCGCTTGTGCTATTTCTTGCACTCTATCCTCCGGAGCTGATGCTCCTGCTGTAATAGCAATTTTATTAACATTTTTAATTTTTTCTAGATCTAAATCACTAAATTCATCAATTAAGATCGCTTCACACCCGCATCTATCTGAAAGCTCTTTTAACCTATTTGAATTTGAGCTATTTTTTGATCCCACGACTATCATAAATTCATTCTCTAAAGCTAACTGCTTTACAGCATCTTGTCTATTTTGAGTTGCATAACAAATATCATCATTCTTTGGAGTAATCAGATCAGGAAATCTATTTTTTAATTGATTAATGATGGCTTTTGTATCATCAACGCTGAGCGTTGTTTGAGTCACAAGCGCCACATTATCGGGTTGATCTATTTCTAAAGACTTTGCATCCATCTCGTCTTGAACTAAATAAATTTTAGAAATATCTCCACCAGTGTGTCTTCCCATGGTTCCTTCAACCTCTGGATGACCTTCATGACCTATTAAAATAATATCTCTTTCAGCCTTGGCATGCTTTATAACTTCCATATGAACTTTGGTAACAAGCGGACAAGTTGCATCATGAAATTCAAGCCCTCTCGATTTTGTTTCTGTTTCTACTTTTTCTGAAACTCCATGAGCACTAAAAATTACAATTGAATCATCAGGAATTTCATCTATTTCTTCAACAAAAATAGCTCCCCTATTCTCTAGATCCTGAACAACAAAACGATTATGAACAACTTCATGCTTTACATATATCGGCCTTCCATAAACTTCCAAAGCTCTATTAACTATATCAATAGCTCTATCTACTCCGGCACAAAAACCTCTTGGATTTGCTAAGTTGATGATAACTTTATCCATTAGAGGTCTTTCTAAATTCAGAACTAATTAATAACAAAGCTCCAATAGTTATAAAAGCATCTGCAGGATTAAAAATAAAAAATGAAAAATTATTAATATAAAAATGCAAGAAATCAGTAACTGCTCCATCACCAGCTCTATCTACAATATTACCTAACGCACCTCCAATTATTAATACAAATGCAATTTGGCTAAGTTTTTTAGTTTCTATTAAAAGCTGCTTTACTAAAAATATTACAATTAAAAGACCCATAGCAAGTAATAAGTAGCTCGATAGACCTGCACCAAAGTCAAACATACTAAAAGCAATGCCGGTATTAAATGTTAGATAAAAATTAAGGAATGGTAAAAAATATACGTTTTCAAAAGGCGTAAGGTTTGCTAACGCAACATATTTTAAAGCGATATCTATTAAAAGCAGGAAACTTAGATAAATACAAATTGATGCTCTAGACAAATCTTCTAACCTCGCCCGATTCTTCAATATTCTCTTCGCATCTCGAGCAAAGTTCTGGATGTTTTACACTTTGAGAGACGGATGATGATTTATGCCAGCATCTTGAGCATTTTTTATTATCTGATGAAGAGACTTTAATAGACAAAGATTGTCCTTGTTCTATTTGGCAACTAGAGGATATAAATACAAAATGAAGCTCTTCTCCAAAACTTTCTAGAATCTTATATAAATCTTCTGGGCATATGATTTCAACATTAGTATCTAAGGAGCCTTTAACAAGCCCGTCATTTCTGGCAGATTCAATGGCCTGATTTACTAAATCTTTAATTTCAAAGACTTTATCCCAGTCTCTATTATTAATATTTTGATTCACAGGATTTATTTCATTAAAAAATTTAGAAAGGAATACTGATTTTTCTTGTGTTTTTAAAGATTCGTAAGTTTGCCATATTTCCTCAGCTGTAAAAGACAAAATTGGGCTTACTAATCTAACCAAAATATTTACTATGTAATACATACTTGTTTGGCATGATCTTCTAGCATGAGAGTCGCTAGATGTTGTATAAAGTCTATCTTTTACTATATCTAAGAAAATTCCCCCCAATTCATTTACACAAAAATTATGAATTTTTTGTACTGCATTGTGGTACTGATATTTTTTATAATGCTCTTGCACTTCGATTTGAAGTTGAATGGTTGAATTAAGCACCCATTTATCTAATTCTATTAAATCATCTACATCAACTGCATTTTTCTGAAAATCAAAATCATTAAGGTTTCCTAATAAAAATCTAAAAGTATTTCTTATTCTTCTGTATTGATCTGAAACTCTCTTTAATATTTCATCAGAAGCATTCATTTCACTTCTAAAGTCAGTTGCAGCAACCCACAATCTTAAAATATCTGCACCCAAAGAATTCCATACTTTTTGAGGTGAGACAACATTGCCAAGCGATTTTGATTGCTTGCGTCCTTTGTCATCTACAACAAAGCCATGAGTTAGAACTTCTTTATAAGGAGGTCTTCCATTTATAGCTATGCTAGTTAAAAGTGATGACTGGAACCAGCCTCTATGTTGATCAGAGCCTTCAAGGTATAAATCAGCAATCAAACCTTTTTCAAATCTTTTTTCTAAAACTGAAAAATGAGTGGCTCCAGAATCAAACCATACATCGAGAGTATCTGTTATTTTCATATAGCTATCTGCATCATCTATATGATCAGATAATTGAATAGAATCCCATACTGCAACCCCAGATTCTTCTATCAAATCAGCAAAGATTGCAAAGAGCTCTTCTTGGTTAGGGTGAATTTCTCCAGTTTCTTTATGAACTACCAGCGTAATTGGAACTCCCCAATTTCTCTGTCTAGAGATACACCAATCTGGTCTCCCCTCTAACATTGACTGGATTCTTTGAAGTCCCCATGACGGTTCCCAATTTACAGAATCTATAGAAGCTTTTGCATCATCTAATAAACCAGCTTTATCCATTGAAATAAACCATTGCGGAGTTGATGTAAAAATTAAAGGTGATTTATGCCTCCAGCAATGTGGATAAGAATGTTCATAATTCTCTACATGAATTAAGGTATTGCTTGATGTTAGAGTTTCTATAATAAAAGGATCGGCCTTAAACGCTGGGAGGCCAGCAATGTTTTCATACTCATCTTTAAAGAAACCTTCATTATTAAGAGCCTTAATGGCCTCAAGATTATTATCTTTGCATATAAAATAATCATCCAAACCATGAGCAGGAGCTGTATGCACACAACCTGTTCCAGCATCGGTAGTAACGTGGGCTCCCTGCAATAATACTGATTTTCTATCAATAAAAGGATGATCTAAAATAATATCTTCAAATAAATCACCCTTAACAGCAGATAAGTTTTTTAAATCAATACCCCATCTAGCTGAACATGAGTCAATCAAATCAGTAGCAATAATTAGATATTCATTATTTCGTTCAACAATTGAGTAATCTAATTTTGGGTTTATACACACAGCTACATTTGAAGGTAAGGTCCAAGGAGTTGTTGTCCATATAACAAAAGAGCATTTCTTATTTATATCTAAGTTAAATATAAAATTTATTTTTTCAAGTGAGCTCTTGGAGACTTCAAATGAGACATCAATGGATTTAGATACTTTATCTTGGTACTCAACTTCGGCTTCAGCTAAAGCTGAACCACAGTCTTGGCACCAATGAACTGGTTTTTCACCCCTCTGTAAATGATTATTTTTTATAATTGTCGCTAATGCTCTAAGAGTATCTGCTTCAAAAGATGCATCTGAACTTTTATAGGGATTTGACCAGTCAGCTAGAACACCTAGCCTAATAAAGTCATCTCTTTGTTTTTCAACTTGAGTTAAAGCATATTCTTTACAAGCGGCGATAAATTCTTGTTTATTTTTAACAAGATCGCTATTTTTGCCATGTTTTTTTTCAACATTAAGCTCAATGGGCAATCCATGACAATCCCATCCAGGTATAAAGGGAGCGTCCTTACCAAACATAGTTTGGATCTTAATGGTTATGTCTTTTAAGATCTTGTTAACGGAATGACCAATATGAATATCACCATTTGCATAGGGGGGGCCATCATGAAGGATGAACTTCTCCTTTCCAGATGAGTTTTTTCTAATTTGATTATAAAGATCAATAGAATTCCAAAAATCTAAAATCTCTGGTTCTTTTTTAGCTAAACCAGCTTTCATTGATAATTCAGTTTCTGGGAGATTTAAAGTATCTCTATAATTAATAGTCATAATTATTGCTATTGTAAAAGTTTTTTAGCCAAAGATATGTCTTTTTGTATCTGTTCTTTTAAAAAATCTAAACTTTCAAACTTTTTTTCATCTCTAATCTTAAATTTAAATTCAACATCTAATCTTTGGCCATAGATTTCTTGAGAAAAATCAAATAAATGAACCTCTAAAACATGTTTTTCTCCTCCAACAGTTGGCCTCACTCCCATATTTGATATTCCTTTATATTTTTTACCTTGAAAAATGCAGTTAACTGCATAAACTCCTGAAACAGATAATTTTTGCTTAGGTATCCATAGATTTGCAGTCGGTATATTGATTGTTCTTCCAAGCTGATTCCCATAAACCACTTTTCCAGAATAAATATAAGGTCTGCCTAATAAAATATTAGCTAGTTCAAAATTACTTTCCAATAGAGCTTTTCTTATTCTAGTGCTACTAACTCTTTCCTCTTCAAATAACACGGTCTCAGTATTTGAAACAATTACGTTTGTTTTATGGCCCCATTCTTTAAGTAATTTAAAATCGCCAACTCTTTGGGCGCCAAATCTAAAATCATCACCAACTATTAATGATTTTAAATTCATTTCTTCTAAAATATCTTTTATAAATGCCTCAGGCGTCATTGATTTAAGAGAAGAATTAAATTTTAAGAAGCAGGCATAATCAATTCCATAATTGTTTAGTAATCTAAATTTTTCTCTCCACGGGCATAGTCTTGGAGGTGATTTAATATCTGTTAATCCATTTGCAGAAAAATATTCTGCAGCATGCGGCTCAGTAAAGAAAACTAATGTTGATGTGCCCAACTTATGAGCTTCTTTTTTTAAATTATCTAAAATTGCTTGATGTCCAAGATGCAGCCCATCAAAATTACCAATGGTTGCTGACATTAAAGCATTAGGATGTCTCTTCTTAAATAAAGAGATATTATTTTGGCCTCTAATTAAATACATAAATCTTAAAATAGCTCTCTTAACTTGCTGCCTATAATAGCTCTTGTAATAAATAAATATAAAAGAATCGAAATTCCTACTTCTAAAGTTAGATTTAATAATCGTTCAAAAAAGCTTAAAGAATTAAAGTCGATATTAAAAGGTCCGTATAGCAAAAATACAATAATTGAAAAAGAGCCTAGTATTAAAGCTAAGTTGAATCTATTGAATGGATTACTTAATTGAATATATTTATCTTTAATTAAGATTGTAAATAAAATACCAGAGCTCAATAAAGCAGCTATTGAACTAGCAAGCGCTAAACCGGTATGACCATACCCCAAAATAATTGCAAAATAATAATTCAAAACAATATTTAAAGTTAAAGCAGCTATTGCTGCATACATAGGGGTTTTTGTATCTTTTCTTGAAAAAAAGGCAGGAACAAGAACCTTCATCAACATAAAAAATGGAAGCCCAAAAGAAAAGGCAACTAAACTCTTGGAGGCCTGGGCAACATCAGAATATAGAAACTCTCCTCTTTGAAAAAGAGTACTAATTAGATGTTCTGAGCATATAGCCAACCCTATAAGAGAAGGTATTGCTAAAAATATTACAAGTCTTTGAGATTTTCTTAATTGCTCCTTGTAAGAAATAAGATCTCCTCTTTGATTTGCTTTAGAGAGAGTTGGTAAAAGAACAGTACCAATCGCAATTGCAAAAATTCCAAGTGGAAATTGAATTAATCTATCTGAGACATAAAGCCAAGTAGGACTTCCGGTAACAAGGAGAGATGCAAAGATTGTATCTATCAAAAGATTAATTTGTGCAACACCTCCAGCAATAATTGCAGGAAGCATTAATATAAAAACTTTTTTTACTCCTTCATTACTAATTCCTATTTTAGGAATAGGTAATCTATCAATTTGAGATAAAGGCGCTAGTTGAATTAATAGTTGAATAATTCCAGCAAGTAGAACACCCCATGCAAGTCCTACAATTGGAATTGAAAATAATGGAGCTAAGAAGAATGCTGAAAAAATTATACAAAGATTAAAAATAATTGGTGTCGCTGCTGGTAAAGAAAATCTTTGATGTGAATTCTGAATACCTCCCGCAAAGGCAACAAGAGAAATTAAACCTAAATATGGAAACATAATTCTCAATATATTAACTGCTAAATCTTTTTTTACTGGATCAAAATAAAACCCAGGTGCAAAAATAAAGATAAATATTGGTGCAAAAAATAATGCAATTAAAGTAAATACAAAAAGAATTGCTAAAAGTGTTCCAGCTAAATTATTAATAAAATCTTTAATTTCTTCTGTTGATCTGTGCTCTTGGTACTCGTTATATATAGGTATAAAGGCTTGGCTGAATGCGCCTTCGGCAAAAAATCTTCTGAAAACATTAGGAATCTTTAACACTACTACAAAAATATCATGAAGCATTGATGAGCCAAGCAAACCTGTTGTAGTTATATCTCTTAAAAGACCAAAGACTCTAGACAATCCTGTCCATGAGCCTACTTTAAAATATGACTTAAACATATCAGTACTTATAAATGGCTTATTTGGCTGCACTACTTATTATTTTTATTTGTAAACTCTAAGGATACTGAGTTTATACAATATCTAAGTCCGGTTGGATTTGGACCATCATTAAAAACATGTCCTAAGTGAGCATCACAGTTAGAACACCTAACCTCAGTTCTAGAGGCAAGTAGAGAATAATCAGGCAATTCATCAATAACATTATCATTGAGAGGTTCAAAAAAACTAGGCCAGCCACATCCCGCATCAAATTTAGAATCTGATTTAAATAATGGAGTTTCGCAACATATACATGTGTAAGACCCCTCTTGCTCAAAATCCCAATATTTTCCAGTAAAGGGCCTCTCTGTGCCGCCTAATCTTGCAACTTGAAATGATTCATCAGAAAGTTTTAACTTCCACTCATCGTTTGTTTTATTTATCTTTGTCATTAGCTGTATTTAGATATTTTTGGTCAAATTTAATACTTAATTGTAAAGGTAATATCTAATTTTTACGATCTTCAGATTACTCATTAACCTTCCAATTCCTAACCCAGTAGATAAATATAGTATCAATTAATGCTATACAAACTTTTAAAACATACTTTGTGGAAGCTAGAAAAAAGGCCTGCATAAAAGTTACATCTGTAGCTATGATCCATGTTGCTTGATAAATAATGGTATCTAGTAGTTGAGATAAGATAGTGGATACGTTGTTTCTAAGCCATAACTTTTTACCCTTTGTTTTTTCTTTAAGGTAGTGAAATAGCCATACATCAAATTTTTGACTAATTATGTAGGCTGTTAAAGAGCCGATAATAAAATATGGGGAATAATTAGCTAAAATATTTATAGCATTATGAACTTCTAAAGCTGATCCTGTTAAATTTGAGGGTAAGAATTGTAAGCTTATAAACAAAGTAACTAAAACTGCAATATTTGCTATAAACCCGAGCATTACTGCACGATTAGCCTCTTCTTTTCCATACCTTTCATTTAATAGATCAGTAGAAAAGTATATTCCTGAATATAAAATAGCACCCATGCTTGCATTAAATGTATATCCAAACATAGTTAATTCAGTTATCTTGCCGCCCTGAAGGTTTGCTAGGATGATTCCTAAAATAACTGCACAATAAAGACCATACTTTCCAAAGTAACGAAATAAAAAAACAGCTAAAAGTAAATCATAAAAAACTACTACAAACCATAAAAATTCTTGGCTAAAACCTAACATTTATTTTTATTATCCTTTTTCTGATTATTTTATTTAGAACTAATGTAAATTATACATATCATATATAAATCTTCTGTAATCTTTTGAATGGAAATTATAAAAAATAATCTAAAACAGCACTCTTATTCAGGTTTAAGTAAAGATTTTTACTCTGAACAACTACAACAACCATTAAATGACCCTTATCTTATTCATGTAAATAAAGGTTTATTAAAAGAGTTAAATCTATCAAACGAAAGTCATGAAGCCTTAATGTATATTTTTAATGGCAATATTCAAATACCTGGTATTCAAGGAATCTCAATGAATTATGCAGGACATCAGTTTGGTCAATATGTTCAGCAATTAGGAGATGGAAGAGGTATTTTACTTGGAGAATTAAAAATAAAAGATGAATTCTTTGATGTTCATATTAAAGGCTCTGGTAAAACTCCTTATTCAAGATTTGGTGATGGGAGAGCCGTATTAAGATCGTCATTAAGAGAATATTTATGTGGTGAAGCAATGAGTGGTCTAGGAATTCCATCCTCAAGGTCTTTAATGATATTTGGAAGTAATGACATGGTCTATAGAGAAAAATCTGAACCTGCAGCAATGATTGCTAGAACTGCAAAAACACACATAAGGTTCGGAAGTTTTGAAAAATTCTTTCATGATGGTTTGCTTGATAGACATAGAGAGTTGAGTGATCATGTTATTTATAAATACCTCCCTCAGGCAAACAAATATAAAAATAAATACTCATACCTGCTTGAAAGTATAGTTACTAAAACAGCTTCCTTGATTGCTCACTGGCAATCTATTGGATTTTGTCATGGTGTGATGAATACCGATAATATGTCAATTCTTGGAGAGACAATAGATTATGGGCCTTATGGTTTTATTGACAACTTCAATCCTGCACATATTTGCAACCTCTCTGATTCATCTGGCCGGTATTCATATCAAAATCAGCCCTATATTGGTAAGTGGAATTGTTCTGCTTTGGCTCATACATTTAGTCAATTAATTGATAAAGAAGAGATAGGTAGAATTATGTCTTTATATGAAGATATTTATGCAAAAACATTATTTAATTTATATAAAGCAAAATTAGGGCTTAAAGAACAAGACAATCAAGACGAACTCTTGATTCAAGAACTTCTAAATATAATGGAAGTAGAAAAATTAGATTTTACAAGAACATTTAGAAGCTTAAGCAATATTATAAAAAATAATCATCCAGTAAGAACTGATAAGAGTTTAAAGGGTTGGTCTAAAAAATTTCAACAAAGGCA
Source organism: uncultured Gammaproteobacteria bacterium (assembly GCA_964343355.1). Lineage (GTDB taxonomy): Bacteria > Pseudomonadota > Gammaproteobacteria > Magnimaribacterales > D2472 > MED-G78. Next base: position 33,238 of record CAYFJC010000003.1, on the reverse strand, counting down.
TAAGCATGAAATTAGTGATGAAGATGCACGAGTCAAACAAATGAATCAAACTAACCCTAAGTTTATTCTAAGAAATTATTTACTTCAAAATGCCATAGATAAAGCTGAAGAGGGTTCATATACAGAAATAGATAACTTAATGAGATTAATAGCAAAACCGTTTAATGAAAACTTGGAATATGAGAAATATGCTGACGAATCGCCGGATTGGGCTTCAGATATAGGATTATCTTGCTCTTCTTAAATTAAGAAAATTTTTTTTAACCTGAAAGGTTTGACACTGATTCCGTCATATCCAGAAAATCATTAGTCATAGAGTCTGAGGGAGTATAAATTCTCCTGCGCTTATCAACCAATGATGATTCTTCATTGATATATCCAAGTTGCACAGATTGCTTAAGAACTTGTAGTCTTTTAATCCTAGAAGCATATTTCTTAGGAACTAAGGAAATAGCAAACTCTTGAGATATCTCGCTATCATTAAAATGCTCATGCATGAAAGCAAGCAGAAAAAAGAATCTATAAGTGTCTGATTGATAAAAACTCATTGAAGCTGGATTTGAAGAGTTACCTATAGTAGTTGAATAAATACTTTCAATAATTGCTTGAGCTCGCTTTAATTTATCAGTCATAATTTTTTTTAGTAAATATGAGATTGCTCTCATGAAGAGATTTATTTTACACTTCTAATTTCTTGAAACAAGATATATATAATTTATTTACATACATTTTATGTTTGTAATTATCTAGATGATAATCATTCTCATTTAAAAAAACAAGCCATTCATAACTAAGTATATTTCTCTATAAACTCCTTTGAATCATAATCATCTCTTTGAGGATGCGAGGAGCGCATTTGGTTGAATCCTTTTGCTAACAATTCATTGTTAATGTCTTGGTTACATAATTTCTTCATTTCAGTTGAAATAGATTGAATATTAAAACTTTCATTAAAAATATGAAGTGGGTAAGGTTGTGATTCAATATCTATAGATTGGTAATGTACTATTTTTTTATCAGATGGATCTTTAAAGTTAAATGGATTCATGTCCTTTTTAGATTCTATGTATCTTGCAGCAGATAATGCGACTAGTTTGGAGCTATTTAATTTTCCTTGTTTACTGTAACCAGCAATGTGCGGAGTGGAAATAAAGGATTGTTTAACTAGAGCTCTGGATGGTAAAGGTTCATTTTTCCAAACATCATTAATATAAGTAATACTTTTTTGTTTCAATAAAGCTTTCTCATTAACTACGCCTCCTCGTGAGGAGTTAATGAGTATTTTATTTTGTAATTCAAATAATTCTTTTTCATCAATTAGATGCTGAGTAGGATGATCTCCATCTTCTGTGTAAGGAACATGAAGGCTTATAAGATCACAATCAAGTATTTGTTTAAAGTCGATCAAGCTTGGATCTTTTAAAAAGGGATCGTTTCTTAAAACAGTGAAGCCTAATGAGTGAAGATAATTAGCAATTTTCTTTCCTATATTGCCATGACCAACAATCCCAATTTTTGAGTTATAGCTCATTTTCTTTTGATCTATAAGTTCTGCAAGAGCAGCTAAAATATAATGTGTAACAGATGAAGAATTGCAACCAGGTGCATAATCCCATTGAATATTATTTTTATTAAGATAATTAATATCCAAATGATTTATTCCTGCTGTAGCAGAACCAATAAATTTTATGTTTGTTTTTTTAAGTAAAGATTTATTAACTCGTATTGTCGATCTTACCAATAATACTTCACAGTCTTTTAAGGTATTAGTATTAATATCCAGATAATGTAGATATTTAATTCTAAAAAAATTAGAGTCCAGCAATTCATTTAAATGAATATCTAAATTTGGTATATCTTTATCTGCAATAATATTTATCAATTGCTATTATCTGGCCAAAAAATACTTTGAATCCAACCTAAAAAAGAATTATCTCCTAATGAATATTTATCTAATGAATCAAAATCTTCTGCAAGCTTTTTTGGGTTGGCAAAAAAATCTTTTCTTGAAATAAAATCTTCTTTTTCATCTAAAACTTTAACAAGTTTGGCAGGATTTCCAGCAAAAACAGAATTTGGTGGTACATCTTTTGTAACAACAGCTCCTGCGCCAATAATACTATTTTCTCCTATAGTTACCCCTTTACAAACAATGGCACTATCTCCAATCCATACATTATCTTTGAGAACAACCGGTTTAGTTTTTCCAACTGGTTCAGATCTATCATAAATACCATGCCAATCTGCATCAGAAATATAAGCACCATGAGCAAACATGCATGCATCACCAATTGTAATTTGATCTGCTGCCATAATTCTTACACCAGGAGTAATAAGAACATATTTACCAATATCTAGCTTTCCATCCCATGTATCTACGTTCCAAGTAGTGAATTGGATATTGGCATCCTTAGCTCCTATTAATGTCGGATAATCATCTATGGAAATATTTTTACCAAAAAGGTTTATGTATTGTGGCTTGAAATAAGCTCCACCCTTCCCTAATTTTAAGAATTGAGGTTTTAAAAAATGACTTACATAACGTCTATTAATTCTTGAGCTGAGTTTTTTTAGCCAATACGGTCTATTATCTTTTCTGATTATTTTCTCCTGACATAATTACTATTTTAATATGATAAAGTATCGAAAATATTTTTAAGTGCTAAATTTGTTAACAAAATTTAAAAATGAGTTTAAAAGCTTGCTTCAAATAGGACTACCTATTTTTGGGTCTCAGGTTTCCTATATCTTTATGGGAACTACTGATACGCTTGTTGCTGGAAGAGCAAGCTCAACAGACCTTGCTGGTTTAGCTATAGGTTCAGCTATTACTCATCCAATCTGGCTACTTATAGCTGGTATTACATTTGCTATTACTCCTATTGTTGCTCAGTTATATGGCGCAAAGGAATTTAATAAAATTGGTTATAAGTTAGGTGAAGTGGTTTGGATTTCAATTTTCCTAGGTAGTTTATTTTTATTAATTTATCCTAATTTATATCTTTTAGTAAACCTTCTGCAGTTAGATCCAGAAGTTGCAAAAATTTCTGGGGAATATCTTAAAGCCTTATCAGTTGGGATGTTTGCTATAACTATTTTTACTTGTCTTCGCTGCTACAGCGAAGGTATGGCCATAACACTTCCTATTTTTTATATCTCACTTGCAGGAATGTTGATTAATATTCCATTAGATATTATTTTAGTCTATGGTTATTTTGGTGTTCCTAAAATGGGTGGTGTTGGTTGTGGTTATGCAACATCGATAGTATCTGTATTTATGACTTTAGCATTAATATGCTATATAGCTAAGTCTAAAAATTATTCGGTAACTAAGCCTTTTCAAAAACTTCCTTTTCCATCTAAGGATACTCTTATTGAGATATTTAAATTAGGTTTTCCAATAGGATTAGGTATTTTTATTGAGCTAGCAATGTTCTCAGGAGCAGCCTTAATTATATCTCCGTTAGGTAAAGAAATTGTAGCTGGTCATGCTATAGCAATGAATATAGCTAGTGTCTTTTTTGTAATATCGCTCTCTATTGGTTTGGCTGCTGCCACAAGAGTAGGAAATTTAATAGGTGGTAAAAGAATGCTAGATGCAAGATTTGCTTCTATTTCTTCAATTGTTTTATGCACAATGATTGCATTTATAAATACACTTATTATTCTTACTTTTAAAGATCAGTTAAGTGCATTGTTTTCAACCGAGGAATCAGTTGTTTTAGTTGCAAGTAATCTATTGATATTTGCTGCAATATTTCAGATACCCGATGGTGCTCAAATTGGAGCAATAGGTGCGCTTAGAGGTTATAAAGATACCTTTGCACCAATGATAATTACTCTTTTAGTATATTGGTTTATGGCAGTCCCATTTGGATATTATTTAACATTTTATGGATTTACTGAACCTTTGGGAGCATCAGGAATGTGGATAGCTATGATTGCTGGCTTATCTGTATTTGCAGTCCTAATTAGTATGAGAGTTCAGTGGATTTCAAATAAATTTAGCAAGGTTATGAATTAATAACTTCTGCTGTCTTTGAACCTATCTCTAAAAGATTATCTGCAATATGAACTCCGCATTCTTTTAATTTTGAAATCTTATCAGCCGCTGTACCTTTGCCGCCCGCAATAATAGCTCCTGCATGCCCCATTCTTTTACCTGCAGGCGCAGTTTGACCTGCAATATATGAAATGACTGGTTTGGTAACTGAAGTTTTAATGAATTCTGCAGCCTCTTCCTCCGCTGAACCTCCAATCTCCCCAACCATAACTATAGCCTTGGTAGCGTCATCAGCTTCAAATAATTTTAAGATATCAATAAATGAGGAACCTGGAATAGGATCTCCACCAATACCGACACAACTACTTTGACCCAAGCCAAGATCAGTTGTTTGCTTTACTGCTTCATAAGTAAGTGTTCCAGATCTAGATATAATTCCAACAGATCCAGGCATATGAATACTTCCAGGCATAATTCCGAGCTTTGCTTCACCAGGTGTAATTATTCCAGGACAATTAGGTCCTATAAGCCTAACTCCAAGCTCATCTACTCTCTTCTTAATCATTAGCATGTCAAGTGTAGGCACGCCTTCAGTTATACATATTACTAATTCTACTCCTGATTCAGCTGCCTCAAGAATTGAATCTTTACAAAATGCTGCTGGAACAAAAATAAGGGCTGCATTTGGATTAACAGCCTTCATAGCTTCATCCATAGTATCAAAAACAGGTCTGTCTAGATGAACTTGGCCACCCTTACCTGGAGTAACTCCACCTACAATATTAGTCCCATATTCAATAGCTTGTTCTGAATGAAGTGTTGCTTGAGAACCTGTAAAACCTTGAACAATAACTCTTGTATCTTTATTTACTAATATACTCATGATGCTAACTCCACTGCTTTTTTTGCAGCATCTTTAAGATTATTTAAACTTTCAATTTTAACATTTGCATTTGCTAAAATTTCAGAACCTTTGTCAGCATTATTTCCCTCAAGCCTGACAACAACTGGGACTGAGACTCCAACCTCCTCAATTGCAGCAAGAACCCCTTCAGCAATTAAATCACACCTAACAATGCCACCAAAAATATTTACTAATACGACCTTAACTTCTGGATCAGCTAGAATTAATTTAAATGCTTTTGCCACTCGTTCCTGTGTTGCTGTACCTCCAACATCAAGAAAATTAGCTGGAGAGCCTCCAAAATATTTTATTGTATCCATGGTGCCCATTGCCAAACCAGCTCCATTAACCATACAGCCTATATTGCCATCTAATGAGACATAACTGAGATCATTTTTTGCAGCCTCTGACTCCCTTTCATCTTCCTGAGAGGGGTCATGCATTGCAGCAATTTTTGGTTGCCTAAAAATTGCATTTGAATCAATATTAATTTTTGCATCTAGACAATGTAGATTTCCTCCTGCAGTTATAACAAGAGGATTTATTTCTAATAAACTCAAATCACAATCTGTGAATAATTTCATTAAATTTGGTAACATTTTTGAAAATTGCTTAGTTTGAACTTGATTTAAACCAAGAACCTTTGAAATTTTTCTTGCTTGATAAGGCAAAGCTCCAGTTAATGGATCGATAGGTTCGTAGATAACTTTTTCAGGTGAATTTTTTGCTACTTCTTCAATATTTACTCCACCTTCAGAAGAAGCAATAAATACAACTCTCTGAGAAGCACGATCTACAACTGCGCTTAAATAAAGCTCATCAGCAATATCTGTGCACTCTTCTATAAGAATCGAGCTTACAAGCTGGCCATTTGCATCTGTTTGGTAGGTAACTAGTTTTTTACCAAGCCATTTTTTTGCAAATGCTAAAGCCTCATCAGGTGAGTTAACTAATTCAACACCTCCAGCTTTACCTCTTCCGCCTGCATGAACTTGAGCTTTAACAACCCACTTATTGCCTCCAATATCTCTGCATGCATTAATAGCATCTTCAGCATTAGAAATAACCTTACCTGATGAAACTGGTAGGCCATATTCAGCAAATAATTCTTTACCTTGGTATTCGTGAAGATTCATCTTTTTCTATTTCCTATATGAATTGCGTGACCATTAGCAGCAAGAGCTGCTTCATGCAGTGCTTCTGATACGGTTGGGTGACTAAACATAGTTAAACCTATATCTTCAGAGCTTGAACCAAATTCCATAGCTATTAACCCCTGCTGAACCAGTTCAGCTGCAGAAGGCCCGAATACATGAATTCCTAGTATGGTATCTGTTAACTTGTCAGCGAGCACTTTAACGGATCCAACTGATTCATCTGTAGCTAGAGCTCTACCGCTTGCGGCAAATGGGAAGGAACCAGTTTTATATTCAACTCCTTCAGTTTTTAGCTCTTCTTCATTCTTTCCAACCCATGCTAGTTCTGGATGAGTATATATAACAGATGGAACAAGATCATAATTAACTTTTGCATGTTTACCAGCAATTCTTTCTGCAACCATTACACCCTCTTCACTTCCTTTATGTGCAAGCATTGGACCTCTGACCACATCACCTACTGCCCATACTCCAGGCTCCTTAGTTGAACAAAAATCATCAACCTTGATAAAACCTCTATCATCAAGATCAACTCCACAATCATCAGATAAAAGATCTTTGGTATTTGGAGCTCTTCCTACACATACTATTAATTTATCAAATACTTTCTCATTAATGGAGCCATTTTCCTCATACTCAACTTTTACATTAGTCTTGTTAGCTTTTGCTTGAGTAACTTTACAACCAAGTTTTATATCTAAACCTTGTTTTGTAAATTCTTTATAAACTTCTTTTGCCATCTTCTTATCTGCCATGGGTAAAAACTCAGGTAATGCCTCTAGCATAGTTACTTCAGACCCTAATCGACACCATACACTTCCAAGCTCTAAACCGATAACACCTGCACCAATAACACCAAGTTTTTTTGGAATAGATGAAAATTCAAGTGCTCCAGTTGAATCAACAATATTATTATTATTAAAAGTTGCTGAATTTATCTCAATTGGCTTAGATCCCGTTGCTAAAATAATATTGTTAGCTTCTATTATCTCAATAGACTCGCCATTCGTAACTTCTACTTTTTTGCCTGAGAGAAGCTTTCCATGACCCTGAATAGGGGTAACCTTATTTGCTTTAAATAAACCACTCACTCCACTTACTAGTTGAGTAACAATTTTATCTTTTCTTTCCATCATGGCAGGGATATCTAATTTTACTTCACCAGTATTAATACCATGCTTTGATAAGTCATTATTAGCTTCATAAAATCTTTGTGATGAGTCTAATAATGCTTTGGAAGGTATACATCCAACATTTAAGCAAGTACCACCATATTTTTGATTACCCTCTGAATCTGACATTGACTCAACACAAGCTACCGAAAGACCTAGTTGAGCACACTTTATAGCTGCTACATAACCAGCAGGTCCGCCTCCAATAATTACAACATCATACATATTAAAACCTCTTATAAATTCAACAACAATCTTTCAGGAGATTCAAGTTGCTCTTTGATTGAAACTAAGAAAGTAACTGCCTCTTTGCCATCTAATAAACGATGATCATAACTCATAGCTAGATACATCATTGGCCTTATAACAACTTCATTATCAATAGCAACAGGTCTATTTTGGATACTATGCATACCTAAAATAGCTGTTTGTGGTGCATTCAAGATTGGTGTTGATAACAATGATCCAAATACACCTCCATTTGAAATAGTGAATGTTCCACCTTGCATTTCATCCATTGAAAGTTTTCCATCTCTAGCTTTAATAGAGTAATCCATTATTGATTTTTCAATATCAGGAAGTGAGAGCATATCAGCATCTCTAATTACAGGAACAACAAGACCTCTTTCAGTTGAAACCGCAACACCAATATCCTGATAGCCATGATAAACAATATCTGTTTTATCTATTGAAGCATTCACTAGAGGGAACTTTTTTAATGCCTGTATAGCAGCTATGACAAAAAATCCCATAAATCCAAGCTTAACACCATGTTGTTTTTCAAACTCAGCACCATATTTTGATCTAAGTTCTTTAATAGGAAGCATATCAACTTCATTAAAAGTTGTTAACATTGCCGTTTCTTGTTTGACTGTTAGTAGTCTGTTTGCAATAGTTGCTCTAAGTCTAGACATGGGAACGCGTTTTTCATCCCTTGAATCAGAGAAAGAAATTTTCTTTTCAGCAGTAGGTGTTTTAGGCTCTGCTGTATTTATATCTTTAGATTTATTATTCATGTGATTTACTAAATCCGCTTTAGTAACTCTTCCATTCTTGCCTGTGCTTTCAATTGTAGATGGATCAATATTTTCTTCTGCAATTATTCTTTTAGCAGCAGGTCCTAATTTATCAACCTTAGGTTCTAGAATTTCAACATCAGATAAATCTGTATCAATTATAGCTTCTTCAACTAATGCAGTGCCCTCATTAAATTCAGCTATCAATTCAGAACTATTAACAATTTCACCCTCTTGTTTAACAATCCTTGTGATAGTTCCACTAACAGGTGCAACGACCTCTAGCACAACTTTATCAGTCTCAATTTCAGCAATAACTTCGTCCTGCTCAACACTTTCACCTTCTTTTTTTACCCAGTTAGCAACTGTTCCATCTGCTACTGATTCTGGAAATGTTGGTGATTTAATTTCTATACTCATTCTTTCTCTCCCTGCGGCTTTATATTTAAAGCCTTTAATACTATTTCTTCTTGTTGTTTTAAATGTAATTTCATTAAACCAACTGCTGGCGCTGCTGCAGCTGGCCTACTCACAAGTTTGATTTCATTTTTATTGTCAAATCTATCTAAAACTCTTTGAAGCCTATGTCTATGACTAAACCATGCACCCTGGTTTGCTGGCTCTTCTTGACACCAAATAAATTCTTTCGTATTAGGGTAGTTAGATAAAATATTTTCTAGATCGTCATATGGAAATGAATACAATTGCTCAATTCTTACCAAGGCAATAGTATCAATTTTATTTTCGATTCTTTTTTGAAGTAAATCGTAATAAATCTTACCTGAACACATAACAACTCTATTAATATTTTTTTTATTAACTATCTCATCATCAATAACGCACTTGAATTCTCCATCAGTTAATTCAGCTACTGAGGATGTAACAAGAGGATTTCTTAAAAGACTTTTTGGAGTAATTACAATTAAAGGTCTTCTCATCTTTCTAATAGCTTGTCGCCTTAGAAGATGAAATATTTGAGCTGGGGTGCTGGGAACACAAACCTCAATATTTCCATCAGCACATAACTGAAGAAATCGTTCCAGCCTAGCACTACTATGTTCTGGGCCTTGACCTTCAAAACCGTGAGGAAGAAGCATGACTAATCCTGATAATCTTTCCCATTTATGTTCAGCAGAAACTATAAACTGATCAATTACCACCTGAGCGCCATTAACAAAATCACCAAATTGAGCTTCCCACATTACCAAACCAGAAGGCCAAGTAGCTGAATATCCATATTCGAAACCTAAAACAGCCTCTTCGGACAAGAAAGAGTCATATATATCCATTCTAGTAGAACTTTCTCTTGCTACGTTTACTAATGGTATGTGCCCTATTCCATCTTTAGCGTTATATATGGCAGCATGTCTGTGTGAGAACGTTCCTCTTCTTACATCTTGCCCTGTTAAGCGAATAGGATAACCTTCTGCTAATAATGTTGCATAAGCCATGGATTCCGCATAACCCCAATTAATTGGCGCTTCACCAGCAGCCATAAGCCTTCTGTCTTCAAATACTTTTTTAACTTGTCTCCCAAGCGTAAAGTCTTTTGGAGCTGAAGTAATAACTTCAGATAATTCTAAAAATTTACCTGTATTAACTTTTGTATTAGTTTCCTGCCACCATGTTTGATTTAAGTGAGCTGACCAATCAAACCAAAGATCATCATTAGGTTTTAAAGCAAGATTTCCAACTACCGATGCTCCTTTCTCCAGAGAATCTCTGTACTCTTTTTGAAAAGTTATAGAATCTAATTTGGTTATGATGCTTTCTGAGATTAACTTTTCTTCATAAATTTTTAATACTGAAGGATGTTTAGCAATCTTTTCATACATAAGTGGCTGAGTTGCAGAGGGGTCATCTGCTTCATTGTGACCTCTTCTTCTGTAACAGAACAAATCTAAGATTATATCCTTACCAAACTTGTATCTATATTCACAAGCTATCTGTGCTGCATGGACTACCATTTCAGGATTATCACCATTTACGTGAATAATCGGAGCTTCTATCATTTTAGCTACATCTGTTGAATAGTCTGTTGATCTAGCGTCATATTTGTAACTAGTTGTAAATCCAATTTGATTGTTAACAATTACATGTAAAGTCCCGCCAACACCATATCCTCTAGTTTGAGACATCTGAAGAGATTCCATTACTACACCTTGACCAGAAAATGATGCATCCCCATGAATAAGAATTGGGATAACTTGTTCTCTCTTTTCATCATAAATTCTATCTTGTCTGGCGCGAACTGACCCAAGAACTACCGGATCAACTATCTCAAGATGAGAGGGGTTGTTAAATAGGGAAACATGAACTTCCCCATTAGGAGTTAATAAATTTGAAGAAAAGCCAAGATGATATTTAACATCTCCTGTATTTGCACCTGTTAGCTCAACATCTTCTTCAAAAGCAGAAAATAATTCAGCAGGGGTTTTACCAAGCACATTAACTAGTAAATTTAATCTACCTCTATGAGCCATACCAAAACAAATCTGCTTAGCACCAAGAATTCCACAATTTTGAATTAAAGCATCTACAAGCGGGATTAATGACTCACATCCATCAATACCAAAACGCTTCATACCTGGATATTTTGCTGCAAGAAACTTTGCTAAACCTTCAGCAGAATTTAATCTATTAAATATATATTTTTTTTCATCGTCTTCAAATTCGCATTGCCCAAGACTTGGTTCTAATATCTCTTGAAACCACTTTCTTTCCTCAGTGCTTACAATATAGTTGTATTCAATACCCAGATCACCACAATAAATAGATTGGAGTGAGTCAATGATTTGTTGAAGAGTAGCTTCTGCTTTTCCAATTTTTAATGTATCAGTTTTAAAAACTGTCTGAAGATCTTCTTTATCTAAGCCGTGATATTCAATATCTAAATCAGGAACTTGCTTTCTCTCCATCATGCCCAATGGATCTAATGTTGCAGCCTGATGACCTCTATTTCTGTATGCCTGTATAAGCTGAACTACTCTAACCTGCTTATCATTTATTTCATTTGTATTGTTTGAGCTTGATAAAACTCTTCTATGATTTTTGTATGAATTAATAATATTCTGATGAGAAATATCTTGATGTTTTCCATTATTGCTAGGCAAGTCATCAAAAAAACTTCTCCATTCAAGAGATACACTTGCTGGATTATCTAAATATGATTCATATAAACTTTCTAGGTAAGAGGAGTGTCCGGATGAGGTATGCGAATCTTCCCAGAATTTTTCCATATCGTAACTCATGATATTTTTACGCAGTAACTCCATCTGATGCAATAATATTTGCTGAACTTTTACCCTTAAGTAACATGGTTTTTATTTCTCCAATAGCCTTATTTGGATTTAATCCTTTAGGGCATGCTGCAACACAATTCATAATGCCATGGCATCTGTAAACGCTAAATGGATCTGCTAAATCATCAAGCCTGCTATCCTTTTCTAAATCTCTAGTATCAGCAAGAAACCTATATGCTTGCAATAAAGCTGCTGGACCTACAAATTTATCAGGATTCCACCAAAATGAAGGACAGCTTGTTGAGCAACAAGCGCAAAGTATGCACTCATAAAGACCATCAAGCTTATCTCTGTCTGCTGGAGACTGGAGGCGCTCTTGCTCTGGAGGCGGAGTATCATTTTGAAGAAATGGCTTAATTTTTTCATACTGATTATAAAATTGAGTCATATCAACAACAAGATCTCTAATAACTGGAAGTCCAGGTAGGGGTCTTATATCAAGCCTATCTCCTTTTAGAACATCAGATAATGCTGTTATGCATGCTAACCCATTTTTGCCATTAATATTCATGCCATCTGAACCACAAACACCCTCTCTACATGATCTCCTAAATGATAAGGATGAATCACTCTCTTTTAGAAGATGAAGAAGGTCTAAAACCATAATGTCCTTTTCAGGTTTTTCAATCTCATAGTTCATCATATAAGGAAACTTATCCTGCTCTGGGTTGTATCTATATATATTAATTTTTAGCATAAATAATCCTTAATAAACTCTAACTTTTGGAGGAAAAGCTTCCATTGTTTTAGGAGCAAAGTTGACTACCCTTTTAGAGAGAGACTTATCATTTGGGTCAAATACAGAATGGCATAACCAATTTTCATCGTCTCTATCGGGAAAATCATCTCGAGCATGAGCTCCTCTACTTTCATTTCTATGTAATGCAGAGATAGCGGTTGCTTCTGCAACCTCTACAAGGTTTTGAAGTTCTAAGGCTTCTACTCTACTTGTGTTAAAAGCTACACTCTTATCGCTTAAATGAAGATTCTCTGCTTTATTTCTAATTTCTTCTAACTCAGCAACCCCTTTCTCCATGAACTCGCCTCTTCTAAATACTCCAAAATAGTTTTGCATGCATGTTTGTAGCTCTTTTTTAACAGAGGCAGTATCGTGTCCTGAGCTTGATTCATTTAATTTATTTAATCTTTCTAAAGAGTTATCAATATCTGAATCAGATGCTGATTCAACTCCTCCACCTGAACTGAGTTCTTTTTGAATAAAAGTTCCAGCGGCCCTTCCAAATACAACTAAATCAAGCAAAGAATTACCTCCCAATCTATTAGCTCCATGAACTGATACACAAGCTGCCTCACCTGCAGCAAACAAGCCTGGAACAGTTACATCCTCAGAATTTATTCTTGTAAAAGCTTGTCCATGAATATTTGTTGGTGTTCCTCCCATCATATAATGACAAGTTGGCACTACTGGAATTGGATGATAAACAGGATCAACATGAGCAAATGTTTTAGATAGTTCACAAATACCGGGTAATTTAGAATTTAGAACATCAGCGCCCAGATGATCTAATTTTAAATAAACATGATCTTTATTTTCTCCACAACCTCGTCCTTCTAGTATCTCTAAAACCATTGATCTAGCTACAACATCACGCCCAGCTAAATCTTTAACATTAGGAGCATATCTTTCCATAAATCTTTCGCCTTCTCCATTTACTAAATAACCACCTTCTCCTCTACAACCTTCAGTAACTAGAGAGCCAGCACCATAAATACCTGTTGGATGGAACTGCCACATCTCCATATCTTGAGCTGCAAAACCGGAACGAAGACTCATACCTAGTCCATCACCAGTGTTAATTAATGCATTTGTAGTAGATGCATAAATTCTTCCGGCACCTCCAGTAGCAAGAACAGTAGCCTGAGCTTTTAAATGGGCAACTTCACCTGATTCAATAGAAAAAGCAATAACTCCTGTAACTTCATTTTTAGAATTTTTTACAAGATCAACAGCAAACCATTCATTTAAAAAATTAGAGCCTTCTTTAATGTTATTTTGATAGAGGGTATGAAGAAGCGCGTGACCAGTCCTGTCTGCAGCTGCGCATGTTCTCGCAGCCTGGCCACCTTTACCAAAATCTTTGGACTGTCCACCAAAAGGTCTTTGATATATTCTTCCATTATCAAACCTAGAAAATGGTAATCCCATATGCTCAAGTTCAAAAACTGCTTTTGGGCCTTCTGAGCACATGTACTCAATTGCATCTTGGTCGCCTATAAAATCTGCACCTTTCACTGTATCGTACATATGCCATCTCCAATCATCATTTGGATCAGCGCTTTGAATAGCACATGTAATGCCACCTTGAGCAGAAACAGTATGAGATCTAGTTGGAAAAACCTTAGAAACAACTGCTGTCTTTAATCCAGACTTAGCAAGTTCCAAGGAAGTTCTCATTCCAGCACCGCCTCCACCAATAATCAAGGCATCATATTCTATAGTTTTGATATTATTAGCATTAATTGTGTTTGTCATAAATCTATATCCAAATAAGAAAGAGTAAATAAAAGTATAAAAGCAGGCCTAAAGCAGTAAAAAAAATGTTGTATAAAAGTCTAGATGTATCTGCAATTTTAGATAAAGTAAAATTCAGGAAACCTAAAGTTCTGGGTGTTAGATAATCTGTTCCTATGGTCCACAAACCTAAATATGCATGAATTAAGATACTAAGAAAAGCTAAGGTAGTTGAAAGTTTAAATAAAAAAGAGTTCGTAAACAAAAGCCACTCATTAAATGCTATTGGTAGAGAAGAAATAATAAAAGCAGCGACATAAATAATATATATGAATATAAAGATCGAGCTACCTCTTTGTAGATACCATATAGTTGATCCTTTCATCAGAGGATCACCGTTATCGTTACTATTACTGAAATAATCCAAAAGCATAAAACTAGAATTGATGAGGCTTTAGTGGCTTGAAGAGATTCACCTATATGCATATCCATTATAAGATGCCTAACTCCAGTTAGAATATGAAACCAAAGGACTAAAAAACTAAAGGCAACAAAAGTTGCTAAATAGGAGCTATTTACCAAAGAATTTATTAAGTAGGAGAAGTTTTCCTGGTTACTAGAAGCAAGGAAAAATAGATAAACTGATAGAGGATAAGTTATAAAAAAAATATACATTCCTGCTAACCTATGGCTTATAGAAGTTAAAGCTGAAATTGGCAGCTTTATCTTAAGTAAATTTATATTGACTGGTCTTTGGTCATTTTTCATTAGTAACAAATGTTCCCTTATACATCTAAATTACAAGACAATTATACGGAATTGTATAAATAAAATCTTGTTTATTTTAAATAAGATTTCTATGTAGTGAGGATTTTTAAAGAGATGCTTATTTATGTCAAATATATAAAATAAGCTGTAGATATAGTATAAAAATAAGTAAATTTATGTAGTTTTGCTACATTATAGGTATAGATCCGATGTTATTAAGAATTATTACTTATTTTTGACGTGCTTCATTAACCTTTTTTTCTTTTTAACTTGTCTATCGGTTAATTTATTAACTTTTCCTTCAAAGGGATTATCAGATTTTCTAAAAATTATTCTTAGTTGAATACTTTTTAAACCTAATTCTTCTCTAAATGAATTTTCTAAATATTTTTTATAATTAGCTGGAATCTTCTTATCCTGATTAGAGTGAATTATTAAAGTTGTTGGTTGTGTTCCTCCGAAATGGACATATCTTAATTTAAGTTGACGCCCTCCGACAGATGGAGGCGCACTTCGTTCAACAAATTTATTTAAATGTTTATTTAGTAATGTAGTGGAGTAATTAGTCTGTGATTTACTAATTAGGCTATTAAGTATTCTAAAGAGTCTTTTAAATCCTAACCCTTTCATTCCTGAAACTTCTACTTTAACAAAATCTTTTAAAAAATTTGATTGAAGTCTTTTTGTCTCATACATTGCTGATCTTTCTGTTTTTGTTAGTAAGTCAACTTTATTTAATCCAATTAAAATTGGCTTACCTTGTTCGGCAATTATATTAATAAGTTTTAGGTCCTGATCTACAATACTATCTTCAGAATCAACTAAAAATAAAATAACATCACTTTCTTCGACTGCATGCATTGCTCGTACGTAAGAGAAATATTCAACTTTATGATTTTGTTTATATCCCTTTCTAATTCCAGCTGTATCAATAAAAATAAATTCATTTTCATCTACAGTAAATGGGATTCTAATCGCATCAATTGTTGTTCCAGCAACCTCTGATACAACCAATCTATCTTCATTAATAAAGTTGTTAATAAATGTAGACTTCCCTGCATTAGGCCTTCCAAGTACTGCTATTTTTTTTCCATCAATAATTTCATCATCACTTTTTTCAGGTAGCATTTGTAATAAAAGCTTTTTTAAATCATCTAATCCTCTTGAATGTTCTGCACTAATGTCTAAAAAGTCTTTAATGCCTTTGGATGAGATATCATTTAATGCCTCAGATTTAGAGGATTTATCAGATTTATTTAAAAGTGTTATAAATGGTTTATTTAGTTTTCTTAGGCTGCTTAATATTTCAAAGTCTTCTGATGTTAAATTCTCAGATCCGTCTACAAGAAATAAAATTAAATTACACTCATTGGCTGCCATCCAGGCTTGATCTGATATATTTTGGGATAAATTAGATTCATCTTTTCCAATTCCTCCAGTATCAATAATAAAGCTTTTTATGCTGCCAAGTTTGATATAGCCATAGTTTCTATCTTTTGTTAATCCAGGAAAATCTGAGACTATAGCCTCACGAGTCTTTGTAAGTTTGTTAAAAAGAGTTGATTTTCCTACGTTAGGACGGCCAATTATTGCTATTGAGGTAAACATTTTTAAGCGGCATTCTAGTGACTAACTGAATATAAATTAAATTTCTCATCTACAATAAAGATACTGTCAGCTCTTGTGATAATAGTCTTAATTGGACTTCTGGTTAATTTTGTTCTGCTTGTTGTTTTACCATTTAATGTGTCTAAGAGGTGAATATATCCCTCAAAATCACCAACTACTATGCTCCCCTTGTAAGAGTCTGCATTTGAAAGCTCTCTCAAGTAGTAATCATCATTAGTCCATGATGGCATAAAAGTTTTAGTTGAATATGTTGTGAAAGTTGAATCAGTTTCAAGAATAGCCATAACACCCTTAGAAATGACTGGAGAATAAAAAGATGAGGCTTTTTCAGCCCATACAATTCTTCTTTGAGCAGGATCAAAAGCAGCTATCTGACCTTGATAGTTTGCAATAAATAATAAGCCACCCTCTATAACTGGTGCAGCATCGGCATCTATCATATTTTCCAATTCTGATGTGCCTTCTACATACGATATAGCTCCATCCCAGACTAAAAAGCCTGTATCTATCTGAAAGGCTCCAAGTCTTCCATTATCAAAAGCCGCATAAACCAGCTCTTCTTCTATAACTGGAGGACTACTTCCACGTAATGTAAGTGCTGGTAATTGTGACCTATAAGACCATTTTCTAGAACCGTCAGATATATTATATGCATTTAGCTCACCTGAACTTGTCTTAACCAAGACTAGTTTGGCATTGATAGCTGCTGGTGCAAGAATTTCAGCTCCTGCGTCTATAGACCAAAGAGTGGAACCGTCTGCTTGGGACAAACAAATCAATTCTCCTTGAGATCCAGCGACAATAAGTACACCAAAACCTGCAGAAATACCTGAAGAGAGCTCTGTAACTTGCGCGGTCCAATTTTCTTTACCTGAAGACTGATCAAAGGAGCCTATAGCTCCACTATTATTTGCAAAAAATATTGTCTTACCAGAAAAAGCTGGTAAAAAAGCACCTAACTTATTATCCCCTGAGCCTGAAAGATTAGGAATAAAATCTGTTGCACTTCTCTCAGAAGCAAGAGTGATCTCCCAATTTAAAACAAGCTCTTTTTGATTAGAAATATCAACTAGAGCCTTAGGCTCAGTTAAATCAATTTCTTCTTCTGGCCCATTATTCCAAAAACTTAGAATATCAACAAAACTTCTAGGCTCTTTAGCCTCAACTTCTTCTTCGCTATCGTTCCAAAAAGCCATACTTGTGCATGAGCTTAAAAATATGAGAATTAATAAGTGTGATAAATATTTCATAATTGTTTATAAGACCAGTTGAATATTATTAAGTTTCATAATAACTACATTTTTTGATGCATCGTCATCATATAGCTCTTTAGCTAAATTATATTGCTCAATGGCTAAACTATTTTTAGCTTGGCCTGCTAATGCATCTCCAGCCAATTCATTTACCAATGGATCAGACCCTGCCATTAAACCCTCTATGGCATTTAAGGCCTCAGAGTAATTAGATTCAGATATCAAAATTCTAGCTAAACTAACTCTAGACATCTTGTTTACAAGGGAGTTACCAAAGAGTCCGCTAGATATATCTATTAAGTCTTCGAAATAAATCTTACTTTCATCAAACTGGGAGTTTGAAGCAAGCGCAGACGCCTTCTTAATCATTGCAAATTGAGCAAATCCCGTAGATCCATAATCAACAATTAGTTGATCAAATAAAAGATTATCATCCAGTAAATTCGCATCTTCTGCAGAAACTGCTTCCATCCATTTGCTGTATATGACTGCAGCTGAATTATTCTTAGAATCTTGAGTGTATTTTATTCCATAAGCCCCAATGCCTATAAATGAAATAGATATAACTATAGAAAGTATAAGATTTCTATAGTGCTTAAAAAAATCAACTATCGCTAGTAGTCTTTCTTCATCATTACTGTGTTCAGCCATGTTTATATCCTTATATATTTAGATTAGATCTTTTTATAAAATTCTATACATTCATTAATACTCATACTAACTTGTTCATCGTCGTCTCTTAATGACTTAACAATAAGCTTATTAGTGCTTATCTCTTCATCACCTAAAATAAATGCATGCGTAGCATTTGTTTTATTAGCTCTTCTTAGCTTAGCTTTTATACTGCTATCAGTTAAATCCATGTCTAACGAGACATCTGAATTAGCAGTTCTTAACTGGTTCGCTATTTTAAATGCTAATGGGGCTATATTGCTAGTAGAACTTATAAAGACAACCTTTTTTTCAATATTTTTAGTTATTGAAGAAATTGATATTATCCTCTCTAAACCTATTGCAAGTCCTATTGCTGGCATGTCTTTGCCACCAAGAGTATTTGCAAGATTATCGTATCTTCCTCCACCTATAAATGCATCTTGAGCTCCTAAATCAGTTGAAGATGCTTCAAAAACTAACCCTGTATAGTAATCAAGACCTCTCACGAGAGTATTATCTATTTCTATAATGCATAAATCACTAAACGTTTTCTGAATTGATGAGAGTAATAAGTTTGCAGAATCAGAAATAAAATTATTAAGAGAAGGTGCATCTTTAAGAATTTCCTGCATACTTAAATCCTTTGTATCTAGAATTCTTAAAGGATTTTTACCAAGTCTCTCTAGATCTTTTTCATCCATCTTGTCTTTATAAGGCATTAAATACTCAACCAAGGCTTTTGAAAATTCTTTTTTGGAGTCTTTATCTCCAAGATGATTTATTTTTAATTTTGCGTTCTTTATGTCTAAGCCATTAATTATTGAGCAGATCATAGAAATTAGCTCAAAATCTGCTTGCCCCTCCGGATATCCTAAAATTTCAACACCCGCTTGATGAAATTGTCTATATCTTCCTTTTTGAGGTCTTTCGTATCTAAACATAGGACCCATATACCAAAGTTTTGATTGTTGTTGGTCTAATTTTTTTTCAATTATCGATCTTATAACGCCCGCTGTTCCTTCTGGGCGGAGACTTAAACTTTGATCATTTCTATCATTAAATGAATATATTTCTTTGTTAACAATATCTGAAGTATCACCGACAGATCGTTTAAATAAATCCGTGTACTCCATGATAGGTGTTCTTATTTCATTAATGGAATATGATTTAAAAATTTTTTCTAGTTTATTTTCAACAGGGCTCCAGCTAATTAGATCATCAGAGTAAAAATCAGGCATGCCTCTTAAGGAATTAATTTTAGTCATTTAGCCTCTCACAATAACGTTGGAATCATTTCTTAATGATAATTTTTCTCTTACTTGATGCTCTAATTCATCTATTAGGTTTTCATTGGCAATTTTTTTATCAGGAATACCATCAATATATAATAAATTTTTTGGAGATGCTCCTGTAAGACCTATATCAGCTGCTTTAGATTCACCAGGACCGTTTACGTAGCATCCTATAATAGCAATTTCTATGTCTTCAGATATATCTTCAAACCTTTCCTCAAGTGCATTTACAACCTCAATGACATTAAAGTTTTGTCTAGAACAGCTTGGACAAGCAATTATTTTAACCCCCCTACTTCTTATATTAAGACTTCTTAAAATATCCCAGCCAATCTTAATTTCATCTACTGGATCTGAAGCTAAAGAAATTCTAATAGTGTCTCCTATTCCTTCGGTTAAAAGCATGCCTACACCTATAGAGGATTTAACAGTTCCCGCTCTATAACTTCCGGCCTCTGTAATACCTAAGTGAAGTGGCTGATTAATGATTTTTGATATTTTTCTATATGCTTCAACCGTCATCTCTATATTTGAAGCTTTTAAGCTCATTTTATAATTTTTAAAGTTAAATTTATCTAAAATATCCACATGACGCATAGCTGATTCAACTAATGCATCAGCATTTGGTTCACCATATTTTTTTTGAAGATCTTTTTCCATTGAGCCTGCATTCACCCCAACTCTTATTGGAACATTATTATCTATTGCAGCTTGTATTACCTCTCTGACTCTATCTTCTTTGCCTATATTGCCTGGATTTATTCTCAAGCAGTCAGCAGTATCTGCAACCTCTAGCGCGATCTTGTAATCAAAATGAATATCTGCGACCAGGGGAATACTTACAGCTTTTCTTATCTCTTTAAAGGCTGCTGCCTCATCAAAACCGGGGACTGATACTCTTACAATATCCGCTCCAGCTGCCTGGAGATCATTGATCTGATTAACTGTTGAAATAACATCACACGTATTGGTATTTGTCATTGATTGAATAGCAATAGGATTTTTTCCACCAACTAACACGCCGCCAACATTGACTGTTTTAGTCTCTTTTCTTTTAATCCAATCACTCATTATTAAATATAGTTGTACTTACTTTTTGCTTATTAACATTATTAATAAAATTAATAATTTCGCCTCCGTATGTGGCTTTTACATTATCAATATTACCTATTACAAGTGTAAAGCTTTTTTCAATCTCTACTCCTAAAATCTCATCTTTATTATATAACTTATAGATTAAACGTTTTTCATTATTTAAATATATTTCAACCCAACAAGGACCTGAAAATATCAGCATTAGATTGCTATTCTTAACGATAGGTTTAGCTATCAATTTATCATTACTTATTTTCTCAATAACGCTAATCGGCTCGATATTAAGCGTCTCATCATTAATTATTTCTATATCACTTGATTCGGATATCGCTGAGGTAAATATAATAAATGTAATTAAAAGTATTAATATAAAGATTGTTGATATTGTAATTAAATTTTCTTTTATAAATAACTCAACTTCTGAGATTCGCTTCCTTGAAGACTTAGTTTTATTCTCTTTAGAATTTAAAATTCTGTCATCCGTATTAACTGGAAATGGATCTTTTATTCCAAGAAAATCTGAATATTTATTAAAATAGCCAATAGCAAATGCTCTAGCGGGAAATAATGAATAATCATCACTCTCTATGGCTTCAAGATATTTAATGTTTATATGAATATTTTTTGAAATATCATTGAGAGAGAGATTTAATTTAGATCTTGCTTCTAAGAATTTTGAGCCTATTTTTACTGATTTAATTACTTTTGGCATTTAGACACCTAATGAATGCTTGTATGCTGAATAATGCTTTTTCCTTTAATTGTCTTTTTCAAGTTTCCTACAAGCTGACCACAAGCCCCATCAATTGCATCCCCTCTAGTAATTCTGCAAGTTGTGATATAGCCCTTATTGACTAAATAATTTTTAAATGCATAAATATTTTTATCTGTTGATCTTTTGTAGTCACTTCCGTCAAATGGATTAAATGGAATTAAATTTATCTTACATGACAAGTTAGCTAAGACTTTCGATAGGCTTGCAGCATGCTTAATGGAATCATTAATTCCGTCTATTAAAATATATTCAATAGTTATGTTTCTCTTACCTGTCTGTTTCGACAAATAGTTTTTACATGAATTAAGTAATTCTTTAATTGGATACTTCTTGTTGATGGGTACGATAATATCCCTCAACTCATTTTCTGCAGCATGAAGTGATATTGCAAGTGAGATATCTGTCATGTCTGCTAATTTGTTGATTTGAGGAACGATGCCAGAGGTGCTGATGGTAATTCTTTTTCTTGATAAACAATAGGCTATTTGATTCCGCATAATATCAACAGATTCCATAACTGGATTGAAGTTTAAAAGTGGCTCACCCATACCCATAAACACAACATTAGTTATAGGGGCCTCGTTTCTATCATAAAAATTAGCAAGCCACACTTGACCAATTATTTCATCAGATGTGAGGTTTTGATCAAAGCCCTGGGCTCCTGTGGCACAAAAAGTACACTGAAGAGCACATCCAGCTTGAGAAGATATACATAAAGTCATTCTTTTCTTTTCAGGAATTCTGACCATCTCGATAGAAGATCCTGAGTCTAGTTCAACTAAATATTTTTTTGTACCCTCTTCAGACGTGAGAACATTTTTAACTAATGGTGTTTTTAGTACTGCTATTTCTTTTAATCTAGATCTTAAATCCTTATTAAAATCAGTCATCATTTCAAAATCTAATTCGCCCTTTTGATGAACCCATTTTAATAACTGCTTAGCTCTAAAAGGAGGCTCTCCAATATCTTTAAAAAAAACTTCTAAAGATTCTTGAGAGTAGCCTAATAGATTTTTTTTATCTTGCAAAATTAAGTTGAAGTAATCTCTTCTGTATTAAAAAAATAATTGATTTCTCTTTCAGCGCTTTCAGTAGAATCTGATCCATGTACAGCATTAGCATCTATGCTTTTAGCAAAATCTGCTCTTATTGTTCCAGGAGCGGCGTCTGCAGGATTGGTACTTCCCATCAACTCTCTATTCTTCATAACTGCGTCATCGCCTTCTAAAACCTGAACAAAAACAGGACCAGATGTCATAAATTCTATTAGGGCTGGGAAGAAAGGTCTGCCTTCATGCTCTGCATAAAATCCGGATGCCATTTCCTCTGATAAAGAAATAAGCTTACCTGCTATTATTTTTAAACCATTATCTTCAAATCTTGATAAAATTTTACCAATTACATTTTTTGAAACAGCATCTGGTTTGATTATCGAAAGTGTTCTTTGTGTAGTCATATTAATCCTTGTTAAAAAATTTTCGCTATTATAGAAGACTTATTTGTATTCTTCTATCCATGTCATCTGAATTGCTTCAAGAATTTGTTCATTTGATTTAGTTGGGTCTCCTATAAAACCATCTAATTCACAAACTTTTTTATGAAGATCTGGAAAACTAATCCATTGAGGATCAATATCTGGAAAATTATCATATAGCTCAATAGCTATATCGTTAATATCTAGCCAATCTAATTCATTCATCAATGATCCTCTGAAACCAGATTAATATTATACTTTGGAAGTTCAATTTCTATCTCATCATCTAGAGGTGGAACTGCTTGGCAACTTAATCTTGAGGTTTGCTCCAACCCCCAAGCCTTATCTAACATATCCTCTTCGGTATCACTTGCATCATTGAGTCTCTCAAAGCCTTTTCTTATAATGCAGTGGCATGTGGTGCAAGCACAGGACATCTCGCATGCATGCTCTATTTTAATGCCTTCTCTAAGTGCAGCCTCGCATATAGTCTCATCTGGAAGACTTTCGATATTTGCTCCATTGGGGCAGAGCTCCTCATGAGGCCAAATTTTTATTTTTGCCATAGCTTATATGGTGAAACTTTCCCCGCAGCCGCAAACAGCTTTTGCGTTAGGGTTTTCAAATTTAATTCCTTTATTTAATCCTTCTTCGGAATAATCGACCAAAGTACCTTTAAGAAAAGAAAGGCTATGTTGATCAACAAATATTTTACAGCCATTTTTTTCAAAAATAGCATCATCTACTTTTACTTCATCAACAAATTCAAAGAAGTATTCATACCCTGAACAACCGGCTTTTCTAATACCTATTTGAATGCCTAAACCATTTCCTCTTTTATCTAGACTTTTATTAAAGTGCTCTATAGCCTTATCAGAAAAATTAAGTTCGGCTGGTTTAAAAGTGTCCATCTAAGTAATTTACTGTTTTGATTCAAAATCTTGAATTGCTTGTTTAATAGAATCCTCAGCTAATACTGAGCAATGAATTTTTATAGGAGGTAGTTCTAAAGCATCGACAATTTCTTTGTTTTTAATCTCTTTAGCTTCCTCTAATGTCATCCCTATAAGCATTTCAACTAATTCGCTAGATGATGCAATTGCAGAACCGCAACCATAAGTTTTAAACTTTACATCCTTAATAATATGAGTATTTCCCTTTTGCTCACATTTAATTTGAAGTTTCATTACATCACCACAAGCTGGCGCTCCGACCATTCCAGTTCCTACATTAACTTCCTTTGGATCAAATTTTCCTACTTTAAATGCCTGCGGATTGTTGAGTGTCTCGTTAAACTTATCTACTACTTTTTTGCTATATGCCATTTTATACTCCTATATGTATTATTAATGTGTATCCCACTCTACTGCATCAAGATCTATGCCATCTAAATGCATTTCCCATAGCGGGGATAACTCTCTTAACCTCTCTACAACATTGCCCAAGATCTCTATAGTCCTTTGAACATCTGCTTCTTCTGTAAATCTTCCAAATGAAAATCTAATAGAACTATGAGCTAACTCATCTTTCCTACCCAAAGCTCTTAAAACATAAGAAGGCTCTAAACTTGCAGAAGTGCATGCTGATCCTGAAGAAACAGCAATATCTTTTAGGCCCATTATTAAGGATTCACCTTCAACAAAATTAAAACTGATATTTAATATATTTGGTACCTTATTATTAACATCACCATTGATGTATGCATGCTCTATTTTCATTGCCTCTTTAAGAAATTTCTCATGAAAATTAGTAATCTTTGCCAAATCAGTGCTCATTTCTTGTTGAGCAATTCTAAATGCTTCACCCATACCTACTATTTGATGAGTTGGAAGAGTCCCTGATCTCATGCCTCGCTCATGGCCACCACCGTGAATAAGAGCTTCTATTCTGACTCTTGGTTTTCTTCTTACATAAAGAGCTCCTATACCTTTAGGTCCATATGTTTTATGAGCTGAAAAAGACATTAAATCTACTGGCAATTTAGATAAGTCTATTTCCGCTTTACCTGTACTTTGAGCTGCATCAACATGGAAAAAAGCTCCATGCTTTCTAACGATAGACCCTATTCCTTCCAAATCATTAAGTGTTCCTAGCTCATTATTGATATGCATGACTGAAACTAGAATAGTATTTTCCTGCAATGCCTCTTTTATTGCATCAGGTGTAATAATTCCACCCTCATTAGGATCAAGATAAGTAACCTCAAAACCTTCTCTTTCTAACTGTCTACATGGGTCCAAAACAGCCTTATGCTCAATTTTAGAGGTAATAATATGATTTCCTTTAGATTTATAAAATCTTGCTACTCCTTTTATAGCTAGATTGTCTGCCTCTGTTGCGCCTGATGTCCAAACAATCTCTCTTGGATCACAATTAACTAAATTTGCAACATGTGACCTTGCTTCTTCAACAGCTTCATCAGCAGCCCAGCCGTATCTATGAGATCTAGATGCTGGATTTCCAAACTCTCCTTCAGGAGTTAGATATTCCATCATTTTGCTGGCAACTCTTGGATCAACTGGTGTTGTAGATGCATAGTCTAAATATATTGGTGCCTGAGTTTCTACTTTCATCAAATTATCTCCTTAATCTGAATATGTGAATTATCATTTTGTATTAAATGTGAAATAGTTACGTTACTAAGAAATGAATCAACCACATCATTTAATTCACTCCAAAGATTGTGTGCATTACATCTTTTTCCATGGTGACAAGAAGATGCTCCATTACAACTTGTAGCATCTAAATTCTCGTCAACTGCATCCATAATATCTTTTATAGATACTAATAATGGATCTTTGGCATATATATAACCACCCTTCCTTCCTCTAACGCTTTCCACAATTCCAGCTATTCTTAGTTTTCTAAATAGCTGTTCAAGATATGTTATTTCAATATTTTGACGATTTGATATGTCTGAAAGTGCTACTGGGCCGTCATTTTGAAGTGTACAAAGTTCAGTAAGAGCATTTACAGCATATTTGCTTCTAGTGGTGAGTTTCACGCGCCAATTATAAATACCTGACTTATTTAGTCAAGTTTAATATTCATGCCTAATCTGTCTGCTACTTGATGATAAGACTCAACAACGTCACCTAGACCTTGCCTAAATCTATCTTTATCCATTTTAGCTAATGTTTCAGTATCCCAGAGCCTACATCCATCTGGAGTAAATTCATCTGCAAGAAATAACTTTCCGTTACTCAAGCCAAACTCAACTTTAAAATCAACCAAGATTAAATTGCTATTTAAAAAAAGCTCAGAAAGTATTTCATTAATTTTTAATGTTAACTCTTTCATTTCTTTGATATTTTCTGCAGCTGCCCAACCGAAGGATAGTATGTGCTCATCTGTTATTAACGGATCACCCAAATCATCATCCTTTAAAAAAAATTCAAATAAAGGAGCTTGCAAGATTAAGCCATCCTCTGTTCCCAGTCTTCTGCAAATTGATCCAGTTGCTCTATTTCTAATAACACATTCAATAGGAAACATTTGTAATTTACGAACTAGAGAATCTGTTGAATTTAATATTTCTAGATGATGAGTAGCTATACCTTTTGTTTCAAGATGATCCATTATAAAGGCATTAAATTGATTATTAACCGAACCCTTGCCAAGCAATGCTTCTTTTTTCTTGCCATCAAATGCAGAAGTGTCATCTCTAAAATGCATTATAAGTTGATCAGAATTATCTGTGGTATATAAAGACTTTGCTTTCCCAGCTGTTATTTCATCTATTTTATTCATTAGCTTAGTGATTCATTTATTTTAGAAAGTAATGTTTCAGCATCTTCAATGCTACCGTTTAATGATTTAGCAGTAATAATAGTTTTTACTCCACTTGATTTAACCTGAACTTCAAATGCAGCTTCTTCACCAAGAATAAGGCCCTCTTCATTTTCTTCTTTACCAAAAGATAAAAAAGAAAAGAATCCAGGTTTAGCTTCGCTAGCGTAACTCACGTAAAAAATCCCCTCATCTCTATTTCTATCATTTGTAATAATTTTACCTGCTGTCAATGCTCTGCTGACCGAAGACCAGGCTCTTTGATATGATAAATCAAGCTCAATAACTGTTTGATTATCTTGAGTAAATATTCTTGCTTTTTTGTTTTCATTCAGACTTTGTGCTGCAAGTGATGTACCTGAAAAATTCTCAACTGATGCTGCCAAATAATCAACAATCAATTGAAGCTCAGGCTTTATTGATTCAACCTCGGTAATATTTTCATTGTCTTTGTTTAATTGCTTCAAGAAAATCTCAGTTGATGCTTCTTTAATTCCATGCTCGACAATCATCTCTAAAATAGAATCTTGATCAAAAGCAACTCTTATAACACCAGTTTCTGCATCTTCTGAGAGGATCTCATAAGAAGATGCTTCCCAATAATTTTTTGAGATTGGCCAAGCTGTAGATGGAAGAGTCTCAACGTAGATCCACATTAATTCACCCAATCTTCTTAACTGAACTTCTGAAGCTCCTCCAGAAGAAAACACCTGCCTAGGCTTAGGAACATCTTTTGAAATATCTCGTACAAGCATTTCGTCTATTGGGTAATGATTGTCTTTGCTAATATCATTTAGCGACTCAGGAATATTTAGATTAGGTGCAAGCTCTTCTTCCAAGAAATCATATTTTGTTTCTGGAAACATTCCTTCAGGCCCTGTTAAGTAAGAACAGGAGTGAATAAAAAAGATTGCTAATAATAGTTGGGGTATATTTTTCATAATAGTTTTAATTTTACCATCTCTGACAGGATCTGTTGATGAAAAGTTTCATTAAGATTAACTAATGGAAGTCTTATATTATTTTGGATTTTATTAAGTTTATACATAATCCACTTTATTGGCATTGGGTTTGACTCAACAAAGCATAAATTATAAAAATCACTATAGATCTGATTTAAGTTTTCAGCCTCAACAAAATTATTATTTAAAGCAAGTTGGCATATTTCAGATACTTGATTTGGTATAGCATTTGCAGCAACAGATATCACGCCATGAGTACCGAGTTTCATCGATTCTAAAAAAGTGGGGTCATCTCCAGAGTAAATATAAAAATCTTTAGCGTCTTGCATTTCTTTTGATATTTTAACTAATTGCTTAATTCTATTCATATTATCCAAAGCTTCTTTAATTCCAACAATATTTTGATGTTGAGCTAAAGTTTTAACAGTACTAGGTAAAATATCGCAGGCGGTTCTTGATGGAACGTTATATAAAATTTGAGGTATATCAACAGAGTCAGCTATTGCAGTAAAATGAGTTAACAGCCCTTCCTGATTAGGTTTATTGTAATAAGGGGTAACTAAAAGACAGAAATCTGCTCCAGCACTTGCTGCCTCTTTTGTTAAAGCAATAGAGTCATGAGTAGAATTTCCTCCAGTTCCAGCAATAACCGGAATTGCTCCATTAACGTATTCAATTGTTTTGGTTATTACTTCTGCATGCTCTTTTGTGCTTAATGTTGGAGCTTCGCCAGTAGTTCCGACTGAAACAATCCCATCTGTTCCCTGCTCAATATGCCAGCCAACAAGATCTTTTATAGCAGCATAATCTACGCTACCATTTGAAGCTAACGGAGTTACTAATGCTACTAAACTTCCTTTAAGTGCTTGCATGAATATTTATTTCAGTAAAAAATAGGACTATACATCATTACATACTATCAATTAAGGAAAAAAAATGACAAAAAAAATATTAGGTAAAAAATGTCCAAAATTTAAAGCTGAATCCACAAGTGGTAAAACTCTTCAATCAGAAGATTTTTTAGGTAAGAATTTAGTAATTTACTTTTATCCAAAAGATAGTACTCCAGGTTGCACTACAGAGGGTCAAGAATTCAGAGATGCGTATAAAGAATTTAAATCATCTAATACAGAAATTTTAGGAGTTTCAAGAGATTCAGTTAAATCTCATGAAAATTTTAAAGCTAAACAGAGTTTTCCATTTGAACTATTATCTGACCCTGATGAGAAGGTCTGCAAAGCATTTGATGTCATGAAGCTTAAATCAATGTATGGCAGAGAGTATATTGGTGTCGATAGAAGCACCTTTATTATAAGTGCAGAAGGAAAAGTTATTAATGAATGGCGATCGGTAAAGGTTAAAGGTCACGTTGCAGAAGTTTTAGAAGCAATTAAATCTCTATAAAAAATTAAGCCTGTGATGGCCATGCATTCCAAATAGCTTTAATAAAAGTGGCTATTGGTATTGCTAAAAATACTCCCCAAAAACCAAACATACTTCCAAAAATAAATACTGCTAATATTATTATTACTGGATGTAATTTAACTGCATCAGAAAATATTAGAGGGACTAGTAAATTTCCATCAAGTGCCTGTAATAATAAATATAATCCAGTCAATATATAAAAGTCAGCAGATAGTCCAAACTGAATTAAGCCAACAACAAGAACCGGAATAGTGACAAGAAAAGCTCCAACATATGGAATTAATACTGACATCCCTACCAATACAGAAAGAAGTGCTGTGTAATTTAAACCCAGTGATGCAAAAATAATTGCTGATGTAGTAGCAACTATTAAAATTTCAATTGTTTTTCCTCTTACATAGTTACTTAATTGATTGTCCATTTCTGACCAAACATTTGAAAGCATTTTTCTTTCACCAGGAATGATCTCCATAAAGCTGTTTATTATATTTTTTCTATCGAATAAAAAGAAATATACAAGCACAGGAAATAAAATAAGGTACATAGCAAATGTAATAGTTCCAGTGATGCCTGTAATTGAAGATTTAACTAGGTTTTGAGTAAATCCGGTTACTTCAGCTGATATACCTTCAAAAAAAGAAGTGACTTGATCAGACGAAATAAGATCAGGATAATTGCTAGGAACTGCTTGTATAAAACCAATAAGTTCATTGATTAGCCTTGGTGATTCTAAAACAAGAGACTGAAGCTGCTGATAAATTAGAGGAATTAAATACACCAATAGAGTTGTGGTTATAACTAAAAAAAATGCATAAGTTAAAGCTAATGCAGAAGATGTTTTTAACCCATAACCCTCTAACCTTGCCTGAAAACCAACCAAAAGGTATGCAACAATAATACTAACTAAAAATGGAGATAAAACACTTCCGAAAAGTGAAAGCGCGACAAGTGCAACCACAAGAATTAAAGAAAAGACTATTGTTTCTTCATTTACGAAGACTTTCTTTACAGATTGAGTAAAGAAAAAGTATCCCATGCTCGCAAATAAACCCAAAGCTATAAACGAAAGCGCATTACTTAAAAATAGATCACTCATAAAAGACATTATTCCTTTTAAATTCAATAAACATGAAAACTATTTAAACTTATCACTGTCAAACAATAATTATATATAATTTAAGCTTATTTATTAGATTATATTAATCTAATAACCTCTATATGTGTTAGTTTTATTGGGAATACAAATTTTTTAAGATTTAATAAAAATGAAAATGAAAAAACTATTTTTTATATTATCTGTTTCATTTATTTTGAATATTTATGCTGAGCCTGAATTAAATTTATCATTACCTGAGCTAGGTGATAGAGTTTCAGGAGTTGTTTCAACTGACCAAGAAAAAATTATTGGCAATGAATTCTTAAAACAAGTCTATAGCCAAGCTCCCTTGATTTCTGATCCCTTGATTCAAGAGTATTCTGAATTATTGATTTATAGACTTTCTGAATATAGCCAGGTTAAAGATAGAAATTTTAATGTCTTATTAATTGATGATAAGTCTCTTAATGCATTTGCTGCACCAGGTGGGGTGATTGGTATTAACGGAGGTCTTTTTTTAAATGCTAAAAATGAAGGTCAATTTGCTTCAGTGCTTACTCATGAACTTGCCCACTTAAGTCAAAGACATTTTGCAAGAAATATACTTAATTCGAGAGATAATAACTTTGCTTCAATGCTTGTTCTGGTTTCTGCCATGGCTGCTGCTGTAGCAACAAATAACCCTACTGCATTTATGGCCGGACCTGCTTTTCTTCAACAGCAAAGCCTGCGCTATAGTCGCTTATTTGAAAGAGAAGCTGACAGAGTTGGGTTTAATAATCTCATTAATGCACAGTATGCTCCTGATAGCATGGGGGAAATGTTTGAACAAATGGCAAAGTTAAGGAGGCTTGCAGGTGATAATATTCCTGAATTCCTTTTAACTCACCCCGTATCTTCCTCAAGAGTTGCGGATGCTTTTAATGCAGCTGATCAAGTCGAGACACCATACAAAAATAAAGATTCATTGAATTTCCAATTAATAAGAGGCAGGCTGCAAATGAGGTATGAAGATATACCGTTAAATTCTGTAAGAAAAATGAAGGGGCTAATAGAAGAAAACTTTTCAAATGAAAATAGATATGCACTTTCAGTTGCTTATATGATGAGTGGCCAACATACCAGTAGCTTAAAAGAGATTGATAAGCTAATAGATGAAAATCCCAAAAATTTAATTCTTAATAATACTAAAGCAGAGATATTACTAAATGCAGGTAAGTCAAAAGAAGCTCTAAATATAGTAAATATTTTTTTAAACATATCTCCAAAAAATTATCCTCTAACTATTCTAAAGGCAAAAATTCTAGCTTATGACAAAAAACTATTTGCTGCCGAGGAGTTAATTAGAGATCAACTTTTAAGAAGGAATACAGATCCGTATCTCTGGCTTTACTTGTCTGAGATCCAAAGAGATAGCAAGAATGTCATTGGCTACCATCAGAGTAGAGCTGAATACTATTTATTACTTGGTCAGTATGAAGATGCTCTCAATCAACTTCAATTTGCACTTAAATTAACTGAAAGTAATTTTGAAGTATCTGAATCTATAATTACAAAAATTAATACAACTAGAAAATCTATTAAAGAACTACGCGGTCAATAAATTTTTGTTTCTTTGGCTATCTTAATACCGAAGTAAGAGAATAAACCGGTAATAGGTAAAGCGAGTAATGGTATTAAAGAGAACCCTACCCCGATAAAACTTCCAAAAGTTATAAATAAACTCCCTGATAGATCACCCAATCTTGAACAAAAAGTATCAATAAAGACTGAAGATTTATACCGATCATTTTGCTTTAAATGGCTAAATACTATTTCTCTTGTAGGTTTATTTATAGCGTACTCAAATAATCTAAGAAATACAGTTGCAAATATCACGATAGATATTGTTGGCGAAATCGCATACACAGAGAAAACAATTAAAAAAGCTACTCCATATAAAAATAGAATGCGCTTAACTCCTAAGAAATTTATAATGATTGAAGTGAGTAATAACTGCGTAGGTAAAGTTAAAATTGTTACCAATTGCTCCATTTGACCAAACAAAGCGATCCTCTCTACAGAATCACTGGACCATGCATCAATAATTGATATTGCAGTCATCCAGTGGATTGTCATTAATCCAGTAAATAGCCACACATATATAGCAATTGAACGAATATCTTTCTTAGTTAAAGCATTTTTAATGCCATCGAAACTTGCCCCGCCAAGAGGCTGATTTGATTCATGATTATTTTTAGAATTAGTATAATTTATTAACATCAAGCCAACACATAAAGCTGCAAATAGTAGAATAATTGCTGAAATACTAAAAAATTCTAAACCACTTTCGGTAAATGAGCTGGCAAATCTTTTTGAAATCTCAGATCCCACTAAAGCACCAATTGAACCTCCAGCCATTATTACGCCGTAAAAATTTCTAGTCTTTGATGATCTGAAAACATTTATGATTACCACCCAAAATATAGATACAACAAAAAAGGAATAAATATTGCACCAAATATAAAAAGCTCTTCCAAGCCATACAACTCCCTCTAAATCTAAAACCTTCCAAGAAAATAAAAATCCCAATAGATTTACAATAAAAAACAGGTAGCAAGAAATTAATAATTTTCTTAAATTAGTTTTTGAGGCTAGTCTGGAATAGATAGGATTAACAAGCAACATTGCCAAAGCACCAACAGCAAGTAATAAGGGTAAATTATCTACATTACTTACAGCCATTTCATTTCTTACCGGCCTTAAAACATACCAAGAAGATAATACAAAAAAGAAAAAAACACCTGCAAGAGATGATTCTTTTGTAAAAGGTAACAGAAGTTTGTTAAGAATATTTTTCATCTCAAGCCTCTAGATGCTTATAACTTGAAAAGTTATTACTAAATTTTATGATGTAAATGGTGGGTCGCACAGGATTCGAACCTGTGACCAATTGATTAAAAGTCAACTGCTCTACCAACTGAGCTAGCGACCCTTGATTTAGCATGTCATAAAAAGTG
>CAYFJC010000002.1:0-51564 GCA_964343355.1 uncultured Gammaproteobacteria bacterium | reverse complement strand
CATAAATATATATATTGCAGGCGGAAGGCCATAACGTTCTTTATTTGAATCTAGTTCAATTAAAAAGCAATATCCAAGCAATCCGTAAACTACTCCTGATAGTCCTCCAAATAATGAAACTCCACTCCAAAGATATTCAATATAATTACTAGTAATGCCTGAAAAAATAACTAAACAAAGAAATAAGAGTCTGCCATCAAGCATCTCAATTTTAGATCCTAATATGAATATCCAAAGAGCATTAAAAGCTAAATGACTAAATGAAAAATGAATAAATATAGGTGTTATAAGTCTCCACCAATCATTTTGAATAAAGTAAGTCTGATTAAACGTAATAAACTCTAAATAAGGTCCTGATCGTTGAAAATCTAGAAAAGATAAATTTCTAATAATTTCAAAATTAAGCCCAAAGTTAGAAAGAACTGTTATGAGTGTGGCTATAACAATTATAGGAATATGAAAATTTTTTATATTCAAGAAATTGAATTATTTTTAGTGATATCTAAACTCCATCCAAGTTTTTCTCTACAGGCCTCAAAGAAATCATTATCCTTTGGATGAACAAGCTTTAAAGATTTATTCATCTTTTGAATATTAACAACTGTTTCGTATTTTGCCGAAATGTCATCTTGACCATCTGCACAAATTTTAGCTTCATCTAGAGGGCCGCTTAATAATTTTATTTCTATTTTCTGATCAGACGAGATGATAAATGGTCTTGATGAAAGGCTCTGCGGCATCATAGGTATGATGCTCCAAACATCTAAACTTGGATGAATAATAGGGCCGCCTGCTGATAAAGCGTATGCAGTCGAGCCTGTCGGTGTTGCAATAATGAGTCCATCTGATCTTTGCTCATAAACAGGCTTGCCATCAACACTAAGCTGATAACGCATTAATTGTGCATAAGATCCTGAGTGGATAACTATCTCATTAAGTCCAAATAAAGTCTTATCAAGGAAGTTTGCTGAAACTAAAGATCTATCTTCTATTTCATAGTTACCTTGCAAGATATCCTGAATAATAGATTCAAAGTTATCTATATTTACGTCTGTTAAAAACCCAACAGCTCCAAGATTAATACCCAATATTGGGGTTTCATACTCTAAAAACTTTCTTGATGAGCCTAGTAAAGTTCCATCTCCACCAAAGACTATAAGTAGATCAATCGTTTGGGCAAAATCTTCTGAGGTTAGTTCAGTAATAAGATTATTTTTAACCTCAGCGCCAGCTTCAATAAAAATTTTATTGGTATATTTTGAAAGGATAGGTAATAGGGAATCAAGGAATAAGATGTCACCATCTTCCTGATTCTTTTTAACTACGATACCTATATTTTCAAACATAATGAGGCATTATACTCCCTGATAGATTGGAAAATAAATATATGCACCTAACAAATAAAATTAATGAGTTTTTAAGTCTTATTCAGGAGGCTAATAAGATAGTTATTTTGACTGGTGCTGGTATTAGCACTGAGTCTGGTCTGCCTGACTTTAGAAGTGATGATGGTTTTTGGACAAAAAATAAACCTATATTATTTAAAGAATTCTTAAAAGATGCAGGATCTAGAAGACTCTCATGGGAGAGAAATTTGGAGTTAAAAGAAAAACTTAAATCAATAAAACCAAATACAGGGCACTTCTTTGTTAGAGATTTAATTAACACCTCAGCAAACCATCATCTTATTACACAAAATATAGATGGCTTGCATTCAATAGCAGGTCTTGATGAGAGAAAAATTATTGAAATTCATGGGAATGCTACCAAAGCATCCTGTCTTAATTGCTTTAAAGAGTTTGATCCAAGCATATTTCATAAATCTATCATTAATCATCTTGAGATTCCGGACTGCAGTGACTGTGGCTCATTGGTAAAGGTTTCAACCATATCATTTGGTCAACCGATGAATGAAAAAGACCATACAAATGCTATGTATTTAACTCAAGCAGCTGATTTATTTATTTCAATAGGAACATCATTAAGTGTCCAGCCAGTAGCTAAATTACCAGAATTAGCAAAAAAAAATGGATCTAAACTAGTAATTCTTAATAGAGATGCTACCCCATTGGATGGTGAGGCAGATGTGGTTATAAATGGAGAATTACAGGATATATTTTCAAAAATATCTGAAAATTTATCAATCGTGCATTAAAGCAGCTCTGCCCATTATTCTGCCTTCCTTTAAGTCTATTAAAGTTTGGTTAGCTTCTGATGCGTGCCTTTTCTCAACTGGAATAGGATCAATTTTACCCTCTTTAACTAATTGCATAAGCTCTTTTAAATTCGATAAGCTCCCCACGTAAGAACCTTGAATATTTCTTTCCATTAAAACCATCATTGGTAGTGGATGGCTTAACTCCCCTCCGAATAGCCCAACTATAATATACCTTCCACCCTTTCTTAAAAGATTAGTAGCAAATCCAGTTGATAAATCAGATCCAACAAAGTCAATTACTGCGCTAGCACCTCCGGTGATTGCTTGAATTCTTTGGGCTGCATCTTCATCTCTAGAATTTATTGCATGAGAAGCTCCACTTTCTAAAGCTAAGTTTAGTTTAGCTTCATCAACATCAACAACGATAGGCTGAATATTAAAAGCTGCTTTAGCAATTTGTATGCCCATCATTCCAAGTCCTCCTGCACCAACAATTACGAGTGAGTCTGCAGAGTCTTTTATATTCGCTTTTTTTAATGCTGTGTATGCAGTCAATCCAGAACAAGCATAACTTCCAGCTAAATGATCAGGAGTATTGCCGGCATCCATAAGATATCGGGAATGAGGTGCAATAACATGATCACCAAAACCACCACCTTTTTGTACGCCTAAAACGGGACCACTGGAGCATAAATGCTCATCACCAGAATTGCATACATTACATTCATTACAACCTATCCAAGGATAGATAACTCTTTTATCACCTATATTTATATCTGTAGCGTCAGGACCTAATTCAATGACTTCACCAAATATTTCATGACCTAGGGTATAAGGCATCTGAAGAGGTAAAGGTAATTTATTTCCACCACCAAGATCAAAAGCACCTTCATGAATATGAACATCTGAATGACATACCCCGCAAGCAATGGTTTTTAATAAAACTTCTTCGCCTTGGGGTTTGGGTGTATCAAATTCATTAAGCTCTAATGGTTTTCCTGATTCAACTACTTGATATGCTTTCATTTGAATTCCTTTTAAATGATAAATTAATTTTATAAATACTAATTTATCATAATTATTTTGTAATCAAGTAAACATTTAATTTCTTGCCATAGTTTTGCATAAACTGGAAAAATTAATATTTGTCCTTACAATAGTCTTGAAATTAAAAAATTTAGGAAACTAATCAAATGGAACATTTAGAATCTTTTAGAGTAGAAGTAAAAGAGTGGCTTGAAGAAAACTGCCCACCTTCAATGAGGACTGGAGCAAAGATTGATGCTAGCAGTGCAACTGATGAAGTTTGGGGTGGAAGAAATGCTGTTTATAAAAACCCTGAATCTAAACTTTGGTTAGATAGAATGGGTGCTAAAGGCTGGACAATGCCAACTGTTGCAAAAGAGTATGGTGGTGGCGGGCTTTCTAAGGAAGAAACTAAAATTTTAAATGAAGAATTATGGGCAATAGGTGCTAAACAAGCATTATTGAGTTTTGGTATCTGGATGTTAGCTCCTGCACTTTTAGAGTATGCGAGCGAAGAGCAAAAGAGATTACATATACCAAGAATTATTAAGGGTGAAATTAGGTGGTGTCAGGGTTATTCAGAACCAGGATCTGGATCTGACTTAGCAAGTCTATCCACTAAAGCAGAAGATATGGGAGATCATTATTTAGTTAATGGTCAAAAAGTTTGGACTTCTTATGCAGATCAAGCTGATTGGATTTTTGCTCTTGTAAGAACTGGGCCTCAAGAACCTAAACATAGCGGCATTAGTTTCTTGCTGATTGATATGGCTACTGAAGGTGTTAGCACTAAGCCGATTACTTTAATAAGTGGTAAATCACCTTTTTGTGAAACATTCTTTGATAATGTAAAAGTTCCAAAAGAAAATTTAGTTGGAGAGGTGAATGCTGGTTGGACTATAGCAAAAGCATTGTTACAGCATGAAAGAAACTTTATATCTAATTTTGGCCTTGCTGGTTCTGCTTCTGGTGGCGGTAATGATGTTGTAACTCTTGCTAAAAAACATTTTGGTGAAGAGGATGGCAAGATTGCAAAT
Organism: uncultured Gammaproteobacteria bacterium; assembly: GCA_964343355.1. Taxonomy (GTDB): domain Bacteria; phylum Pseudomonadota; class Gammaproteobacteria; order Magnimaribacterales; family D2472; genus MED-G78. The sequence goes on along the minus strand of CAYFJC010000002.1, from coordinate 47,343 downwards.
GGTATATTTAGATCTGAAGTAACTACACATAAAATGAAAGAACATGCCTTTGGATTAACTCTAAAAAGAGCTGGTGATGAGGGTGGTAAAGCTTCAGCTGTGGCTTCAATGTTTAAGTATTATGGAACTGAACATAATAAGAAAAGACATGAAATGATGATAGCTGCTATGGGTTCAAATGGTGTTGCTTGGGATGGTGATGAGTATGACCAAAAAGAAAAAGACCTTACAAAAGCATGGCTTAGAACAAAAGGAAATTCAATTGAAGGTGGTACTTCTGAGGTTCAATTGAATGTTATATCTAAAAGAGTTCTAGGTCTTCCTAGTTAAATATTTAAGAAATTTACTAGGAAAATAATAATGAAACTAATACTTAATGAAGAGCAGCAAATGCTTAAAGATTCTGCAAAAGATTTTGCAGAAAATAGAACTCCAGTTAATCATTTTCGAGCCCTAAGAGATGATAATGACCCTCAAAATTGGGATAAGGAAGTTTGGAAAGAAATGGTTGAGTTGGGTTGGTCAGGTATTTTAATTCCAGAAGAATTTGGCGGATCAGATTTTGGTCTTGCGGGTATAAGCGTGGTTATGCAAGAGGTGGGGAAAACTCTTACTCCATCACCTCTTCTGGCAACAGCAGTCTTGGGAGCTTCAGCAATTAATACTTTTGGAACTCAAGAGCAAAAAGCAGAATACCTTCCAAAGATAGCTTCAGGAGAAATTACTACAGCTCTAGCAGTTGATGAAGAAAGTCATCATGCTCCATCAAATACTCTTACCAAAGCGGAACTAGTTGGAGATGAGTGGGTAATTAATGGTAAAAAGAAATTTGTAGTTGATGGTTCAAGTGCTGATATTTTGATCGTATTAGCTAGAACTTCTGGCATAAAAGGCGAGAATATGGGCCTTACTTTGTTTATTCTTGATGCAAATCAAGAAGGTGTTGAGGTTATTAAAACAGACATGGCTGATTGTAGAAACTATGCAAATATAGTTTTTAATAATGTTTCATTAGCTAAAAAAGCTTTGTTAGGGGACCAAGAGTCTGGCGGCGAAGCTATTGATAAAATTTTAGATGAAGGAAGAATAGCTTTAGCTGCAGAGATGCTTGGCAACTCAGAAGCAGCTTTTGAAATGACATTAAATTATTTAAAAGAAAGAAAGCAATTTGGAGTTTTAATTGGAACCTTTCAAGCCCTTCAGCATAGAGCAGCTGAAATGTTTGTTGAGATAGAGCTAACTAAGTCTGCTGTTATGGCAGCTATGCAAGGTGCTGATGAAAATAATAATGATCTTCAAAGAATGGCGAGTCTTGCTAAATCTATTGCAGGGGAGACTTTGCATTTGGTTTCAAACGAATCTGTGCAGATGCATGGTGGAATTGGTGTAACGGATGAGTATGACGTTGGTTTTTATATGAAAAGAGCTAGAGTTGCTGAAGTTATTTTTGGCGGAGCCAACTTTCATCAAGAAAGATACGCAAATTTAAGTAATTTTTAATAAATCAAACAGTAATTTATCTAATTGTTATAATAAGTATCTCTTTTAGCCAAGAGATTAATTATGAATTATTTTAAATCTAACTTAATTGGCGTTATTAGCCTTGTTTTAATTCTTACCGAATTAATTATTGGGTTTTCAATTCTAGCTATAATCAATATTCCTAGAATTGTTGTTCGCACTCAGCGTTTTAAAATTTTTCTGCATAAAGTATCAAATACGATAGGTGAAATAACTGTGCTTGGTCTTAAGTATATTATGCAATTCATGCATGGAAAGAACTCTATCCAAATTATTAGCGATGATAAATTATCTACAGATGATTGGTATTTAGCTATGTCGAATCACAGCTCTTGGGCAGATATTTTTGTCATTCTCGTGGCAACAAATTATAGAATTCCATTACTTAAAATATTTATGAAAAAAGAATTATGGTGGATACCTTTTGTATTTCTTGCAAACAAAACTTTAAATATGCCTTTTGTTCATAGACACTCAAGAGCGGAGATAGAAAAAAAACCTGATCTTAGGTATAAAGATTATGAAAATACTATTAAATCTTGCAAGCGCTTTCACAGGTCGCCAACTACAGTCTTTAGTTACGCTGAAGGTACTAGGCATACTGATCAAAAGCATCTAGAGCAAAACTCGCCTTATAAAAATTTACTAAAGCCTAAAGTTGGGGGTATTGCTACTGCTTTGTCTGCTATTCCACAAATTAATAAATTATTAGACTTTACGATTGTCTATAAATCTAAAAAGAAAAGCTTTTGGTCGTTTTTAAAAGGTGAGATGAAAAATGTAAAAGTTCATATACAAGAGTATGAAGTGCCTGAAAATCTAAAAAATAAGAACTACTTAAGCGATGAAGTTTATCGAAATAATTTTAAAGATTGGATTGATATCTTATGGATAAAAAAAGACAACATATTTGAAGAACTAAAGTTCTAGTTGCTTCTTTGCAATAATCCAACCATTAGAGTCTATATAAATCCAATTACCTGGACGTATCATCACCCCTCCGACAAAAATATCAGCCCCAAGAGTTCCCAGACCATTTTTATTTGTCTTTTTAGGAATAGAGCCTTTTGCATAAATACCAATTGGAATAGTTTTAAGTATCTCAATATCTCTGACAAAGCCATCTACAATAATTCCATTCCAGTTATTTTTTAATGCTTTTACTGCAATTTGATCACCTATCATAGAAGCATGATCTACCCCCTTTGCATCAATCACTAAGACTCTGTTATTGCCTGGTTGATTTAAGATATCTTTAACTAATGAATTATCGTCTGGGCAAATAATGGTTTCAATTTCACCTGAAAATATCTCTTCACCCCCGTAAGAGTTAAAGCTCAGACTGCCTACTTGAATCTTATCCATATACTCATCGCAAATATCAGGTACTGAAAAATTTAAACTATTATCCATCTCTCAATTTTAATACAATTAATTAACAATTGTTTATTTCTATATTGGTTTGAAAACTACAGAAGTTATTTAAACTGAGATAGAATAAATTCAATAAGTTTTAAAAGTATTTATAAAAGATACAAATTAGGAGTAAAAAATATGAAGTCACCAATATGTGAAATGTTTGATATCGAATTCCCAATGGTTGCGTTTAGTCATTGTAGAGACGTTGTTGTTGCTGTTTCAAAAGCAGGCGGAATGGGAGTATTGGGAGCGGTTGGGCATACTCCAGAAATGCTTGAACAAGATTTAAAATGGATTGATGATCACATCGATGGAATGCCTTATGGAGTTGATTTATTGGTACCTAATAAATTTGAAGGAAAAGGTTCAAATAAAACTTCAGAAGATTTAAGAGATATGATTCCTCAAGAATATAGAGATTTTAGAGCTGATGTTCTCAAGCAGTATGATGTAGATGGAGAAATTCTAAGAGGTGGAAGTGAAGCTAAAAATATTGAGCTTGCTTCTGATTCCAGGTTTGGTAAAAATTTAAGACAAGATGGGGCTCAAAAACTTTTAGAGGTTGCTTTTTCACATCCAATTAAACTTATAGCAAATGCATTAGGAGTTCCTCCAAAATGGATGCTTGATATGGGTAAAGAGAACAATGTAAAAGTTGCTGCCCTATTGGGTGCTAAAGAGCATGCTATTAAACAAGTTCAAGCTGGGGTAGATATTCTAGTGGTTTCTGGAACTGAAGGTGGTGGTCATTGTGGAAGTGTTTCTACAATGGTGTTAGTGCCTGAGGTAAAACGAGCTATTAAAGATCTTGGTGATATACCAATCCTTGCAGCAGGTGGGATAGCGACTGGAGAGCAAATGGCAGGAGTTATGGCTATGGGAGCAGATGGCGTTTGGTGTGCATCAGTTTTCTTACCAACAATAGAAGCTGAAACTTCAGAAGTCATTAAAGAAAAAATGGTAAATGCAACATCTAGTCAAACTGTTCGCTCAAAGAGTAGAACTGGTAAACACTCAAGACAGCTTAAGTCTGCATGGACAGATGCTTGGGAATCCAAAGATGCTCCTGAGCCATTGCCTATGCCTCTTCAGACTATGATTAGTGAACCGGCTTTAGCGGTAGTTAATAAGCAAGCTGAAATTGGTCATGAAGGAGCAAAACAGCTAGCAACATATTGGGTTGGTCAAGGCATTGGATTAGTGGATGAAACTATTACAGCTGGTCAAACAGTTCAGAAATTTAAAGAGGAATTTATAGTGGGTTATGAAAGAATGACTTCACTCTTTGATGAGTAGTTATATTCGTTAACTAATAAAAATTCTATAGTTTTAAATAGTTGCCATTACCATAAAGTAAAGGGTCAGGCTCTTCACTATTTAAGACTACATTATCAATGGATAAAATTAGGATAGAGTGAGTTGCATAATCAACCATTTCTTCTATTTTACAAGTTATTATGGCTTGTGAATCTGGTAAAAAAGGCATTTGATTAGAATCATAAGACCAAAAATCATTATCAAATCTTCCAACCTCTGAGTCACTGGTGCTGCAAATTGTAGAAATTTCTTGTTGTGAAGAGCTTAATAAATTCACATTAACTAAATTACCTACTTTTAAGGCTGCATGAATGCTGGCCGATTTATTTATACAAGCTAATAAAGATGCTGGATCTATTGAAAGAGAAGTCATTGAAGAAACTGTTATGGCATTCTTAATATCATTCTCAGAATTAGAAATAATGCATACAGGATATGCTAAGTTTCTAAGAGCTTTTATAAACTTATCATGATTATTCATAGCGCAATTATATATAGTTTTATATGTTAAATATTTTTTCTTAAAACAAATTCTAATACAGTAGCGTTGATGCAGTATCTTGGCATTCCATTAGGGCCATCAGGAAAAACATGACCAAGATGAATACCTGAACTTTTTGATCTTATTTCAGTTCTTCGCATACCAAAACTATTATCTTCAAGTTCATAGGTAGAATTTTTAACTGGGCTTGTAAACGAGAGCCATCCAGAAGAAGAATTAAATCTATCTCTAGTATCAAATAATGTCGCACCGCTTAACTTATCTACAAATACTCCATCAGGTGTATTTTTAAAAATTTCATACTCCTGACAAAATCTTGCATCAGTTCCTTCGTTAAAAGCAACATTGTAAGCCTCACTCCTGCCTAATTTAAAAGCCCCAAAAAATTTATAAAACGCTTCGGGCTCGAGATAACCCTGGTAACCAAAAACTTCAGTTCCATCTTCTATAAAAAGAATGGTTGGAGTTGCCCATGTTGGGGTCTTAAGATTTAAGCCTTCAAGATTGGAAGCTAAACGAAATGACATAGGTATACTTCCTTTATAGTCATTAGCGACATCTTGTTTAAAGCTTTCACAATAAGGACAAAAACCTTCAGGCTCTATAATAACGATCTGTTTGCCCACTTGCAGCTTGCTATTATCAAGTTTAGCGATTTGATCATTTGCATTAAATTTAATTCCAGTAGAGTGATCAGGGCAATAACCATTAGGATTTTTAGCTATGTAGTCTTGATGATACTCTTCTGCATTATAAAATTGATCAAGCTCTTTAAGTGCTGTTTTTATTTCTCCATAGCCGGACTCTAAAAGGAGTAATTGAAAAGTATTCATTATATTTTTTGCTACTTCTTTTTGTTTATCATTTTCATACAAGATTATTGAACGATATTGAGTGCCTACATCATTGCCCTGTCTGTTGAGTTGAGTTGGATCATGGCTTTCAAAATAATGTTGGAGCAAATCTTCCAGATTGATTAATTGAGAGTTAAAAGTAACTTTTACAACTTCTGCGTGATTATTGGGATTTAGTCTATTTTTTAACTGAGTTATATCTCTGTAATTTGGTCTAATACCTCTTCCATCAGCATATCCAGAGATAGCTTCAATAACTCCTGGAAGAGCTTCATAGCCCTTTTCTGCTCCCCAAAAACAACCAGATCCAAGTACTATAGATTCAATATGAGTAGTACTATTTTCTTCAACTGCAAATAGATTAAAATTAAGAGATGAAGCAAGAATTAACAAGAAAGAATTTTTTATAAAGCTATTCATTTATTATCCTTCCCATTTAAAGCTCTTAGCCTTTTTAAAGGCTTCTCTTTCAAAGAGCATATCTGTCCAACGAGTTATATTAGGTTTAAAGGCTTCCTCTATTCCTAAAGATTTCGCTAAAAAAAGCGCATAACTCACACATATGTCTGCTATCGTAAATCTATTTGAACAGAGATATTCTCTGTTCTCTAAAGTTTGCTCTAATAGTTTTAGTCTAGCAACAAACCAGCGTCTGTAACCTTCAGCTGCTTTATCAGCAACTCCAATTTCTTGAAATGTATATCTTAATACAACTGTTTGAGGAAAAGTTAAGGTGGCATCTGAATGAGAAAGCCAATTGAGATAATTACCATAATCAGCCTCATCAACATTCACCTTAAGGTCACTTGGGCCATAGGTATCTACAAAATATTGACTCATTCCAACTGATTCAGTCATACGCACATCACCATCAATCATATAAGGTATGGTTCCTAAAATATTAATATCCATAAACTCTTTATGCAGAAAGCGAGGTGGAAATGGCATCATCTCAACCTCATAATCTAGACCCATTTCTTCAGCTGTCCATATAGGTCGCATCCCTCTTGATCCATCGCAACTATAAATTTTAATTGTCATATAAACTCCTTGGGCGTCTTAACAGGTTAATAATACTCTGTTTGAGTGGTAATATTAATAATATTATATTACCATAATGTGAATTATTTCTAATTAATATTATATGCATTCTAAGAATATAGCCCCTCAACTTCGAAGTAACTTAGACACTAAATCTGAAGAGTATCAAAAAAATAAAAAAGGCATGCTTGAAAAGCTTGATTTTATAGACGATCTTCTCGATCAAGCAGAATTAGGTGGTGGTGCTTATCATCATGAGAGATTAGCTAAAAGAGGCAAAATGCCTATTCGTGAAAGAGTAATGAATGTTATTGATGATGATAGTCCTTTTTTAGAAATTAGCCCTTTTGCCGGTTATGGAACGGATTTCACTGTTGGTGGTGGTTGTGTTTCAGGTATAGGAATGATTTCAGGTGTCGAGTGTGTAATTTTTGGAAATGATCCATCAGTTAAAGCTGGCGCTATGACGGTTTATGTTGGTGAAAAATGGGCAAGGGCAATCGAGATTTCAAGAGAAAATAAAATTCCATTTATAAGTTTTGTTGAATCTGCTGGTGGAGATTTGAGTATGGGAACTGGAAGTAAGAGTGGTCAAGCTCCTATATCCCCAACCATCCACCAAACCCACTTTGCAGCAACAGGAAGGTTCTTTTATGAAATGACTGAACTTTCTAAACTAAGAATTCCAGTTATATCTGTAGTCTTTGGATCTTCTACTGCAGGTGGAGCCTATCAGCCTGGTATGTCAGATTACAATATCTTCATTAAAGATCAGTCTCAAGTTTTCCTTGCTGGGCCTCCTCTTGTAAAAGCAGCAACTGGTGAGGAGTCTGATGCCGAAACTCTAGGTGGAGCACAGATGCATTCAGAAATCTCTGGTTTATCAGATTATCTTGCAGAAGATGAAATGGATGCTCTAAGAATATGTAGAGAAGTTGTATCGCATTTAAATTGGAAGAAAGGTGGTGATATGCCAAAAAAAATTCCAACAGAACCTGCCTATGATCAAGAAGAGCTTTTAGGTTTAATAAGTGAAGATCTTAAATCTCCTGTAGATATAAGAGAAGTCATTGCAAGATTTACAGACGGATCTCAATTTGAGGAATATAAACCTTTATATGGTCCTACTATGATATGTGGCTGGGCAAGTGTTCATGGTTATCAAGTAGGTATAGTTGGAAATAATGGTCCTATTTATCCAGAATGTGCGGAAAAAGCTGCAACCTTCATTCAGTTGTGTAACAAAAGAAATATTCCACTTATTTTTCTCCAGAATGTCACTGGATTTTTAGTAGGAAAAGATTTTGAAAGGCAGGCAATTATTAAAAAAGGTTCTCAATTAATTAATTCTGTATCCAATTCAATGGTCCCTCACATCACTATTATTGTTGGCGCATCCTATGGAGCTGGTACTTACGCAATGTCAGGAAGAGCATACAATAACCGTTTTACTTTTTTATGGCCGACTGCAAAAATTGCTGTTATGGGACCAGAACAGATCGCTAGAGTTATGTCGATTGTAAGAAGAGCTAAAGCAAAAAGAACTGGTGAAAAATTTGATGAAAAATTTGATGCTCAAATAAGAGAAATGGTAGAAACGGCTGCTGAAAATATGTCACACGCTTTGGTTGCAAGTAGCATGGTTACAGATGATGGAATTATTGATCCAAGAGATACTAGAACTATATTAGGGTTTTGCTTATCGGTGGTTAGCAATATTCCAATTGAAGGTGCAACTGAATATGGGGTATACAGACTATGATATTTAATTCACTACTAATTGCTAATAGAGGTGAGATAGCTATAAGAATAATAGAGACTGCACATGAAATGGGTATTAGATGTGTTGCTGTCTATGTAGATGCTGATGCTGATGCTCCTTTTGTAAGGGCTGCTGATGAAGCGGTTCGTCTTCCAGATGGAGGTTATCTTGATGGAAATCTTATTATTGATGCTGCTAAAAGAACAGGTGCTCAAGCTATTCATCCAGGTTATGGTTTTCTTTCAGAAAATGCTTCTTTTGCAAGAAAAGTACTTAAAGAAAAAATTGTTTGGGTTGGTCCTTCGGCTCATGTTATTTCAGTAATGGGAGATAAATTAAAAGCTAAAGAACTAGCTACAAAAGCTAATGTTCCAACTCTACCTATGACTTCAAAGCCTGCAGAAGCAAAAAATATTGGCTATCCTCTTTTAATAAAAGCTGCAGCTGGTGGCGGTGGAAAAGGAATGAGAATAGTTGAATCTCAAAAGGATTTAAAAGAATCAATCATAAGCGCGCAACGAGAAGCTAAATCTGGTTTTGGGGATGAAAGAGTTTTTATAGAAAGATATGTAAAAAAATCAAGACATATTGAGATACAAATCCTTGGTGATTCTCATGGAAATATTGTTCATCTAGGTGAAAGAGAGTGTTCTATTCAAAGAAGGCACCAAAAAATTATAGAAGAGTCTCCATCACCAAGAGTATCTCCAGAAATAAGAGAAGCTATGGGTCTTGCGGCAGTAAAATTAGCAAAAAAAATAAAATATCAATCAGCTGGTACAGTCGAATTTCTTTTTGATGATAAAACTGGTGAATTCTGGTTTCTTGAGGTTAATACAAGGCTTCAAGTAGAGCATCCTGTAACTGAAGAAGTTACAGATATGGATCTTGTTTATGAGCAGCTAAGAATAGCTAGAGGTGAAGAGCTTGGATATAACCAAGATGATATAAGTTGGAATGGTCACTCTATTGAAGCAAGGCTTTATGCTGAGGATCCTAATAATGACTTTCTACCAGAAACAGGAACATTAATAGCTTTTGAGGAGGACTATGAAGCTGAGGCTCGCTGGGATTCAGGAGTTGAATCTGGTTCAATAGTTGGTACATCCTTTGATCCAATGTTAGCTAAAGTTATTTCATATGGGGCAACAAGGGCTGATGCAGCATCAAAACTTGCCAGAGCCTTAGAGGCAGCTCATATTGGAGGTCTGACTACTAATAGAGATTTTCTTGTTGCAACCCTAAAAACACAAGAGTTTCTAGATGGTGATACAACAACTGATTTCATTGATAGAGTTAAGCCTGCAAGAGTTCTTGAATTAAGTGAAGAGCAACTTAAGCATGTGACATCAATAGCTGCATTATGGATGCAGGAATTAAATAGATTACATGATGACGTATTAGGTCACTTACCATCTGGTTGGACTAATGGAAGAACACCAAAACAAAATATCAAATTTAAATATAAGGATGAGGAGATTAATGTCACTTATCGATTAAAAAGAGATGGATCATTTGTTATTCATGATTCATCAATAGCATTTATTTATGAATGTTATGAGAATGGAATTGATCTTGAGTTTGATGGAAGAAGGCATTTTTCAAAAGTAACTATTCATAAAGATAAGGTTCTTGTGCATATGCCTTTTGGGGATGTGCTACTTGAAATTGTGCCTAGATTTATAGTTCCAGGGTTAGAGGTTCAGGCAGGCGGCCTGGTGGCACCTATGCCTGGTACAGTTATTGATCTGAAAGTAAAAAAAGGCTCTAAAGTTAAAGCTGGAGATACATTAGTTATTTTAGAAGCTATGAAAATGGAACATTCAATAAGAGCTAGTGAAGATGGAGTAATAAGTGAGTTATTTATAAGTGGTAATGATCAAGTTGAAAATGGTGCTCTTTTAATGGTTTTAGACTCAGATAAGTAATGTATGCAACTAAAAATATCCAAATTATCTCAAGTAAATCTATAAAACCTTTTAGTCAAAAACATAAACAGGTTATTGATAAGCTAGAATTAATGCTAGAAAAAGGTATTCCTGATCATACTATGTCTGAACTGGCTGCTAACTTAAAAGTATCTTTAAGAACACTTTACGAAATTGCTCCAAGCAAAAATCACTTAATAAGAATGACAGTAAATAGGATTCTGATGAGGTTAGGTAAAGAAGCTTTAGATACTGTGGCTAATATTGACTCCCCAATTGAAAAATTAAAAAAATATTTACAACATGCCAATCAGGCAGTTGGTCCAAAGTTTAAGGTTTATCTTCAAAATTTAGGCAACGATAATAAATCAAAAGAGATGATTGATTACCATGAGGACTATATTACCTCCTTCACTAAGCAGTTATTAGATGAAGCAGTATCTATTAATGAAATTAAAAAAATAGATACTCAAGCCTTTGCTCTTCTTTTAGGTGGTATAGGTAGGGATTTTGCTAAAGATATAAATATTAAAAAACTTTCAGATTCGCCTGAAAAATCAGCAAATTCTATTACAGAAATAATTTTAGATGGAATAAAGTTGGAGAAAAAAAATGAGTAAAGATGTTATAAAAATTGCTAACTGCAGTGGATATTATGGAGATAAGCTCTCTGCAGCTAAAGATATGGTTGAAGGTGGTCCTATAGATGTTCTTACAGGTGATTATCTTGCAGAGCTAACTATGGCCATTCTTTTTAATCAGAGGATGCAAAGAGGTGAGGATAAAGGCTATGTTGGAACATTTCTTAAACAAGTTAAAGATGTTGCTCAGTCATGCAAAGATAAAAATATAAAAATTGTCACTAATGCAGGTGGTTTAAACCCCTCCTCTATGGCATTAGAAATAGAAAAAATACTAGAAGAGTTGTCTATAGATTTAAAAGTTGCCTATATTGATGGTGATGATCTTATGCCTAGAATTGCTGAATTACATAATAAAGGAGAGTTATTTAATAATATGGATAAAAAGATACCTCTTGAGGAATCTGGCTGCCAAACACTTACAGCAAATGCATATTTAGGCGCTTGGGGAATAAAAGAAGCTTTAGATAAAGGTGCTGACATAGTGGTTTGCCCAAGAGTTACCGATGCTGCGGTAGTTATTGGTCCTGCTGCATGGAAATTTGGATGGGATAGAACAGATTATGACGCCTTAGCTGGAGCTTTGGCTGCAGGTCATATTATTGAATGTGGATGTCAGGCAACTGGAGGAAATTATTCATTTTTTAAAGAAGTTCCAAGTTTCGATAATGTTGGTTACCCAATAGCTGAAATAGAAAGTGATGGAAGTTTTACTATTACTAAGCATCCAGGAACAGGCGGATTAGTTTCAATTGGTACTGTGACAGCTCAATTACTTTATGAAATTAGTTCTCCAGCCTACCTAAACCCAGATGTAATTGGTCATTTTGATACTCTCAATATAGAGCAAGAAGGTCAAGATAGGGTCTATGTTTCAGGCTGCAGAGGTAGCACCCCTCCTTCAACACACAAAGCATGCATTAATCTTGCTGGCGGTTATAGAAATGGAATGGATCTTGTTCTAACTGGTTTAGATATTGAAGCAAAAGCTGAGGCTTTCACTTCTGCTTTGTTTAATTCAGTTGGAGGGAAAGAGCAGTTTGATGATGTTTCAATTAATCTACATAGGACTGATAAAGAAAATCCAAATTCTAATGAAGAAGCTATGGCAACATTATCCATATCAGTAAAATCTATAAATGCTGATTTAGTTGGGAGATTATTTAGTGCAAAGATAATTGAATTATCTTTAGCAAATTATCCAGGATTTTTTTCAGATGGTGGCGGGAAAAAACCTGGGCCAGTTATTGTTTATTGGCCAGCGCTAGTGGATAGTAAATATATAAAAGAATATGTTCATCTAGATGGCAAAATAACTGAAATAATTCCAACAAGCCAAATGGGTTTTAAAGATAACTTTTATCAAAAAAATCTAATTGAAATAGCTTCAGCGCCTGGGGGCGAAACAGAAAGAAGTCCTCTTGGCACTTTATTTGGAGCTAGATCAGGTGATAAAGGCGGATGTGCAAACTTAGGCGTATGGGCAAAAACTGACTTAGCTTATTCATTTTTATATGATTTTCTTAGTGTTGATAAGCTTAAAGAATTACTGCCTGATCTCAATAAATATGAAATAGATAGATACGATCTAGCAAATATTAAATCACTAAATTTTTATATTCATGGAATACTTGAAGATGGCGTTTCATCAAATAATAGAAAAGATGGGCAAGCTAAGTCATTAGGTGAGTACTTAAGAGCAAAAATAGTAGATATACCAAGTTCAATAATTAAGGAGGGTGAGTGATGTCTGATAAATTATCATTGGAAGGTTTAGTTTTTCAAGCTACAAAAATAGATATTTCTAATAACATAATAACTATTACGCTTAATCGTCCAGAAAAAAAGAATGCAATAAATAATGTCATGATGAACGAAATTAATTACGCTCTCGCTTACGCAAAACAAGAAAGATCTATAAGAGTAGTAGTTCTTGCAGCAGAGGGAGATATATTTTGTGCAGGAGCAGATTTAAGAAGAGAAGAATCTGAATCAAATATACCAATATTAGAATATGCAAAAGATATTAGTTTAGCTTTAAGGCATCTTTATAAACCTGTTATATGTAAAATTCAGGGCTCTGTTCTAGCTGGAGCACTTTTAATGGTAACCAATTCAACTCATGCTATAGCTATCAAAGAGGCAACATTCTCAGCACCAGAGATTAAACGAGGATTATGGCCATTTATGGTCATGGCTGGTTTATTTAGAGTTATGCCAAAAAGGGCTGGTCTAGATTTTGTTATGAGAGGTGAGTCAATTAATGCAAATAAAGCTGAGGAATGGGGTTTAATCAATCAATCGGTTGAGAGCAAAGATTTAAATGAAACAGTAAGCAATTTAGCAAATGAGCTAGCTAGTTTGGCGCCTGGAACTATGCAGTTTGGTTTAGAGGCTTATGAAAAGCAAGATGGTATGAGTTTTGATGAAGCATTACCCTATTTGCAGAAACAAATTGCTAAATGTTTTGAGGGTGATGATGCTAAAGAAGGAATTTCTGCATTTCTAGAAAAAAGAGAACCAAATTGGGATAAAGAAAATAAGGAGTAAATTATGGATTTAGAATACGGACCAGAGTACGAAGAATATAAGATAGAAGTCCAGGCATTTTGTAATAAATATAAAGGTATTCAATTTACAAAAGATCCGCCGATTCAAAAAGCAGGTGGTGGAGTAATACAAGGAAATAGAGCTACTCTAGTAAGTGAAAGAGGTCCTGAAATGTCTAGATCAGAGTGGCAAAAAACTCTCATTGAGAATGGTTATTTTGCAAGGTCAATTCCAAAAGAGTATGGCGGATTTGGTGGGGAGTCAGATGTAATAAAAAGCAGGATTGCGGCTACTGAATTTTCAAATAAAGGAATTCCAGGACCGATGGGTGGTCAAGGAATTGATATGCTTGTTCCAACATTGCTAGAACTTGGAACAGAAGAGCAAAAAAATAAATATATAAAGCCGACGCTTTACGGAGAAATGATATGGTGCCAAGGCTATTCAGAACCCAATGCTGGGAGCGACTTAGCTAGCTTGCAAACCAAAGGTGAGTTAATTGATGATCAGTGGGTTATTAATGGACAAAAAATTTGGACGAGTACGGCTCAATATTCTCAAATGATGTTTTGCCTTGTAAGAACAGAGCCAGAGGCCTCGAAGCATGCAGGAATTAGCTATTTACTAGTTCCAATGGATACTCCTGGTTTAGAAATAAGGCCCTTAGTGGATATGACGCTTAAAGCAGGATTTAATGAAGTATTTTTTACTGATGTCACTATTCCTGGAGACAACATAGTAGGAAGTAGAGGTGAAGGTTGGGCTGTTGCGAATGCAACTTTAGGGCATGAAAGAGGATCTCTTGGTGACCCAAATGCAACTATGAGTAGATTAAATATGTTAATCGATAGAATGAAAAAAGAAACAATCAATGGAAAAACTTTAATCGAAAACCCTATCTACAGAGATAGGTTGCTTCAGGTGCAGGGCAAAGTTATGGCATTTCAATCTCACGCTTTGAGAGTATTATCTGCAAAATTAAATCCTGGGCAGGATGTCAAAGTTGGCAAAATGATTCAAAAATTAATTGGGACTGAGTTAAGGCACGAACTTGAGGGCTTAGGTATAGATATTATGGGTGAATTAGGAACTTTGTATGAAGACAGTCCTCACTTGAGAGATGGGGGGTCATGGCAGTTCGCTTATATGTATTTTCTAGGTTTAATAATAGGTGGTGGTACTAGTCAGATTCAAAAAAATATAATTTCAGAAAGAGGTTTAGGTCTTCCAAGAGAACCTAAGGTTCAAGGAGTTTAATATGTATTTTGGACTATCAGAAGAGCAAGCATTTTTTCAAGATAATGTTAAAAAATTTCTTGAAGATCAGGCTTCATTAGATGTGATTAGAAGAATTGCTGCTGGAGAAGGCGATGATCTTCAAAAAGAGATTCATCAAGGTCTTATTAATTTAGGTCTTAATTCCTTATTAATTCCTGAAGAATATGGTGGGCTGGAATTAGATCTGCTATTTGCAGCAGCTGTATCTGAGGGTCTTGGAGCAGGCATAGCTCCAATACCTTTTATAGGATCTTACGTTATGGCACCTCTTGCAATTATGCATGGTGGCAATGATGCTCAGAAAGAAAATTATCTAAATAAAATTTCTGCTAATCAGGTTAGATTTGGTGTTGGATTAACAGAGTATATTGCTGCTCGTGAAGATGCAGGAGTTGAAATAACTGGAAATAAGGTTAATGGTAGAGCTTTATTTGCGATTGATGGAGATAATGCAACTCATTTTATACTGGCAGATAGCGAGGGAGCTATGTGCATAATAGATGTTAGTGACCCAGGTATAAAAATCGTAAAACTGACAGCTGTTGATAAGACAAGGGGTTACTTTGAAATTGTGCTTAAAGATGTAAATGCAGAGATTTTAGAAAATTCTGTAAATAATAAAGATCCAATTACAAAAACTATAGATGCCGGAAGAATTATGCTGGCTGCCGATAGTATAGGGGCTTCTCAAGTTATGATTGATAAATCTGTAGAGTATGCAAAAGAGAGAAAACAATTTGGAAGAGTGATTGGATCATTTCAGGCTGTTAAGCATATGTGTGCTGAGATGGCAGCAGAGTTAGAGCCTTGTTATGCAATGGTTTGGCATGCAGCGCATTGTTTTAGTAATGTTCCGGAAGAAGCTAGATTAATGGCTTGCCAATCAAAATCTCATGTATCAGAAGTTGGTAAAATGGTTTCAAAAAAAGCAACTGAAGTTCATGGTGGAATGGGTTTTACTGATCTTCTAGGCTTGCATTATTGGTTCAAGAGAATAGGTATGAATCGACAATTATTAGGATCACCAGAAATAGTAAGAGAGGAAGCTGGAAGAATTCAAGGATTCTAGATTAGATCTTTATTTAATAGGCTGGATAACAAATCTAGCCTATCGTTTCCAAAAAACATCTTATCTTGATAAAAGAAAGTTGGTGAACCAAAACCACCCTTTTCAATTAGATCTTCAGAATTCTTAATCAATTGAAGTTTTGTTGATGGCATTTTAATAAATTCAAAAAACTCTAAAGGATCTAATCCTCTATGAAAACAAATATCCTCAAGCACTTTATCTGAACTTATATCTTTATTGTCAGTCCAGTAAGCTTTAAAAATATCTAAAGCAAAATCAAAGGATATATTCTTAGATTCAGCATAGAGACATCCACGCATTGCTTTAACAGAATTAATGGGGAATATGCTTGGCCAATTTATAATAATATCCCTACTTATTGCCCAATTTTGAATATCATTTAAATAATATTTTTCTTTTGCAGGAATGGGGTTTTCTCGACCTTTATAGACTGAAGGATTTACAGTATTAAATATTCCGCCTACTAAAATTGGCCTATATTGAATTTCAATATTGTTTTCTTCTGCCAGATCTTTTAGAGCACTAAAAGATAAATATGTCCAAGGACTTGAACAATCAAAGAAAAATTCTATATAGTTAGCATTCATCATACAAAACTATACATCTAAATAATAAATTGAACATAAAAAAAATAAATTTTACCTCTAAGCTTTTTATTCTTGCCTTATTTTCTCATTCATTATTGGCAGGAAATATTGCGTTTAAAGCAGACGATAATAGAATTTTATTAAGCGATGAGATTTTTACCAAACTTACTGAAGAGCATTATGTTCAGAAGCTAGATGATGATTTTAATTATAAATATATTGAGCATCTTATAGATGAGCTTGATAATAATAAGCAGTATTTTACTAAATATGAGGTTAATCGATTTTTAAGTTCAGCGAAGCTTTTTAACCCATCGAAACAATCATTTGATATCAAATCTGCTTATAAAATTATTAATCTTTATTTTAATAGGCTTCTAGAATTTTCTGATTATCAGATCATGTTGATTGAGAAAGAAGCATTTATTTATAACGGTATAGACTCTTTAGATATTTACTCCGATGATAATGAGTGGCAGCCCTCCAAGTTAGCGCTTAAGAGATTATGGAAAAAAATTACTAAAAATGACATGCTTACTTCAGAGTTAGCTGATAAAGCTGATGATAATTCTATTGAGAAAATTAAAAAAAGATATACCAATAGGATAAGAAGAATTAATCAAAGAAAAGATGAGGATATCTTTTCATTAGCAATGAGTTCCTTAACAAGTCAGTTTGATCCTCATTCAACCTATTTTTCACCCAGATCAGCTGAAGACTTTGAATTAAATATGAGTCTTAAGCTAGAAGGTATTGGAGCTCTTCTAAGTACAGAAGATGACTATGCAACGATTGTTAGCCTAGTTCCAGGTGGGCCTGCAGAAAAATCAGGAAGAATAGATCCAGAAGATAAGATTACTAGAATTAAACAAGAAGATTCTGAGGATTTTGTTGATGTTGTCGGCTGGAGGGTTGACGAAGTTGTTGATTTAATAAGAGGTAAATCTGGTTCAAGTTTGGATATAGAATTTATACCCTCAGATTCTGAAGATAACAGTAATAGAAAGATTGTTAATCTTGTTAGAGAAGAAATTAAACTTGAAGATAGAGCTGCAAAATCAAGTATCCATTCTATAAGTATCTTGGATCAAGAATATAAGATTGGAATAATTGATCTGCCTACTTTTTATATTGATTTTGAGGCTTATAGAAAAAGAGACCCTGATTACAAAAGTAGTAGTAGTGATGTAAAAAAAATATTAAAAGAATTTAGTAAAGAATCAGTAGATGCTGTGATAGTTGATTTAAGATCAAATTCTGGCGGCTCTTTACTTGAAGCAAATAAGCTTACAGGTCTTTTTGTCTCATCTGGAGCAACAGTTCAAGTTAAACAGAATTCAGGGAAAATTGGTTCATGGGGCGATTACTATGCAAAACAAGCATGGAAAAAACCAATGGCTGTTCTTGTTGATAGAGGTTCAGCATCTGCATCTGAAATATTTGCTGGCGCTATTCAGGACTATAAAAGAGGTCTTGTTATAGGGCATAGGACATTTGGCAAAGGAACGGTTCAAGCTATTGATAACTTATCATCTGGTCAAATTAAAATTACTGAATCCAAATTTTATAGAGTTACAGGTGAGAGCACTCAAAATAAAGGCGTAGTTCCAGATATTGAATTACCTTCTTCATGGGATATTGAATCAACTGGTGAAAGTTCGCTACATATGTCACTTCCATGGGATACCATTCCCCCAGTGAGATATAGAACCTTTAATATTGATGAGGATATTGTTGCAGCAGTTAAAAAAGCTCACATAAATCGTTTAAATGAAAGTCCCAACATGACTTATATTCAGAATCTTAGAGAAAGATATGACCTTATAAAAAATAAGAAAGAATTATCTCTTAATATCGACAAGAGAAAGCAAGAGAAGAGTGAAAGAAAAAATTGGATGCTTAATGTAGAGAATGAGCGAAGAGAGAATACGGGATTAGATGTCTTTAAAGAATATTCAGATATGGAAGATTTTAATAAAGAAAAGGATAAGAGAGATGAGGATATAGATGTTGAAAATGATTATTTATTGCAGGAAACTGCAAATATTATTGCAGACTATATATACTTAAATGATAAATTTTTAATTACCAAGCTAAATCAATAATTATGCTGATAGTTTCTTTTAATATAAACAGTATTAGGGCCAGACCTCATCAATTAGAGTACATAAGAGATGTACTTAAGCCTGATGTTATAGGCTTACAAGAGACAAAAGTAAATGATCCTGATTTTCCTTTAGAGGTAATAGAAGAGATTGGATATCATCCTGAATATTGGGGTCAAAAAGGCCATTATGGGGTAGCCTTGCTCAGTAAAAATAAACCTATCGCAACCCAAAAAGGTTTTATAGACGATACAGAAGAAGATCAAAAGCGTTTTATACAATGCACTTATGATTTTAATGGTTCTGAGATTATTATTATGAATGGTTATTTCCCTCAAGGAGAAAGCATCCATCATGAAAGTAAATTTCCTAAAAAAATAAAATACTATGACGATCTCCATAAACATATAAGCAAGCTACAAAAAAAGGAAAAGAATCTTGTTGTAATGGGTGATTTTAATGTTGCTCCAGAAGATATCGATATCGGTATTGGAGAACCAAATATGAAGCGTTGGTTAAGAGATGGTAAAACATCATTTCAACCTCAAGAGCGTGAAATGTGGAATAGTATAAAAAATTTAGGTTTTCAAGACTCCTGGCGCTGCATTCACCCCGAAGAATCGACGATTTACTCATGGTTCGACTATAGATCAAGGATGTTTGATGATAATCCTAAGAGAGGCCTTAGAATTGATCACATAATGCTTTCAGATAATCTTGTTGGGAATATTAAGGCAGTTGGAATAGATCATGATGCTAGAGCAATGGAGAAGCCATCAGACCATTGTCCTGTATGGGTGGAATTAGATAGTTAATTTCTTTTTGTTTTAAAAAAATTCTTTAATATTTTGCTTGTTTCTTGCTCAAGGAGACCTTGCTCACAATGTATCTTATGATTAAATGGTTTATTGTAAAGGTTGTCTATTGAAGTAATAGCGCCAGTTTTTGGTTCAAATGAAGAATAAACTAGCCTCGATACTCTTGCATCAATTAAAGCTTTAGCGCACATGTGGCATGGCTCTAAAGTTACATAGATACATGTATTTTTTAATCTGTAGTTTTGTATGGTTTGACTGGCATCTTTTATAGCTAAAATTTCAGCATGCGCTGTAACATCAGTCATTGAGATAACTTGATTAAAACCTCTACCAATAATTTTATTATCTAGAGTTATCACTGCTCCAACTGGGACTTCATCAACTAACGCTGCCTCTTTTGCAAGTTGAATAGCTTCCTGCATAAATGCATGGTCGGAGTCAGAAAACATTGGATTTATTTATAAAGTTCGATTCTTGCTAAATCAACTTCTGCATAAAAATCTTTTCCATAAGCAACTACAGCAATCCAGTTAACCTTTGAAGATTTAACTTTCTTGGATACATAGGCAGGTCCAACTCGTTGAAAAGAACTAAAAGGGATATCTAGAGTTTCCCAATCCTGATTAGCTGTAAAGGTAGCTTTATAGTATTGCCATGGAAGAAATGTTGCTGGAGTTCTAAGGTGAACTTCATAAACTTCCCCATTTCCTCTTGTTTTAATTCTTACCCCTTCAAAATCATTATTACCAGCGTCAACTCTTGATCTAAATTGAATGAAGCCTCCGTTATTTTTAGTACTAACCTCGCCTTCAAGTCTATAAAAATTAATATCTTCATCAGCTAATTGTGAAAATTTTATTTCCGACAAGCCGCCCATAACTTGGTCTGAAACAGGGTCCCATTGAGCTCTATTATTCTCAAAATCTTCAATAACCAAATTATCTGCAAATGCTGTTGATGAAAGGAGGATAAGTAAGAGTAGTTTATTCATAATATTATTTTAAGTTTTTTTATTAATTCTCTCTGCAGGAAACCAAGGCCATTTACATACGGTAGCTTCTTTTAGACCATTTGGAGTTACTACAGAAAAAGTAGTATCAATATAGCTGAATTCAACAGGTACGTTGGCAAATCCTATATTTTTATTTAATCTTGGTGAGAATATACATCTTGAGATATGACCTATTTTTAGATCATTATCTTGAACTGGCCAAAATTGCTCAGGTGGACTTTTAATAGGATCTCCATCAATAACTACACCTACTAATTTTCTCTTAGTGCCCTCTTCTTCTATTTTCTTTAAAGCTGCCTTGCCTATAAATTCAATAGATTGACTGGTATCAACTAATCTATCTAAGCCTATAGTAAAAGGACTGTCCTCTCTTAGTATGTCTGAGGCATAGGATAGTAAACCTCCTTCTATACTTCTAATGGAATTTGGAGCTATAGGAACTATATTGAATTCTAATCCAGCTTCTCGAACCAATTCCCATAATTTATTTCCAAGCTTGTGATCTCGAAGGTAGAGTTCGTAACTAATCTCCCCACTCCATCCAGTCCTTCCTAATACAAGAGGAATGCCTTCCAAAGATGTTTCTCTAGCTCTATAAAATCCAACATTCTTATGATCTTCATCAAATAATTTTTCTATAAGCATATGAGCTTTTGGGCCACCTATTTGTAAAGGAGATACATCAGGCTCAAATACATTAACGTCCATACCTGAATTAATTGCAGCACCCTGAATCCATAGCAGAACCCCGCTATCTCCAGGTGAGATCCAAAACTGATCTGGCTTAACTCTTAATAAAACTGCATCATTAATAATTCCCCCATCTTCACCAGTCAAAAGAATATATAAACAATGTCCTATTTCACATTTTTCAAGATTTCGTGGTGTTAGAGTTCTTACAAAATCATAAGCATCTGGTCCATTTATCTCAACTTGTCTTTCAGCAGCAACATCCCACATAGTCACATCATTAACTAGGCTAGAATATTCTTCTTCTGGGCTTGTATAAACCGTGGGCATAAACATATGGTTGTAGATAGTAAAACCTTTAGCGCCATATTTTCTTGTTGAATCATAAAATGGTGATTTTCTAATTCTAGAACCAAATGAAATATTTGCTGGTGGGTGAACAATACTCATAAATTAACTCTTTAATGCTGTGAATATCGCTATATTAATTCCTTTATCATTACTTTTTCAAGCTTTTTATTTGCTTTAAATGCTTTGAAGATAGGTAGCTTTAAATTTGGAGCAAGGTTGTCAGCCATTCTCTTGATTTGAATATAAAACCAAGCTTGTTGAGAAAAGGCATTAAGAGCTTGAATAATCAAAAATGGACTTGTTGGAGATAGCCACCATCTTCCAATTTGAAGTGTTTTTTCAAAGGATGGAAGCTCTTGAATTGTGCCTGCAAGCAGATCATTTAAAACTAAAGGCTGCGCACATAAAGGTCTTCCTACTCCAATTAAATCGCATACCTTAGAATTCAATGCCGCATTCATTCCTGCTGATGTTCGAAAACCACCTGTTACCATTAGCGGAGTATTTATAGCTTTTTGTATTTTTTCTGCATAATTTAAAAAATATGCCTCTCTAGCGATAGTGCTTGGCTTTCTAACTTCACTTCGCTCTTTGTTGACGCTTAAATTATCTAAACCTAATAATCTTGGTTGCTCATAAGTACCGCCTGATATCTCTATAACATCAACACCTGCATCATTTAAAAATTTTGCAACTTTCACTGAATCTAAATCGCTAAAGCCACCTTTCTGAAAATCAGTAGAATTTAATTTAACAGCTATTGGGAAATCATCGCCTAATTCAGCACGACACCCTTCAATAATGCGAAGCATCAGCCTGGATCGATTCTCGATTGAGCCACCCCACTCATCATCTCTTAAATTAATGTCAGGTGAAAGAAATTGTGAAAGTAAATAACCATGCGCTGAATGCAATTGAATGCCGGTAAAACCAGATTCTTTTGCAATTTTAGCAACAAAAATAAATCTTTTGATCACATCCTCTATGTCATCAATCGTCATAGGAACTGGAACACCGTAATTGGCAGCTGGAATTTTTAGCTGGACTGAGGATGGTGAAATAGGATTTGGATTTATTGCGCCAGGTGTCTGTCTACCAGCATGGCTTATTTGCATCCAAAATTGTGTATTATTTTTGGTGCCTGCTTCAGCCCATTTTTTAAGCATATCTATTTGATTGAGATAAGAATCTTTTTCTATAGCAACATTTCCTGGGCCCTCGAGATATCTTCTGTCAACTTGAACATTTCCAGACAAAAGAATACCTGCCCCACCTGAAGACCATTTTTTATAAAGATTAATATGTCTTTGTGTTGCAAAATTATTTGAATCAGCAATACCTTCAGTCATGGCAGCTTTGCAAAGCCTATTCTTTAGGGTAACACCGCAAGGTAATTTAAAATTAGATCCTATTGTCATAAATTATTATTTTGATTAAATTAAATTATTAACATTTTCAGGAGGTCTTCCTAAAACTGCATCAATGCCCTTAATTATAATTGGTCTTTCGATTAATTTTGGAAATTTAATCATGAAATTAATGACATCTTGGTCTGAAAGTTCTAAATTATTTAAATTATTTGATTTATAGTCTTCTTCGCCTATACGAAGTAATGCTCTAGGCTCCATTTTTAGTTTAAGAAGAACATCTTCTATCTCTTTAATGGTTAAAGTCTCTTCTAAATATAACTTAATAGTGTATTCACAATTATTATCTTGAATAATTTTTAATGCTTGTCTAGATTTGCTGCATCTAGGATTATGATAAATTAAAAATTTACTCATTATGCTAATTCTTCTAGCATCCTTTGCATCTGCATATGAATAATATTTACAGCTTGTAATGGTCTTATCATTACTTTAAATTCTGAAATCTTGCCCTCATCATTAAAAGTAATAATATCAACTCCATTTATGTATTTACCTTCAATTTTGGTCTCGAATTCAAGAATTGCCTGGTTTCCAGTAAGGACCTCTTTTGTATAGTGAAAGCTAGACTCTTTTAAGCCATCAGCTTCTTTTGCATCATCGCCACCAAAAGTATTTCCAGCAGCCATAAGATATAACTTCGTTAGGTCTTTACCTTTTTGGGGTGTAAAAACAACAGGTGAGTAAAAAATAACATCATCAGCTAGTAACTCATCTAGCCCACCTGGAAAATTTCCATGCGTATGATCATGCCATTTCTTAATATTCTCTTTAATCATTAAGCTTCTATTTTAAAGGTAAGTCCCGCCTTGGCTTGAAGTCTGTCAATTAATTTAACTCCCATAGAAGGTGCTGGCGTATATATGCCGCCCCCTAGTTCTGAACAATCTTGCACTAAACAAAGTGCGCTCTCAAGAATCATTTTAGACGTTGATCCGTAGCCTGGATCCATATCACCTTTAACTGACACGTGAACACTTTCATTATTAACATCTGCACAAAATAAAACATCGTAGTTTCCATTTTCTCTAGATTCTCTTGAAGGCCCCTCCCCTGGTTTAGGCGCATCTCCTAGAGGATTTATACTTGAAATAAAATCTGCTGCAGCCTTACCTTCTTCTCCCGGTCCTTGAATCCACATCTCGTTATAGCAAAAATCTTTTCCATACAAATGATCCATTAAGGAATTAGATCTATGAATATTTTTTGTATTTATAGGTGCCATAAAAAATGGAGCTACCCAAGTTTCTAATTTATCATCAAAGATTGGTTTATTATCAGCTGGTTGCTGAGGTCCAGTAAATCCATTAGATAATGCAAAAGGGTTGGTTAAAACAGCAATTAGTTCAGGTTTATTTTTTAATGAGCTCATAGTCGCTGTCATTGAAGCAGCCGTTCCTCCAGAAAATTCACCATTCATTGCTCTTACTCTGCCTCTAACATTTGCAGCAGGGATACCAAATCTTTTAATCACTTCTTTTTGTAGAAACAAAACACCTAAATCAAATGGAATGCTATCAAACCCACATGAAAAAATAATTCTTGCTCCTGAGGCTTTTGCAGCTTCGCTATGAGCTTCTATCATTTCATGCATCCAACCGGGCTCTCCACACAAATCAACATAATCAGTGCCATGAGATGCACATTCTCCAATAACATCATCTCCATATAGTTGATAAGGGCCAACCGTTGTTAAAACGCATTTAGTTTGTTTAACCATATCGGCAATACTAGACTTTTCATTACTATCAACAATTAATAAAGGGACTTCTTCTGAAACACCTAAATCATCTCGAACTGCTATTAATTTTTCATGACTTCTACCTGCCATAGCCCATGAAATGCCACTGTCATTTCCATATTCATTTAGCATATATTCAACAACTAGCTTTCCTGTAAATCCTGTAGCTCCATAGATAACAACATCAAATTTTCTTTCATTCATTCGATTCTCCTTTTAAATTCTTATTATTAATAACCTGCTTCACATGAGTTAATTTTTTGCAGCCAGTCCTGATCAAGCGCTTCATAGGTGCTTGAGGAAGGCTTTAAACAATAGACTACATCATTAAACTTATCTAAATTAAATGACTCTTCTCGTAATTCATTCTTTTTTAACTTAAATGTTCCAGTGGTATCCATTTCTTGAATAATTCTGATAAAAACTGGTCGAGCATATTTTGGTAGATTATTTTCAACGTGTTTGGAGAATGCTGTCCAATTAAAATCCTTGGCATCTTCAAGACTAAATGCAGCCATGCCAGCACGACCTTCACAACCAGGAACTTCAACACCATATACATTTGACATATTTACGTCTGCATAACCATTTAAAATTTCACCAACTTCATTGGTTGAAACATTCTCTGATCTCCATCTAAAGGTATCACCTACTCTGTCTACAAATTGATAATGCTCTTTTCCAAAAGCGAATCCAACATCAACTGTTTTTATTAAATCACCAGTATTAAACCAAGCATCTCCTTCCTTGAAAACATTTCGTAAAATTTTCTTTTCACTAGCTGCTTTATCGGTATAGCCATTAAAGACTGCATTTGGTCCAATCTCAATTACTAAAAGTCCAGGCTCATGATTGGAAGTTTTTTTAGAAAAGCCGTCTTCAGTTTTAAGGATCTTATCTTCTGCCACATCATATTCCAGCAAAGCAACATCAGCACTTGTCATGCCAATAGTCTTACTTTTATTAAAAAGATTCATAAATAAAGCATTTCCTTCACTTGCACCATAAATCTCAATAATTCTATCTACATCAAATCTTTCTTTAAAAGAATCCCAGACATCAGGCCTCAGTCCATTACCCACCATGCTAGTTATTGGATTATTGAGTTCTGCTTCCGAAGGATCTTGATTATCAAGATACCTGCATAGCTCTCCAATATAGACGAATGCTGTTGTATTGTATTTATGCGCATCTTTCCAGAAAGAAGAAGCAGAAAATTTTCTTTTAATATATGAAGCTGCTCCAACATGAATAGCGCCGCATAAACCCAACATTAAACCGGTTGAATGATATAAAGGTAAGCAGTTATACATGCAGTCTTCATGATTAATTCTATATCCAGCCTGAGTTATATTTGTAGCAGCTGCTATAAGTTTTGCATTAGGTAAGACTGCAGCTTTTGGGACTCCTGTTGTGCCTGAAGTGAATATATAACAAGCAACATCCTTAGCTTTAACTAAATTAGTTTCCTCTAAATTGTCATCATCTGTAAAATCTATAGTATTTTTTACATCTATTGCCCATTCAGGTAAGACATACTCATCAGTATCCTCAACCCATAAGAAATTATCTTTTTCTTTAATATTAATTTGATCTAAAACTTCTTGTAAAGGATTAGCTCGTTCTGCGCCTACTATGCACTTAGTAGAATTAGAGGAATTAATACAATGAATTAATGGATCTCCTGTCAAACTTGTATTAATTAAAACACCTATGGCTCCTAATTTATTTAAAGCTAAAAGTGAAATTGTGTAATAAGGTCGATTTTCCATAAACAGAACAACTCTGTCACCATGCTTTACACCATTTTGAGAAAGGTATCTAGCAAAACTATTGGCTGCTTTATTAGCCTGAGAATATGTCCAAGTCTCGTCTTCAAAATATACAAAAGGACGTTCTCCAAATTTATTTGTTGAATTCTGGAAGGTGTGAGCTAAAGAGGTATTACTCTCTAAATCAGGCCATTTATATCGAAGAACAGGAATCATATATTTTAACTCCCCTAGCATTCTAATAAATTCTTTCATATTGTCCCCTTAAAGTGTATTCAAAATTATATGGCATTACATATGCCATATAGAAATTAATTATATCGTGAAAAAATAACTTATTTTAATAATGATCTTAATTGATTTACCATTAAATCTTTAGCACTCTTATTTGACATATTTTGATGCTCTCTCAATCTATACCAAAATTCAAAGGAAGTTATGGCATGAATCATTTCTTGTTTTTCTTTAGATAAGCTAGCGATCTCTGGAAACCATTCATGTAGATTTTGTTTATATTTCTTTATGATAGCTTTATATTGTTGATCAAGAAACTTGTATTTCCATTTTGCAGCTGCATTAGCTAGTATGAAATTCTGCATTTCTGCATAGCCAGTTGTTCTTATTTTAAGAAAATTTTTAATTCTTAGTTCAAGTGATCCTGTTTTATCAGCTTGTAGAAATATTGCGCTGCCTTGCTTGGCATTAGTTTCCCCAATTTGCTTAAAAAGTGTCTCCATATCAATTGCATGGCGAAAAACTGTTCTAATTCCAACTTGGGCAGTTTCAGCAACTTGTTGGGCAGTTGGGCTTAAGATACCTTCATCAATAAGGTCACGCATAGCTTGGATAATTAGATCTCGACTTTTTTTACTTCTTTCTAGCCTGCCATCTTTTTTATTAGGATCTTTGGAATCACCCATGCTGTAGTTCGCTATTCTGGCTATTGGATACTTTGCCTAATAAAGGAAGAGCTAATATATTTATAAAAATATAAATTAATAAAAATATCGCTGCTTCGCTACTGCTTGAATACTGTAATCCCATTACTCCTATTACCGTAAAAACTAAAAGTCTTGTAGCTTCCATATACATTGCAGGCCTGCCTTCTAGCCATCTTGAGGTTGAAACCATAGTAAAAACAAGCATTCCAACATATATAACTCCCAATATGTAATTTGAAGAGCCGTATTCAATAATAAGAGGTCCAACTATGGCTAATACTATTAATTGAATAAACCCATATAGACTTATTAGCTTGCTAACCACTGGGTCAAATTTGATATAAGTTGCATAATCATATTTCTCACGTGGATATTTTTTAGCAACATCTTTAGGCTGCCAACCAGTTCTAGCTACCAAAACATGAAATTTATCTTTTAATTTTTCTGCACGAAGAAAATCTTTAATGATTCCAAGATAGATATGAGCATTTGCCCAAAGTGGATTAAAGGATCTAATGGGTCCTCTTATTCCATAGACACATGGGTCATCTTCTTGCTCTTCTTGAAAAGTTCCAAACATCCTATCCCAGATAATAAAGACTCCTCCATAATTTTTATCTATGTAAAGATCATTAGTTGCGTGATGAACTCTATGGTTTGAAGGTGAAACAAAAAAGAGTTCGTACCAGCCAAGCTTTGGAATATGTTGGCTATGAACCCAAAATTGATAAATAAGATTTACAGAGGCAACGGTTACAAAAACTTTTGCAGGAACGCCTATAAGGAATAAAGGGACGTAAAATATCCAATTTAATAAAAAACTGCTGCTGGTTTGTCTTAATGCGGTTGATAAGTTGTATTCTTCACTTTGATGATGTGCAACATGAGAAGCCCAAAATATCTGACGTTCATGGCCAATTCTGTGAAAACAGTAATAACAAAGATCGTATGCTACAAAAGCAAAAATCCAAGTAATTGCCAGACTATCATCCATTCTCCAAAGCGCATAATAGGTTTCAATAGAATAAAAAACTGCACCGCCGACACCGATAAGAACTAATTTAGAGGCGGTACTTAGAGATCCCATAAAAAGACTGCTCACAGTATCATTTAAACGATATGTATTTTTGTTCTTAACCCAACCATATATAAATTCTAGCGCTATAGCTAAAAGAAAAAATGGAACTGCTAGAGGGACGTAATCCATTATATTAATCGCATGTTATTTATCATAGCTATAGTGTTTAATCTTCTTGGGTGATTCTTAAATTCATCCCATTCTATTTCATTATTTTTTAACATAGTAGTTATTTTAGAAGTTTTAGAAATTTTATTCTCTGTTAAGTACTTTATTACTTCTTTTGATCCTGCTCTATTATTGCAAACTAGTATCATATCGCAACCAGCTTCTAAGGCCATTCTTGCTTTATCAGAATAGTTACCAGCTATGTCAGCACCCTTCATAGATAAATCATCACTAAAAATAACACCATTAAACCCTAATTGTTGTCGAAGAATAGTTGTAAGCCAAAAAAATGAGAAACCCACAGAATCAGAATCAATATTTGGAAAAGTTAAATGTGCTGACATGATTCCACCAAGCAAATCTTGTAAAACAATATATGGCTTTAAATCATGTTCAAATAATTCTTCTAATGCTCTATTGTCTATAGGGGCTTCTATGTGACTATCCTCGGCTACGCCACCATGTCCTGGGAAATGTTTTCCTGTTGCAGCCATACCCGCATCATTCATACCTTCAATTAAGGCCTCTGCTACATCTATTACAAGTTGAGGGTCATCACCAAAGGACCTATTACCAATAATAGTACTTCTATCTCTGTCTATATCTAAAACAGGGGTAAAGCTAATATCTATTCCAGAAGAAATTAATTCTGAGGAAAGTAACCAGCCAATATCTTTTGCTAGATTAATTCCATCAATAGGATTTTTTTTTGCAAAATCGCCTAAAGATTGCATAGAAGGTATATGAGTGAAATCATCTTTAAAGCGCTGCACTCGTCCACCCTCATGATCGACAGCTATTAATATTTCATCTTTGATATTTTTAATAGATGTGCATAAGGAGTTTAATTGTTGACGAGATTGAAAATTTCTTTCAAAAAGAATTAGCCCGCCTACATGAGGGTTTTTAATTAAAGAAATATCATCATCAGATAGAGATATGCCTTCGATATCTACCATGAGTCGACCATATTCTTGAACTGACATTTTTAATTAAATTTATTTATTTTTTAAATACACAAATTGAGCTATCACATGCACTAAAGACTGATGAATATCTTCAATGATTCCATAATTATCAATGGAAACATGAATGTTTAAACTTGATTTAATCTTAGCATCACCACCATCAAAGCCAGTTAATGTAATACTCTTAATACCTCTTTGATTAGCGTAATCAATCGCATTGACTATATTATCGCTATTACCTGATGAGGAAATGAGTAGAATAACATCACTATCATCTAGATAATATTCCAACTGCTTTGAGAAAGATTCTTTATATGACAGATCATTAGATATGGCTGTAAATAATGGAGTATTAGAATTTAAAGAAAATGATTTAAGCTTTGAATGATCGGTAAAACACCCTTTTGTAAAATCACATACGAGGTGATCTGCAATAGCACTGGAGCCGCCATTACCCATCGAGTAGACAGTTGAACCAGAATCTATTGTGTCTTGAATGACTTTAATTATCTCAGGGAGGTCTGATAAATCTATTTCCTTTTGAGCATCGCTCATGGCCTGAAAATACTCTTGGGTAAATTCAGCAACAGATGAAACATTAAATTCTATATTTTTATCTCTTGTATCACTCATATTTAATATATTTTATTAAAATAATATTTTAATAGATTTAATCATTTTTAGATATTATAAAAAATATGGAAGTCGGAGCTAGTCCTATTGCAGATCACCTGACTTGAATTTCATCCTTTATTTATCTCTCCATTCAGGATCACGTTTATTAATAAATGCATCTATACCCTCTTTTGCGTCATCTTTTAATATATTGTCTAACATCACCTTTGAAGTATATTTATATGCTTGATGCAGATCTAATGAAGATTGAGCATAAAAGGCTTGTTTTCCAACTTTAAGAGTCATAGATGATTTGCTCGCAACTTTTTTAGCTAATATTAATGTCTCTTGCATTAAGTTTTTGCTGCTTACATTATTATTAATTAAACCAATCTCTTTAGCTTTTTTTGCATCTATCATCTCCCCTGTAAGGAGCATTTCCATTGCATGTTTATTTGATATATTTCTTGATAATGCAACCATTGGAGTTGAACAGAATAAACCTATATTTACCCCAGGAGTAGCAAACTTTGCTTCATCAGAAGCAATAGCAAGATCGCAGCTCGCAACTAATTGACAGCCTGCAGCAGTAGCAATTCCATTCACTTCAGCAATAATAGGTTTAGGGTTATTAACTATTAATTGCATTAACTCAGAGCAGGTATTAAATAACTTTTCAAAGTAAGCATGTCCGGAGTCTTTATTATTTCGCGCTTCTGTTATCTCTTTTAAGTCATGTCCTGCACAAAAAATAGGGCCATTTGCAGCTAAAATAACCACTCTAGTGGATTCATTGCTTGCGACATCTAATAGTTCTTTTTTTAAAGACTCCATCATTGCTTCAGATAAGGTATTTTGATGCTTTAAATTATTGAGAGTGAGGCGAAGAATGCCATTATCAATTTTATCTTTTAGTAAAAAATTATCAGTTTCCATATATATTATTTAAAGCTAATTAGACTTACTAGTCCAATTTAATTTCTTAAATTCTATTTTAGGGCATCTATCCATAATCACCTTCAGGCCAGCTGCTTCAGCAAGATTAGCGGCTTCATGATTGATTATTTTAAGCTGTAGCCATAAAACTTTAGCATTAATTTGAATTGCCTCTTCAGCTACTCCCATTACTGCATCTGGAAAACGAAATACATCAACCATATCAATAGATTGTTGAATTGACTTTAAATTAGAATAAAAATTAAGCCCTAGGACTGAGTTACCTTCCTCATTAGGATTAACTGGGAATACTTCATAGCCATTATCTAACAAGAATTCTATGACCTTATAACTATCTCGTTCAGGCTTAGAGCTTGCTCCTACAACTGCAATAGTTCTTACCTCTGTAAGTATTTCTTTTATAAATTTATCTGAGTAGTCCATTTTATACAACTAACCCTGCGCTATAGCCAGATGCCCATGCCCATTGAAAATTGTAGCCTCCAAGATGACCAGTTACATCAAGAACCTCTCCTACAAAAAATAAACCAGGATGATCTTTAGTTTCCATGGTTTTTGAATTAATTACATCAGTGTCAACCCCACCAAGTGTCACCTCAGCTGTTCTATAGCCCTCTGTGGCTGCAGGCTTCAAACTCCAAGCATTCAAAATATTGCCAATATTTTGTATATTTTCTTTACTAATCTCAGCAAGCATATGGTCTTTATAATCAGCCCACCACATTTCCTCTAATTCAAGGACAAGAGCCTTTGGTAACAAATCATTTAAATGCTTTTTAATAGAAGTTTTAGGATCTTCTATTTTTTTAATTAATAACATTTCAGATACATTAATCTCAGGAAGAAGATTAATAGTAATTTCATCTCCAGGATTCCAGTAATTTGAAATTTGAAGAATTGCTGGCCCGCTTAATCCTCGATGGGTAAATAACATTGATTCTGAAAAATTCATACCATTGCTAATAATATCTACAGGAGCAGATAAACCGGTTAATCTTTCACATAAGCCTTTAATTTCATCAGAAAACATAAATGGAACTAAGCTTGCTCTTCGAGGAATAAGTGGTAATTTAAATTCTTTAGCTAATTCATAACCAAAGCCACTCCCGCCTAGTGTTGGTATTGAAAGAGCTCCAGTTGCAACTACTAGAGATTTGCATTGAAGAGCAATTTTTTCTGTAGATGTTTTGCTATTAAATACTGAAGTAACCTCATATAAAGGCTCGGCACCTTCCTTGTTAATTTTTACTACTTTTTCAGTTTCTACATCTGTATGAATTTCTACCCCTAACTCAGCGCACTCTTCTATCAGCATATTAAGAATATCTTTTGAAGAATTAATACAAAATAATTGATGGTGTTTTTTCTCTTCATAATCAATACCATGTTTTTGAACCATGGCAATAAAATCATCGGGGGTATATCTTTTTAGAGCTGACTTGCAGAAATGAGGATTGTTGGAAAGAAAGTTCTCAGCTTCAACATAAAGATTTGTAAAATTAGAACGCCCGCCGCCAGACATTAATATTTTTTTTCCAGCTTTATTAGATTTCTCTAATACCAGAACAGTTTTATTTCTTTGCGCTGCTGTTAATGCTGTCATTAATCCTGCGGCACCTGCACCAAGAACAATAATATCGAATTTTTTATTAAGCATGATTACCTATTAAGTATTTTTTTAATGAAAAGTATTTCTTTATCACTAAAAGAGGAGCCATCTTTTCTATAAATATCATGAAACCAAACCTCCGGCTCTATGATCTGGTCCCCAACTTGCACTAATTCACCTCTGTCTCTTCGTTCATTTAAATAAAAAATTGTTTCCCAGCTAAAATGAGTTTGGCTCTTTCCTGCAACTAGTCCCCAGTTATAACATGCAATATTTTTGTCTTTAAATATGGGTAAACAAAACTCAAAAGTGGTTCCGTATTCCCTTGCCATATATTCAGTACACATGAGCGGTCGGCCAGTCTTACTTAATTCTTCAATGGTAGGATTTAATTTATCAGCCTCGTAGGTATGAAAAGTTATGATGTCAGAATTTTTTTTATTTAAAGCAATAATATTATCTCCAATAGCACCATCAAGACATGCTGTGAGGGGCTGACTTGGCCTAACTTCATGAGCCCAATCCCATACATACTCCAATAGAGTTAAAGAAGTTTCTCCTATTCCAAATTGTCCAGGCTCATTGTACAAATCCCACATCAAAATTCTTTCATCGTCTTTATATAAATCTAAAACTTCTTGAGTAAATCTCTTCAACCTAGGGAGATGCATTGAAGAGTTTGCGCGTGATATCTCTGCAACAATTGAATGGCCTGGGCTTTGCTTCCATCCTGAATTATGAACACCTTTAATAGGAAGTGGTTGCTTACCTAATTCGGCTAGCGGGTAATGGCAATCATCAAATAAAACAATCATTGGTTTTATTGAAAACTCACTACAGATATCAAGAAAAATATTAAATGTATAAATGAATTCATTTTTCTCCTCCCATAACAAATCATGCAAATATACTCTTAAGGTATTAAACCCAAGATTTTTTGCCCAACCAATTTCTCTCTTTATGGTTTCAATATCAAAAGTATCTTTTTGGAACATTTCCAATTGATTAATTGAAGAACTGGGAAGAAAATTACAGCCTACTAGCCAATCCTGGTCCTTGTACCAGCTATTTGCTAAATCAGCAGACCAAATACTCATATTAAGTTATCTATTACCGATGTAAGCCCAGCATCTAATGCCCGACTTTAAAGTAACTTCTGCTCTTTTGTAATCTGCAACCTCATAACTATCTGCATGTAATAATTCTGATGAAGTAATTTTAAATACTGTGCCGTTTATCTCATCCTGAAGACTGTTTGATGAAAAAATAATTGGATGAGATTTTTTTTGACTAGTCTTAACTACAAACTCGTCTGTAATTTCTAATTCCTCTAGCTGATAACCTTGTAGGACATCTAAAACACCATCAAGAACTCTGTTAAAACTTTTAAGTTGGACATTTTCTTGCTGCAAAGTTCCATAAGAAAATAGTTTTTCCATAGTTAAGAGATTCTAAAATTAAAGCTGATTAATTCTTAAAACTAAGTAGAAGATTTTTTCATTAAATTTATACTAACAATAAGCATAATTGCAAAAAGAATCTCTGACATTATTCCAGCTACCCAAAATTCAGTACCATGCATAACGCCTGCAGTTAATCTAAATATAGCTGCTGATCCTAGTAATACTAAAGGACCATAAAGCCACTCATATTCATTTCTATAAGAACCAATACAGGACAAAATACCAG
Organism: uncultured Gammaproteobacteria bacterium; assembly: GCA_964343355.1. Classification (GTDB taxonomy): domain Bacteria; phylum Pseudomonadota; class Gammaproteobacteria; order Magnimaribacterales; family D2472; genus MED-G78. The sequence goes on along the minus strand of CAYFJC010000002.1, from coordinate 12,912 downwards.
CTGTAAAAAAGAAAGAAGTGAGATCACCAATTAATGTATTTCTTCCTAATAAAGTTTCACCACCAACCTGGCTTAAACTTTCCTTAATCTCAAGACTTGCTGCAGCTGCAACTGGATCAATAATCCAATTTAGAGCTGAAATAAGCATTACTGCTCCAACTAGACCAGATAATATTCTTGCTATCATGACTTTCTCCTTAATAAATAAATGTTATGTAGTTAATAATACCTTATTAATAGGTTAGACAAAGCAAGATAAGGTTTAAGTTATACGGATATTTTTGTGTGTTGTCTTCTATTAAGGCTACACTAGATCACTAAGTCTAAATGAGGATTTTCTTTGGTATCTCTAAGATCGGATGCTTTTCGAAGCTATAGTCAGCTCGCACTCATTGTTGTTGCTGCTGGAGCTATATATCCCCTTCTTTATCTGAGACAAAATTTTGAGATTTCCATATTAGAATCCTTCGATATTACTCAGACACAGCTTCGTTACTGTAGCTCGATGCTTGGGCTTATTTTTATGATTAGCTACGTTCCAAGTGGTTGGCTCGCAGATCGCTTTTCATCTCGTAAATTACTTGCCTACTCTTTATTAGCGACTGCTTTATTAGGTATTTGGTTTTCAACAATGCCCTCTTATTCTTCGTTATTAGTTATCTATGGAGCATGGGGTATTGCTACAGGACTTACTTTTTGGTCAGCACATATTAAGTTAGTAGCAATACTTGCAAAAAAAGATCAACAGGGTAAATTCTTTGGAATTCTAGATGGAGGACGAGGCTTGGTTGAAGCTATTTTAGCTACAATTGCTATCACTCTTTTTGCTTATGTATTAAGTCAGGAATCTGGATCAACAAGCATGGCATTAAGGCAGGTTATTTATCTTTATATAGGAGTTTTACTTGTGGTATCTCCTCTTGTCTATTGGCTTCTTGATGACTTTGAGGATGATAATACAAAGGTTACTAATACTAATTTTATAGCTGATTTAAAAACTATATTAAAACATCGTGAAATCTGGTTGTGTGCAATCTGTATTATCTGCGGTTATCAGTTGTTTTATGCAACATACTCTTTTTCAGCCTATCTGCAGCAAAATTTTGGTTTAACAGCTGTTGCAGTGGGAACAATTACTGTAGCTAAATTATGGATGAGACCTATTGGAGGAATTACAGCTGGTTTTATTGGTGACTGGAGTAGTCCGGAAAAAGTTCTCTCCATACTACTGACACTTGCATCTCTATCACTCGGAATCATGGCATTTTTACCTGCCGCTTCATCCGTTATTGTTATGTTACTTGTTGTATTGTTAATAGGCTTATTAACCTATGGAGTGAGGGGAGTCTACTGGGCTACATTAGCTGGATGTAATGTTCCTAATAAAACTAAAGGATTAGCTATCGGTGTCATTTCAATGATTGGTTACTTTCCTGAATTCTATCTCCCGTTAATTAGTGCGCCTCTCCTAGAGCAATATCCTGGTGTGCTTGGTTATCAAATTTACTATTTAATAATATCTGCTTGTGGATTTATTGGAGCTTACGCAGCCTATCTATTGATGCAGCATAAATCTTAATCAGTATAAACAGGGGTATATGCTTCGTATTCGCCTGTGTACCAGTATTTAATAATTTTTTCTGCTGGTTTCCCTCTAATTGACTGAGAAATATTGGGGAATCCTTCAAGTGGTGTCTTGTTAGAATGCTGATCAGGTTCTGCATACAATGTGTCAGATAACCAGTATCCAGTGGTTGTAGTCGTACCTAACACCTCAAACACTGCTTGATTATCGACTGCTCTCAATACTCCTTCTGTAAGCATTGCTTGAGCCGAGAAATCAGTCTGTATCTGATATTGTGTACATTCATAATAGACACCATCAAGAGTTCCTGCTGTGCAGAATCCATCTTCCCACCAGCCCTTTGACAAGTATCTTGTATTACTTTGACTAAAAAAGTTGAAGATGACTTTGGGTATAGTTGTACTTGAATTATGCCAACAAGGATATTGAGTTAAACAATTCCATTCCTCATACGTATTTTGAATCGACCATGCGGCTTTTTCATGCAGTAGATCAACAGTTGCATATGTAACTTCTTCAGCAGTCAGTCTCATATCGACAGAAAGCCCAACACCATCCACCTTGTCAAATACGCGTTTATCATTCCAGACCAGACCTTCACCCATATATACTTTGCCTGAGAATCTTTCTCTTATTTTGTCGATAAGAATACCCATTCTTTCCATGTAATAGTCTTTGAGTGCATCAGTTTCTGCCTGAGTATGCCCTTGATCGTCTAAACCACATGAAAAACATAACCACATAGCACTCCAATCTGCTGATACAGATTCAACACCGAGAGTCTCCAATCGATCTGCTTCCCATACCATATGTTTTTCATGTGCATCCATAATTTTTATTAACAGTGGCATATCAAGCCTAACGTTCCCGTCAAACGGAAACAGCAATTGATCAGTATTTGCAATACGCATATTAAATTGCCATGCATAATGCAAATCTAATCCTAGGTCATTTGCTATTGCAGTAATCATATCAATATCAGCATCAGACAAATCTTTGGTATCATGATTTACTTCCCATGCCCCATCATTAGTCACGTCCCAATAACCATAGTTATAAATCGATGCAGTATTCACGCCGTGATCTTTAAGTCTACGAAGTGTCATCCTATACATAAGTTTTTTGTATTCGATTTCAGTACAATCAGCTATCCAACTAGTACCAGCTCTTTGGTGGGCGGCGTAAACTTGTCCTGCTGAGTAATCTTTCAATCCTATGCCTTTATAAAGATGATCATCGCCAAATGAATTTTGAGCCATCGGCACTTCGTATTCTCCTAGGTAAGATTGTGGGATATCTGGATTGTGTGGATTAACACACGAGCCTTCAGAATCTTCTGTGTTGACAGTAATTTCGACACTTGAAGAGGCATCTCCGCATGTGATGGTAAAGCCCTGATCACCATAACTAGTAATAAAAACAGTTTCGCTTCCAGATGTTGATTTAGTACCAGACCAATACCCTGATGCCGTGCAAGAAGATGCGCTAGTACTACTCCACGAGACTATAGTAGACTCGCCCAAAAATACAGTAGTTGGATTTGCTGTTATAGATGCGGTTGCTGAATTAGTCTCTGGAGTTAAGTCATTACTTGCGCTTCCTCCGCCTCCTCCGCAACTCGACATGGTGATTGTTATAAAAAAGATTACCAAGATATGACTTAGTTTGCTTATCCGCATTGACAAGATCTTTTTTATCCAGAATTCCATTCTAATTATCGATCAAAGCATTTCAATCTTTTGATTTACAACATGCTGAAGTAATGGACTTTCTGATGATTTTTTAAATGCTGCATCAATGTCTGAAGATCTTTTCTTCATAACAGCATGATAGTTAGGATGAGTAAATATATAAAATTCTCCATCGTTAAGAGCTTCTACAACTCTCTTCCCAACAATAGAAACTTCAATCCCATTTTTTACCATTTCTTTGGCTTTATTAAAAAAACTATTTTCATTATCTAGATTTACCATATCAGATTGATACTGAGCTGGACGATTTCTTTCAGAATCATAAATACGCGTTTGAACAAAAGCGGGACATAAAACAGACACATTGATACCTTTACTCTCAAGCTCTCCAGCCCAACTTTCCGATAGCGCCACTACTGCAGCCTTCGTTGCAGTATAAGCTCCACTATAGGGAACGCCGCCCATTCCTGCCATGGAAGCAACATTTACAACCCATCCACCTTCATCATGCTGCTTTATCAATGGAACCATGACTTTGGCTCCATAAACTACGCCCATTAAGTTAACGTCTAATGCCCATTGCCACGCTTTTTTATTCTGACTTTCGATCGATCCTGATTCTCCACCTACTCCAGCATTGTTTACCACCATATGAATTTTTCCAAATCGTGCGATAGCTTGCTCTGCTACAGCTTGCCACTGATCTTCTTCAGCTACATCGAGTACAACAGGCAATACACAAACTCCATTTGCTTCAAGCTCTAAAGCAGCTTTTTGAAGATTTTCTTCATTAATATCTGTAAGAACAATATTCATCTTCTGCTCACCTAGCGCCTTAGCAATAGACAAACCAATCCCTTCAGCGCCGCCACTGATTACTGCTGTTTTTCCTGTAAATTTAGACATATTAATTTTCCTTTAAAATCTTTTTTTAACTCAATATCTTTATATAGCTGAGGCAATAATATGCCATGGACTTATCACTTTCAATAGTTGTTCTAAAGAACCTAGAGACCTTTTCTTGGTCCTGGAAAAAAACGATTTGTCTGCTTTTGATACTCTTTGTAGCCAGGTCTTTTCTGCGCAGAAAAGTATTCTGATGGCACAGCACCTGTTGTATAAACTAAAGTGGTATACATAAATCTGGAGGCTAATAAAAGTCCTAGCCCCAATAACAACCACACTGGTTCACTTTCAAAAGCTTTAAGCAATAGCCAAGAAGGAAGAGCAGCGATGACCAGACCATTCCACACCATCCATTCCGCAAAATAGTTAGGATGACGGCAGTATTTCCAAAGACCAACATTACACACTTGGCTATGTTTGCCCTCTTTCTTCATTTTTTGGAGAAAGCTAGCCTTCTGAAAATCAGCAAGAGATTCCATGGCAAATGCCAGAATCCAAATAACAAGACCGACTAACTCTAATACCAGAAACTCTTGACTAGTATTGGAGGCAATAATAAAAACAGGCAATGCTAAAAATGATGCATTAGCTAAACCTTGAGCAATAGCATCTATCTGCAAAGCTAGCGCTGTATTATTTTTACCCTCTTCTTTCCAAACTATGCGTTGATATTGATATCTAGGAAATTCTTTTTCTAATAAACCCAAGCGCCACATTTTTAGAGCACCTAGACCCATGCGAAGTCCAATCAATATAACTACACTACTTACAATAAGAGATCGCAACCAGTAACCATCGCTAAAACAAAAACTGATAATACCAAGTAAGACTAACCCCCAAGGCCAGCCTATATCTACATAGCTCATTCTTCCAGTTCGCCAAATAGGTATACATACTACTAAGGTAAAAAGAACTAACTGAGCCAAACTATTTAAAAGAGCTAATTTAAAGAATGTTGTGGACCATAAAATAAAACCCAGTCCTAGAAGAAAGGGGTAAACAGGACGAAGATAATTAATCATTTAAAACTTTATTTAATTTATAGGTAAGTTCTGTTGCAAGAAAGTAAACATATTACCGCCCATCACCTTTCTAATCTGTAGGTCACTTAAGCCCAGTTCAAGTAATTCATGCGTTATTGCTACAAGCTCTGAGCTATCAAAGCCTGGGGTAATAGTTCCATCAAAATCTGATCCTAAAGCTACATGATCAACGCCGATAAGCTCAATCCCATACATAATAGCTTCAGCAACTGATTTAGGAGTATTGTTACAAATTGCTCCATCCCAAAAACCAATAGCAACTAATCCACCTTTTTTAGCAATTGATTGCATTAAATCATCACTAATATTACGAGGAGATTCACAATATCCGTTAAAGCCTGTGTGGCTAACAACAATGGGTCTATTAGTGATATCTAGAACATCTTTGACAACACTTTCAGAAGAGTGAGAAACATCAATAATAATATTTAAGCGAAGCATCTCAACTATGGACTGCTTTCCAAAATCAGTTAATCCTTGCTTGGTTATCCCGTGCAATGATCCCCCAAGCTTATTGTCAAAGAAATGATGCAAACTCATCATTCGAAAACCTTTGTCATAAAGCCTTTGTATATTAGTTAAGTCTCCATCCAAAGCATGAGATCCTTCAGTACCAATGAGACCGCCGATTAATGTTGGATTTAATTCTCTTTTAATCATAAATTGCTTCAAATCTGATTGAGACTCTATCAACATGAAATTTTTAGAATCTCGAACTGATAAATCACGAATTTTTTCTGCCTGAAAGATTGCTCTTTCTGTAAGACTTGACCAAGTCTTAATTGGCCAACCTTGGACAATAGCCAGAGCAGTAATATTATCTCTAGCGTCCGTCTCATTGCTGTCAAAATTTTGACCAGAAGGTGATTTAGTTACTGTAGTAAACATCTGCAAGGCTACATTTCCTGTTTGCATTCTTGGTATATCTTCATGACCATAATCATAAGTCTTGCTTAAATCTCGATTCCATAAAGCGCTATCTGAGTGCCAATCACCTATCATTAGTGTTTTGTGCAACTCTTTAGCCTTATCTGACACGACAAAAGGTAAATGCTCTGAAACTGGGTTCATTTGCTTATCAAGCATAGCTGGAAGAAAAATCCGACCTAAGAAAACTAATAGAAAAACTAGAAGAGTTAATCCTAGTGTTATTTTTTTTATCATCTTTTTTAAATTACTTTACTTATCAATTAATGGGCTAATTGAATCGATTAAGCTGTTGAGTTCAGGTTTATTGTCCTTAATTTCATCTAGAGTTAAGCCTTGAAGTTCATGAGGAAAAACAAGCCACTGATCAGTTTCATGGAGGTAGTAATCAGGTTCTCTATCGGTCTTATTTTTAAGAGGTTTAAAGTAAGGTGTAGCAATTTTTATTTCAGGAGTATTCTTCTTGCAAGCCTTCTTAATATCTGAAATTATTTGTTGGATTGATATGCCTGTATCATGAACATCATCAACAATGAGTAATGAGTCTTCTGATTCAAGTTTTCTAATCACATAATTTAGTCCATAAATTTGAACCTCATCATTGCGCTTTCCTATGTCGTTGTAATAAGAAGTTCTTATTGCTATATGATCTGATTTAACACCTAGGACATCGAGAAATTCTTGAACGGCGATACCAATGGGTGCGCCACCTCTCCAAACTCCTATTATGTAATTTGGCCTATAACCACTTTCGTATACTTTCCAGGCAAGTTGAAAAGAGTCTTTTAGAAGCTCTTTAGCTTGTATAAATTGTTTGTCCATGTGTTTTTAAAAAAATGCGAGATTGAATGAATAATAACATAATCTCGCATTAACTCGTATGAGATAAAAGTTGTTCTAATTAGAAATTTTTACTTAAACGAACCATAAATTGACGAGGTGGTATTAACTCTAAACCGGTTGCAGCAACTCCAAATACATCAGTCATACTTGAATTTACTCCGTCTTCGTCAGTTAGATTTAGTAATTTAAAATCCACTCCCCAATCTTCATTAAGGAACTCTAATCTTGTTGTTACATTAAGCAGATCGTAAGCATCTATAGCATCAACTGCTGAATTATTAGAAACACGTTGTTGAAATTCTCCTCTATGGACATATTGAAGGATTGCTGTAAGCAGTCTGCCTGAAGATAATTCTGTTTCATAAACCATATTTATATCTGCAGTAAAGTCTGGGCTTTTTGCTAATTGATTTCCTCTAACGTTTTCTCTAAGTCCATATCGTAAGTCTTCTTGTCCAAAAAAGTATTGATATGCATCAACATTGTCAAGAACCTCATAGTCTGATGAAACTTCTGAATTAAGAAAGGCCATATTGATATCCATACTTAAAGATTCTGATATTAATGCCGTGAACTCAATTTCAACTCCTGACATTTCTGATTCAGGAATATTAGCTACGCCACCTCTATAAGGATCAGGATCAGTTGCTTGAAATTGAAGATTTTTGTAATCATAAGTAAATGCAGCAATATTTGCTCTTGCTCTTCCATTTAGAAGATCAGTTTTTAATCCTACTTCAAAAGCTTCGACAGTTTCACTTTCATAGGTTGGGAATACCATTGCAGGTGCTAATGGAGTGCCTGATGCAGCATCTTCTGCTTCTGTAAAACCAAATGTTAAATTACTTCCGCCTGGCTTGAATCCTTGAGAAAAAGATACGTATGCCATAGTGTCATCTGCAAGATCAAACTCACCGACAATTTTACCTGTAATTTTATCTACTGTTCCTGCTGCTTGAAAAGTCTCCACATTAAAAAAGTTAGTAACATCTGTATCAAAAGAATCTTCTGAATAACGAAGACCGGAAACTAAACGAACATCATCACTAAAGCTATAAGTTGTTTGAGCATAGACAGAATATGACTCTCTACTAGGAAAAGCATCGGTAACAAAATCCCATTCTGCTCCAAATACATCAAAGCGCCCAGGAATTCCATAATCATGATCATAACAATTTGCAGGGTTAGCAATAGGATTACTGCATTCATACATTATTTCACCATCAAGATTATTATCTCTATAACCTCGAATATGATTTTCAATATCATGCTCCATATAAAACGCGCCTAAAGTCCAATCTAAAGATCCAAAAAGGGGTTCATTAGAAACTAAATTAATTTCAAATGTTTTCGACTCAACCAATGAAGTTTCAGGAGTAAATTCTGACCTTTGATAAGTTGCATCTGCACCCAACCCAGGGATTACTTTTACAAGATCGCCATAATTATGTCTGTCGTTATCTCTTACTACTGAAATATCATCTTCTTGTATGCTAGCCATAGCTTTTAAGTTTGCATAACCTAAATCAGACTCAAAGATACCAGCAACAACATAAGAGGTGAGATCGTGCTCTGAAAGAGTATCTTGTGATAAATTTCTCATTCCAGACGTAGGATCATCAATACCCCTCATAGCTGAACCATTTCGATCTATATCAAAGTATTGACCAAAAATTCTTAAACTAGATGTATCACTTAGATCAAAAAGCCAATCACTTCTTATACTCATATTATTAGCATCATCTAAATCTTGACCAGTATAGACATTATTACTGAATCCATTTCGCTCAGTAGATGAAACAGAGAATCTTGTAGCAACCTTGTCGCTAATAGGCATATTTATGCTGGTACGATATTTTTTTAGGCCATAGTTTCCTAAAGTTAAATCAGCTTTACCGCTAAACTCATCTGTTGATGGTTTTTTACTTATAACATTGACAGCTCCACCAGTTGAGTTTTGCCCAAAAAGTGTGCCTTGTGGGCCTCTTAATACTTCAATTCTATCAATATCAATAAAGTCTGTTTGCAAAGAGAAAGGTGATGCTATAAAAATACCATCCATATGAAATGCTACTGATGGGGCGGCAATTGCATTTTGATTAGTTTCGTTTCCAACTCCACGAATCGAAATAACTGTTTTATAACCCTCGTTTTTAGCAACCGTGACTCCAGGAATGATTGAGCCTAGGTCTACAAAAGAATTAATATTTTTTTCCTCTAGGTCAGAGCTGCTTAAAGCAGTAACTGCTTGAGATATATCTTGTAAACTTTCACTTCGCTTTTCAGCAGTTACGATAATCTCTTCGATTAATAGAGTATTTTCTTGTGCAATTAGATTAAAGCTAAGTAATAAACTAAATGCTGTTATATAAAATTTATTATAGAAAAAATAGGGTTTCATTGTAATTCCTCGTGCACTTAGTCAGATTAAATTTAACAGTGCGATTAAAAGTTAATAATAATAATATCAATGCAATATATATGCCAAAGAAAGTAAAAAATTATTTTGTAGTAGATCTGTTTATAGTTTAAATTGTATTGTAAATATTTACATCATAATTTATGAAATTAATGCTAGAAAAAATCTTTCAACTTGAGTCTCACAATACTTCTGTAAAACAAGAGTTTTTAGCAGGATTTACTACCTTTATAACAATGGCCTATATAATTTTTGTTAATCCACAGATGATGGCCTCAAGCGGCATGGATCAGGGAGCAAGCTTTGTTGGAACATGTATAGCTGCAGCAATAGCTTGTTTTGCTATGGGTATTTATTCAAATTGGCCTGTAGGACTTGCACCAGGAATGGGCTTAAATGCATTTTTTACCTACACAGTTGTTGGTGAAATGGGTTATTCATGGGAAGTTGCCCTTGGAGCAGTATTTTTAGCAGGGATTTTATTTGTAATTATGAGCATTACCCCGTTACGAAAATGGATGTTGGATAGCATTCCTCTGAATCTTAGAATTGCTATGGGATCAGGTGTTGGGCTTTTTATAGGTTTTATAGGCCTTAAAAGTGGCGGCATTATTGTTTCTAATAATGCTACCTTTTTAAGTCTTGGTAATTTTCTTGAAATTGAAACATTATTGTCTGCCTTAGGCTTTTTATTAATAGCGATATTAGCTATAAGAAAGATCTCTGGAGCAATTATTATTGGAGTGCTTTCAATAACTCTTCTTGGTGTATTGCTTAACCTTGTTCAGTTTCAGGGTTTTGTAGCCTATCCTCCTGATGTATCTCCAATCTTTATGCAATTAGATATTTTAGGAGCTTTTGATCTAGCCATGATTAGTGTAATTATGTCTTTTCTTTTTGTTAATTTATTTGATACTGCTGGAACGCTCATGGGAGTTGCTACCAGAGCAAAATTGATCGACGAATCTGGAGAGGTTATTAACCTTGAAAAAGCTCTAAAAGCTGATAGCAGTTCAAGCGTGATTGGCTCTTTTTTTGGTTGCGCACCAGTAACGAGTTATGTTGAAAGTGCTGCAGGTGTTGAAGCTGGCGGAAGAACTGGGTTAACAGCTGTTTTTGTAGGATTTTTCTTTTTAATCGCAATTTTCTTTTCACCTCTTGCAGCAATAGTTCCAGCTTATGCAACTGCCGGAGCTTTGATCTATGTTGCTATATTAATGCTAAGTGGTATGGAAAAATTGGATTGGTCGAACTCTACCGAGCTTCTGCCTGCGTTAATAATTATAATTATGATTCCTCTAACGTTCTCTATCGCAAATGGAATTGCTTTAGGTTTCATTTCATATGTGGTTATGAAAATATCTGCAGGTGATATAAGAAATGTTTCTTCAGGAGCATGGTTTCTTACTATTGTGTTTCTAGCGAAATTTATATTTTTACCTTAATAATAAATTATTCTAAATATTTATATCTAAAAAAGATTTTGAAGAGTTTCCATTTCAGAAGAGCTTAGTTTTCCCTTACTTTCTGCATCGATACATTCCTGTAATTCTTTTCTATTTTTAATTCCCAGGATTACAGAACCAACTTTTTTAACACTAAGAGCATATCTATGCGCTAAAGATGCAGGAGATTCCCCCCATTCCTTGGCAAGATTTCTAAAAGGCAAAGCTCTTTCAAAATCTATAAAATCTGCTTTATCCATTCCTGAGGGATGTGGTTTTCTATCCATACCAGAGGTAAGCGCCCCTGCTTGAACAGCTCTGATAGCTAAAATCGGTATATCCTTTTTTTGACATTCTAATAGCACTCTATTTGGGTTGGAATTTTCGCTAATATATCCAATAGCACCAATTGAATTTAAAATATTTACTGCGCACTGCATAGCTTCAGGAGGATGCTCATAATTTATAGCTTTTATAAGAGCTTCTTCTTGCCCTAGTCCAATTCCCCAATGATCAATTTTTCCTTCTTTTTTTAACATTTCAAAAGCGGGAATTACTGCATTGTAATAACATGAAAGAGTGGTGGCATTTGTAGCTCTGTGTTCATTCAAAAAAGGTAGCTGATAGTCATCCTCAATAAGTTGGGAGTGAAGGAGAAATAAATTAACCTTATCTACTCCCATTGTCTCTAGACTTCTGCAAAGAGAATTGTTCAATCTGGTATAAACCTCAGAATCTTTAACTGTTCCAAGTCTGCATTTGGTTGTTAGGTTTATTGCTGAGTGATCTCGTCCTTTAAAAACCTCTCCAACAACTCTTTCTGCTTCTCCTTTTCCATACATTGGAGCCATATCAAGGTGATTGATTCCTGATTCAATTGCTAAGTTCACAGTAGAAACTCTTTCAGATCTGCTAGTTTGACCCCAAACATTTCCTATTCCGCCTCCTCCTAAACTGAGTGAACTTATATTTCCAAAAGGCTTAAATTTTCTTTGTTTCATAATTATAAAAATATAATAAATAAGTTAAATATAAGAAGAACTATAATTGCTATTATTATTTGGTTATTACTTCTTATATGTTTACTTTAACCTAGTCTGATATAGTGTTGTTAATTAACAAACTCGGAGAGAGAAATGAAGGATTACTATAGAATTATGTGCGCACTCATTGCATGGGTGGTGTTATCTCTTAGATTTGTCGATATGTTGATAATCGGTGAGCAAAGTAGTATTGCTGAAACATTATTTGTCTATTTTGGGTATTTCACAGTTTGGGCTAACATCCTTATTGCGCTTGCATTTACAGCGCCATTACTTAACCCAGATAGAAAGTTATCTAATTTTTTCATGCGTCCTGCTGTTCGTGCAGCTCTCGCATCATATATTCTTATGGTATCGGTTGTTTATCATATGTTGATTGTTCCTTATTGGGATCCCCAGGGTTTCACTTGGCTGACCGCCACAGGCTTGAATACAGTCATGCCTATTCTTTATATTGTTGATTGGTTATTCTTTGCTGAAAAGCGACCAATTTTCTATAAACACCTTCCCTATTGGCTTATATTTCCTGCCGTGTATGGAGCGACATCAATCGTCCGAGGATTATTAACTAATGTTTACCCTTATCCATTTTTGAACGTAGCTGACCTAGGCATTGGAAATGTATTATTAAATATGTCCGGGTTAGTTGCAGTTTTTGCGATTGTTGGCCCTATTTTTATCTTTGTAGGACATCTGATTTCCGATAGAACTAAAACCTAGAGAAAGGTAGTTTAACTACTCCCACTCAATAGTCGTGATTTTTGAAACCCTTATATCGCAACGGTTTGCGAGGGGCAAAATTGTCTTTACGACATCATGCTGCTAGTACGCACAGCCCTGACCTTTTTTATGGTGCCCTATTTAGCCCTGGGTGAGATAGAGGTGACGATAGGCCGGAAAATTCTCAATGGACTGAGGGGTAGGCCAAGAAAGTAAAATTGATTAAAAAATAATTGATACGACCGCTTTATTCTTTTTAGTCGAGCGCCACCCGGGTGTACGGCGCGCTA
>CAYFJC010000001.1:0-69815 GCA_964343355.1 uncultured Gammaproteobacteria bacterium | reverse complement strand
TAAAGGATTTCTACTTGGACAATCAGAATCAAGAATTAGACAGTTTTGATAATATAAAAGATCAAGTTATCGAACTGCTTGATGGCGATGATCAAGAGTTTATTTATTTAACTGGCGCCGCAGGGACAGGAAAAACAACATTACTTGAAGTTGTAAAGTCTGAATTAGATAAAAAAATGATAGTTGTTGCTCCAACAGGTATTGCAGCTCTTAATATAGGCGGAACAACTATTAATTCTGCTTTTAGAATTGGCTTTGATACTTTTCCTGAAATTACTAAATCTAAAGACCCTAGGTTCAACAAACTTTTAAAAAAACTTGAAGTTCTTATTATTGATGAAGTATCCATGGTAAGAGCTCCTATGCTTGATGCTATTTCACAAACTTTAAAAATACACAGAGGCAATGATGAACCGTTTGGCGGAGTAAGTGTTCTTGCTTGCGGTGACTTGTTCCAATTACCTCCAGTAGTAAAAGAATATGAAGAAAAAATTATTTTTGATAAATATGATTCAATCTATTTTTTTAGCGCCCATAGTTTTAAAGAATTTACTCAACCAAAATTTTTTGAACTAACCAAATCATTCAGGCAAGAAGATGATAGTGATTTTTATGACCTTCTTAATAATATTCGTTTAGGAGAAGACTTGGAAAATACTATTAATAGCTTTAATAGAACTTGCTTTAGTCCAGAGTCTGAAACTGAATCATCTATGATTATAACTTCAAGAAAAAATAGAGCTGAACACATCAATGAGGAGATGTTGAATAGAATAGAAGGCACTCAAGTGTCTACAAAATCAAAAGAATTTGGAGATTTAAATGAAAATGATCTTCCTGCTCCAAGAGAATTAAAAATAAAAGTTGATGCAAAGGTAATGTTTATTAAAAATGATAGTGCAGGCAGATGGGTTAATGGAACAGTTGGTGTGGTTACTCAATGCTCAGAAAAAACTAAAAAATATATAAAAGTTAAAGTTGGTAAAGATATTCATAAGGTGGAAAGAGAGGAATGGAATAAGGTTAGATATATCTATGATGAGGATGATGACGAAATGTTTGAAGAGGTAGTCTCGTCATTTAAACAGTTTCCTTTAAAACTTGGATGGGCAGTAACCATTCATAAAGCTCAAGGATTAACTCTTGAGAGCTGTTCAGTTGATTTAGGCACTGGCGCATTTGCTACAGGACAAGCTTATGTAGCTTTAAGTAGATGTAAGACCATGAATACATTAAATCTTTATCGAGAATTAAGGATAAGTGATGCCATGGTAGATCCTGATATTCAGGACTTTCACATAGAAAATTTTAAATAACCCATTAATTTTATTTTGATCTTTGTTAAGATAAATAAAATAAAAACAATTAAGAAAAAATTATGAGACTTCCATTTAAAGCTAATGATGAAACAACTGAAGAATATATCTCTATTATAAAAGAGTTATGTATTATTCAGCATGAGGATACTTGGTACAAAGATAAATCACATGCAATGCTTTATCCAGATCTTGAGGATGCAAAAAAGAAAGTTGCTAAACCCCATTACTGGATTCTAAATTCTATAGACGAATATGATGCAGCTGAAGAGAAACAGCCTGGCTTATTAGCTATAGCTCAAATAGTTTTTAATACTAATAACTATTCTGAAAAACTAGTCTCTGAAAATGAAAATATTGAAGCTAAGACAGAGCTGGCAGAATCCTTAGCTAATTTTGATATAGAAGTATCAGTAATTGCTGAGCATATGATAAGTATGGATGTTCCCAAATACGCTCGATTAATGACAGATGCAGCCACTGCTGAAACTCAGATTGGTGAATGGCTTAAGTAATAATGGCGAATAAATTTATTAATCCAGAAATCAAATCAATTGATATAACTGACGAACAACTACAAAGGATGAAAGATCTATCAGATAATCATAATCAATCTTTAGAATCCGTTATCTTCTTTGTTATTGAGCATGGCCTGGTAGCACTAGAGAAAAGTTAATTGGCATCAACTTTTCAAATCCTTGTATGGGCTGAAATAGATAAAATACCCATAGGCAAGACTCTTACTTACAAACAAATTGCTATAAAAATAGGCAAACCTAATGCAGCAAGAGCTGTAGCTAATGCTTGTGGTAAAAATCCAAACCCAATCGCTACACCTTGTCACAGAGTAATACATTCTGATGGCACCATTGGAGGATATAGTGGGATTGGAGGCGTTCAAGCTAAAAAGGACATTCTTGCAAAAGAAGGAGTTTTTTTCTAGAATCTACTATAACCAATTCACTTACTACTTATGTATAAAAAATACTTTGCAGCAATGGCTTCACATTATGCAAATAACTTTGAGGCATACTGCAAAAGACCTGCTTAATGAAAAATAATTTCTTTCAAACTTCCCTGGTTTTAATTTTCCTCATTTCTTGTGGAGGTGGAGGAGGTGGAAGCACTACCGCACCAGTGATTCAAAATTCTATGCCTACTATTTCTGGAAGCATATCTGAGATTAGAGTAGGCGAGTCTTTAAATTTCTTACCTACAGCAAATGATTCTGATGGTGATATCCTAACTTTTACTATTATAGGTATGCCTGCATGGGCAACTTTTGATTCCTCTTCTGGCTTGTTAGCTGGAATTCCATTAAATGAAGATCTTGGCTCTACATCAGCTATAACAATTACAGTTTCAGATGGAGAGTTTAATGCCTCGATTGGACCTTTTAATCTTACTGTTACACAACCTATTTTTTTTATAAGTATTGGAGTGGATACTATTGATGCATATAGGAATATGGATTTTGAACTTAGTGGCTGCTTTATTATCAATGGTGATACTGAGTGCTTAGATAGTGATGAGCTCTTAACAATAGATGAAAATGGTATTTTTTCTTTTGAAGCAGGACTTAAAACAGGATCCTCATATGAACTTAAGGTAGATAGAGACCCAGGAAGACAAGAATGTACTTTAGAGGCTGAGGAGGGAATTGTTGGATCAGAAGATAGAACTATAGTCGCTAACTGTCAGCCAGATGCATCAGCTGCATTATTTGCTTTAGACAAGATGCATAAAATAAGACTAACTATGACTATCGATGAATGGAATAGATTTGTTTTAGATACAGAAAGAGCTAGATATACCAACGGCGATGCTAATGGAAATATTTCAACATGGAATACATGGAGCCACAGTGAAATATATAGACAAGTTGATTTTGAATACCTTGATGCTGAGGGTAATACGCTTGAAAGACATGACAAAGTTGGTTTTAAGATGAAGGGCAATACGAGCAGGCAATGGCCAGAATATTTTTACTACAACGATGACGGAAACTTAACTGCAAAACCTAAACGCTTTAGTTTTGGAATTAAATTTGATGAAGAATTTGATGAGAATGAGGGAGTTTACTCTTGTATAGATACAACAGGAGTTCCTGGGGCAGTTCCTGGCCATCCTTGTTATGGAAGAATTGGTAAAGATCTTGAGGAAGTTCCAGAGAATGATGGGAGAGAATTTATGGATCTAGAAAAAATATCTTTTAGATTTAATAGAGATGACCCTTCTTATCAGCGAGAACTTTTAGCACATGATATTTTAAATTCTATTGGAGTCCCTGCATCTAGAGTGGCTCATGCAAATGTTGAACTTTATATAACTGGTGAAGGAAATTTCTATGGGAACTCTTTACCGCAAACTTTTAATATGGGTGTCTATCAAATGGTAGAGCAGGTAGATAAACCTTTTTTAAAGAGATTTTTTGGTAAAAATGGTTTTTTATTTAAAATAGGTGGAGGAGATTTAGCCGGATCTACCGAGGTTAACCCTAACTGCGTATTTTATGAAGATACAATTATCTATAGAGATAGTAACTTTTGTCAGATTGGAGTTGAAAAATCTGATCCAGATTCTAGAGAAGAGTGGCTTGGAAGTGATAACTATCTTAATCCTGCTTTTGTAAATTCTGATATTAATGATGATGGTGAGGACTCTCAATTTAGACCCTATAAACCAAACTATGACCTAAAATCAAAGAAAAAAAGCATCGTTGATGGAAGAATACTACTTCAAGACTTCATTAATTTTGTTCAAACTTATCCAAGTGCATCTATGCTTGCAGAGCAATTTGATGTTGAAGGGTTTATAAAAGCTCAAGCTGCAGAAGTAGTTATTGGAGCAGTTGACCACTATGTGAGAGTCGCTAATAATTATTATCTTTATTTTAATCCGCTTACTGAAAAATGGATTTATATGGTCAATGACTTTGACTTTGTCTTTAGAAATAATCATCCTATTACATGGGGAAATGAAGGTTGGTCTGCAGCTTTTAGGGATATTGCAGGAACATATGCTTTTCCTGAAACTGGAAAAGTTGACTGGACTAGCAGAGAACTTGGCAACGTTAATCCTATTTTATGGAATATTGTTTTTGCTGAACAAGTGAATAAAGATTTACTTTATAAAGAGATAAAGTCAATTTTAAATAATCATATGGATTGGGAAAATCTTAGAAGCATCTTATCTGCAAGGAATGCATTAGTTGAAAGAGCCATCAATGAAACGGAAGCGGGATTGCCTGATGGGTGTGAGCTTGTTTATAATCCTGCGGCTATAGATGCAAGCGCTGGAACTTCCTTGTGTGACTATAATGATGTTTCGATCAAAAGGTTTATTGAATTAAGAAAGGCTGCTTTACAAGCAGAATTAACCAATAATGGTTTTTAGAACAGATTCTTTTAATCCAATAATCAAGATATAATCTATACATGAAAAACATTTACTTAGTTCTTATTGCCACATTATCATTTTCTGCAGCAGCTGCAGAAGAGGGTAGGTTTGGAAGAGATACAAACGATTATCAATACACGTCTTTTGGATTTAGTCTTATTAGTGCAGAAGATGATGGTATTGCTTTTAATGCTTCTTTGGCTCTTCCTGGGCCATTGTATGCAGTTGCAGAAAGAAGAGCTGATGGTGTAGATCTAGATTCTGAAACTTATGACAAAGTAGTTAATTCTGTAAGAGTTGGTGCTCACGTCGGTATAGGAGATATTTTAAATTCAGTTTCTGCAAAAGGTGTGTCTTTTAGCATCGAAAATTTTTTAGATATCTATGCAGAGGTTGGTGTTAAATCTACAAGTTTAGAGAATGACATTAATAAATTTTCTGAAGATGACGCTCAAGCAAATGTTATCGCAGGAATTAGATTCGGTAATAGTAATGCATGGGAAGGTAAAATTTTTGCTGACTTCTCAAAAGAAACTGAAATTGCATACTTTGAATGCGCAGAAGGTGATGTTTGCACTCAAGAGGTCTCAATTATCTTAAACAATGAGACGGATAGAAAATTTGGAGCAGAGGCAGTATTTAATATTAGCAAGCATTCAGCTGTAAACATTAAAGTTATCTCAAGCGATGTTCTTGATAGCTCTTTTGAAATTGGTTTTAGGTTAACTTTCTAGCTCAAAGCTCTATCTGATACAAAAGCATTATCAAGCCTTTCTTGTCCAAAAGTTGATCCAGGCCCATGGCCACAAACAAATTCGATATCATTGCCAAGTGGCCATAACTTAGCTGTAATAGAATTAAGCAGATCTTGATGATTGCCGCCAGGTAAATCTGTCCTTCCAATAGATCCTCTAAATAAAACATCTCCTACAACTGCAAATTTTGAATCTTTATGAACAAAGACTATATGACCAGGTGTGTGTCCTGGGCAAAAATAAATATCTAATATTAAGTTACCAACACTTACTTGATCACCATCTTTAAACCAAATATCAGGAATAAATTTCTTAGCTGGTATTCCCATCATCCGCCCTTGCTCTTCAATAGTATCTATTAGAAATTGATCATCTTTATGAGGACCTTCTATTTTGAGATTAAGAATTCTTGAAAGCTCATGAGCACCTCCAGCATGATCGATATGAGCATGTGTTAAAAGAATTTTTTCAGGTATTAAGTTATTTTGCTTTGCAGCTTCAAGCAAGATTTCTAGATCTCCACCTGGATCTACAAATGCACACTTTCTTGTTTCAGTGCAGTAAATTATTGGAGCATTCTGCTGAAAGGGAGTTACAGGATTTATTAATGCTTTTATCTTTGACATTGTTACAATTAAAATACTTTATTAAAAATTAAGGAGCTTTATGCCAATTCATCATACTAAAGAAGGACGAATTGCCAAAATTAATATCGATTGCCCCCCAGTTAATGCAATTGATTCAACTCAATGGCTCAATCTTTGTAATATTATAAATGATTTATCTGAAGATAAATCAGTAAACGTTATAGTTATAACAGCTTCAGGTAAGGGTTTTTGTGGTGGTGCTGATAAAGCTGAAACTAGAGACAATATTGAATTAGTCCCCACTTTAATGGATCATCTTTGGAAAGCAGCAAGAAGCATTCATATGTGCAATATTCCAGTAATTACAGCCTGTCATGGTTATGCTTTAGGTGCTGGAGTTTTTATTCCTGCATCCGGTGATTTTATATTAGCTTCGAAGGATGCTTATTTTGGTTTTCCGGGTATTAACTTTAGGGTCGTAGTAGGTGCAGCGCATATGACAAGATTATTTCCTTCAAATATTGTCAGGCAGATGATTTTAACTGGTGAACCAATTTCTGCTGAAGAGGCAAATAAATATGGCGCAATTACATCTTTGCATGACTCTATAGAGGAACTTCATGAGGCTGCTTTTAGATTAGCAGAAACAATAGCGGGCAAAGAAAGACATTCTTTAGTTTTGGCTAAAAAATCTCTTAACGCAATTGAACCTATTGATATAGAAGCTGGATTTAAGGTTGAGCAACAAATTAGCATGAACATCGACACAGATTAATTATGAAAGTTCTAGTATCTAATAACACAAAGCAATTCTTTGGTGATCAAATAAAACAAGTTGATCCTTCTATAGAATTAATTTCAATTGATCCCAATAACCCTGCAAACCCTTCATGGAAGGGTATAGAAAAATGTGATATTTTTTTTCTCACTTATGAATTTATGTTTGCGGCTGATTTAAATCCAGATATAGCAAAACCACTTATTAAACTTTGTGAACAAATGGATTTTATCCAAACCGGTTATGCTGGTACCGATAGCCCACTTATTCAGAATATTCTTAAAACAAATGCAAAAGTAGCAAATGCTAGTGGTATTCATGCAATACCTATTGCTAATTATGTTTTTGCTCAAATGCTTAGATGGACTAAAAGAATTGATAAACATATTGAATTACAAAAAAACACTAATTGGGAGGCTTGGGGTGGAGATGGTGAGCTTACCTACAAAAGCATATTAATTCTTGGTTATGGTGGTATTGGTCAAGAAGTTGGAAGATTAGCTAAAAGCTTTGGCATGAATGTAACTGCAACTAAGCGCTCCACTTTTGAATGTGCTTTTGCAGACTCAGTTCAGCACCCAGATAAAACATTAGAGCTTCTACCGCATGCAGATTTTGTTATTGCCTGCCTTCCATCTTCCCAAGAAAATGACAATATTATAAATAAAGAAACTTTATCGTTAATGAAAGATACAGCTATGTTTATTAATGTAGGCAGAGGAAATGCAGTAAATGAAGATGATCTAATAAAAGCGCTAAATTCAGGTGAGATAGCCTGCGCAGCACTTGATACAACTAAAGTAGAGCCGTTACCCAATCAATCGGGTTTATGGGATGCTGATAATTGTTATATTTCCTCTCATGATTCAGCTCATTCATTACATGCAATTATCAGGATGAATGAATTATTTTGTAAAAATCTGTTAAATATTATTAATGAAAAACCTATTAAAAACCTTATTTAATATAAATTATTAGCCAAGGTATGCAATTTAGACTTTTATTTAATCTCATATCAGATAAAATGGCATCAAACAGAATACACATTTAGGAAAAAATATGTCAGATACTATCAGGCCTACTAAAGAAGAAGCAATGGAAGCAGTTAAAACTTTAATCTCATGGGCTGGAGATGATCCAACTCGTGAAGGATTACTTGAAACCCCAGATAGAGTAGTAAGATCTTATACTGAGTTTTTTGAAGGCTACAATATTGACCCAGAAGCGGCCCTAGCTAAAACTTTTGAAGAAGTTGAGGGTTATGATGAAATGGTTATTGTAAGAAATATTCGAGTTGAATCTCATTGCGAACATCACATGGTTCCAATTATAGGAATAGCTCATGTTGGTTATATACCAAACAAAAGAGTTGTAGGTATAAGTAAATTAGCCAGAGTAGTTGATATATTTGGGAAACGCCTTCAGACGCAAGAAACAATGACTGCTCAAATTGCCGATACTATTGAAAGAGTTCTTCAGCCAAGAGGAGTTGCAGTGGTTATAGATGCTGCACACGAATGTATGTCAACCAGAGGTATTCATAAAACAGAAGCAAGTACAGTGACTAGCAGAATGTTAGGTCTCTTTAAACAAGACCCTAAAACAAGAGCTGAGTTTATGAACTTAATAGCTTCTGGTAATGCTTCAAGTTAATGACCAATAGGTCTGCTTCTTTATTTATTCAAACTAAAAAGCCTCTCATTCTTGCTTCTGGCTCAGCCAGCAGAAAAGTTATGCTTGAAGATGCAGGTGTAAACTTTAAAGTGGTTACTTCTGATGTTGATGAATCTATCTTAAAAGAAAAAATATGCTCATTGCCCTTTAATGAGCAGGTTATTGCATTAGCAGAAGCTAAAGCATCGGCAGTTAGTTCTCAGTTTCCTGAAGCGTTTGTTATTGGTGGAGATCAGATGTGTATTCATAACAATACAATATTTGATAAACCTGGAACTCAAGAAAATGCAATTAATAATCTAAAAAAACTTTCTGGTACTTCTCATTTTCAATACAGTGGTATTTGTATCTATCAAAATAATAAACCTGTATGGAAGTATTCAGAGTATGCAACCATGACAATGCACGAACTTTCAGATCAAGAGATAATTAATTATGTTCAAGCAGAAGATCCTATTGGTGCTGCAGGTGCTTATAAATTTGAATCACTCGGCTGTAATTTATTTAAATCAGTAGATGGATCTTCATATACAGTAAGAGGGATGCCCCTTCTTCCATTACTCAATCAGCTAAGAGAACTTGATATAATAAATCTAGAAGCTATAGAACCTGGTGCAAATAGTGCAGATACTGAAAATACATAATACTCTTTCTGGTAAAAAAGAGGAGTTCAAGCCTTTAAACCCTGAGCATATAAAAATTTATGCATGTGGTCCGACTGTTTATAATTTTGCTCATATAGGCAATGCAAGAATGGCAGTAGTCTTTGATAATCTCGTAAGGCTTCTTAGACATTTATACCCAAAGGTGACCTACGTATCAAATATTACTGATATAGACGATAAAATTATTGATGCTGCAAATAAACTCAATGTTCCTTTTAAAGATATTACTGAGAAATATGCAGATATTTATAATACTGATATGGCAAAACTTAGAGTTCTAATTCCAGATATCCAACCTAAAGCTACTGAATATATTCCAGAAATGATTGAATTAATTTCAGACTTGATAAACAAAGATCATGCATATGAAAGAGAAGGTCACGTTCTTTTCGATGTTCTTTCATACCCAAATTATGGACTCTTATCAAACAGGAATAGAGATGAGCAAATAGCAGGAAGTAGAGTTGAAATTGCTCCATTTAAAAAAGATCCAGCAGATTTTGTACTTTGGAAGCCTAGCTCGAAAGATCAACCAGGATGGGATTCACCTTGGGGTTTTGGTCGACCTGGCTGGCATACAGAATGCTCAGCAATGTCTGAAAAAACCTTAGGATTACCTTTTGATATCCATGGCGGTGGAAGAGACCTTACTTTTCCTCATCATGAAAATGAGATTGCACAGAGTTGCTGCTCTAGTGCTGATATAGAGAATCCTAACTCTTATTCTAATTACTGGATGCATAACGGTTTTGTTACAGTTAATAGTGAAAAAATGTCTAAGTCTTTAAATAATATTCTATTAGTGGATGACCTTATAAAAGATTACCCAGGAGAAGTTCTTCGTTTAGCATTGTTATCATCTCATTACAGACAAGGTCTCGATTGGAATGATGGAATCTTACATCAGGCAAAAAAATTACTAGATAAGATGTATAGGATCCTCCGAGATTTAGAGAATGTAGAATTAGGTGAGGCCGATTTAAGTAATCCTCCTAGCAATATTATTGAAGCCCTTTGTGATGACCTCAATACACCAAAAGTCTTGATGGAATTAAATACCTTACTTGGTGATATTTCTAGTAAAACAGATGATGAAAAGAAGGATATCAAGGTTAGTCTTTTATCATCTGGAAATATATTAGGGATACTTCAAGAAGATCCAAGTAGTTGGTTAAAAATTGGTATAACTGAAGACACTATCGATCCAGAAGCTATAGATGAATTAATTGAATCTAGAAATAAAGCCCGAGCTGATAAAGATTTTAAATCAGCTGATTTAATAAGAGACCAGCTAAGCTCTATGGGAATAGAAATAGAGGATACTTCTTCTGGAACTATCTGGAAGAGTATTTAGTAGACAAAAAAAATGCTGGTACTAACCAGCATTTTTAAATTAACCTGAGTTTTTAATAGTTATATCTATAACTAAAAGTAACACTTCTTGGTGGTATCCACTGCATATAATCTCTAGGTCTCCAGCTAGGTGAGCTTACTGAATACTTAAAGGCTTCAGTTCTCTCATCAGTAGCATTATCAATAGATAACTGAATACTATTATTCTCATCTATCTCCATACCCCAGTTAATATTAAGTTTAGTGTAATCAGGAGAAAACATACTTTCGCTTTGTTCAAAAGTAGCAAAACTATCGCCGTAGTAAAGATAATCAGCTCTTACAAATGAAGCTAGCCCCATTAATGGTGATGAGTATTCATAGGTAAGACCAATGTTGTATTGCTTCTCTACTGTATTTGGTAACCTGTCTCCTTTAGATGCTCCTAAACTAACAATGTCAGTATTTGTTTCCGCTGTCATTGAGCTTCCAGTAAAGTCTAGATATAAATTATCAGCTAAGGCATAAGATACATCTAACTCTATACCTTGCGAGGTTGCTTCAGCTCCATTGAAGTAGTAACTCCAACCACATGCTGGAGATACAATAATCTGAATATCAGTCCAATCAATATGGAAATATGTAGCATTTATAGAGAAACCATTACCTCTAGCTTTAACACCAAATTCAGTATTTTCAGCTTTGTCAGATGTGTACCTTCTCTTAAATGAACTAGCTGCCTCTGGGTCTTCTGCACAAAAATAAGGTAAAGCAGCATTATTACCACCAGTTCTATAGCCAGCTGAGCTTACTGCAAAAAAAGTAAGATCATCATTTGGCATATAACTAGCTGTAAATTTAGGTCTTGAATCTGATTCAGATCCTGACTCTTGACCACATGAAATGCCATCAGGCCCTGTTTGATCTACATCATCACAAGCGTACTCACCTTCGTAAAAAACACCATAGTTTTCTCCTTTAAATCCATCAGATAATTCGTAATCTCTTATTCCTGCAGTGAATTCAAATTTATCCATGTTGTAAGTAAGCTGACCAAAAAATGCTTCTTCATCAGCATAATCACCATAACTATAAAAACCATAATATAGCCTTGAATTATCCCATCCAGGATATCCAGGATTATAATTCTGCCAAGGAAGGTATTCTGTTGGTGCTGAGCCTGTGTAGCCCATAATTATATTTGCTATGTAATCGTATGCTGCATCGCTTATACCAAATTGATCCTGTCTATTACCAGGTAGGCCTCTTTTTTCATCCTTGTAATAACCAACAACCCATTCAATAGTTCCAGGATTCGAAGAAATCCTTAATTCAGTGGTATCTCTCTCATTAGTTGAAACGTTATATAGTGGAGAACTGTAGAGGTCATCCATATCAATTCTTCCCCATTCAGTTTTTTCAAATACATTGGTTTCAGAACTTGATTTAACTAATGTGGCTGTAAACATATCAAAGTCGTAAGTAATTGTTGTTGCAAGCATGCTCATATCAGTCATTCCAATCTCATCTGCTGCATCTGCAAACCATAAAAGAGGATTATAGCCAGATGTATCAACACCAATCTCTGCTGCTATTGAAGCTACTCTTGAGCAATTAGGTAAGCCATCCCAGTTATAGAAATAAGAAAGATCTGTAGTACAATTTGGGTCATAAACATCTGCTGAGCCTGGCTTGGAAGAGTTTCCTGTTTCCTGAACACCATTATCTTTTCTTGATTTTTCACTATACCTAACCATGACACTAAGAGGACCATCCATATAACCCAAAGTCGCAGTTTTTTGTTCATCTTTTTCATCACCAACTGACTTATTGCCAGTCATAACATTTTGATATATTCCAGGATCAAAAGATGAAGTAGAAATAACTCTCATAGCTAAATTATCCGCTAATGGAATATTAACCATTGCGTTAAGATTTTTTACAGCTTTGGAGGCAAACTTTTTACTACCAGCTATAAACTCAACCGAAGCATCAAAACCAGAAGGATCTGGTTTTTTAGTTATGTATCTTAAAGTTCCACCAATAGCATTAGAGCCATAAAGAGTTCCTTGAGGTCCTCTAAGTAATTCAATTCTTTCAACATCAAAAATATTTACCATAGCCATGTTAACTTCATCAGTGTAAACATTGGTTGTTCCGGAACTTCTTTGAGCAGCAGAAGTATTTAAACCTCTAATAATAAAAAATGAATCTCCTCCAGGCGTTGAGACACCAGCAAGGGTCCTCAAGTAATCCTCAGGATTTGAAATGCCACGATCTTCAATATCTCCAGCGGTAATCACTGAAATATTCATAGGTATTTCTTGAACTGTTTGTTCACTTTTATTAGCTGTCACTATTATCTCTTCAACTTCTTGAGCAAAAGTTACTCCAGTAGTAGCAACAAATAGCAGCGCTAGGGTGGCTTTTAATTTATTCATTTGTTTCTCCAAAAAAATGATGTATATAAAATACTAATTAGTATTAGATATTTTGCAAGCTTTATTAAGCTTCCATTACTTTACAAGCAATTTACGTGCCAATATATAAAGGTATAAAACATAAAAAAGGCACCTTGAAGGTGCCTTTTAAGTATATATTTCTTATGAAAATTGAATAATTTGGACTGCCATACCTATAAGCGCTCCTAATGCTCCAAACCAAGAAAGAGTTCTCATGTAGGTTGCTCCTACCATATATGAAATACCATGAACTCCTCTAAAGATTAACCACCAACATGCCATATCTGTAACATCAATTCCTTTAATCATTGATAAAAGAGCTAAAGCTAAAAATATAGGCAAAGTCTCTTGAAGATTCGCATAAGCTTTTCTCGATCTAATAAGCATTGGTGAGTCATCTAAAACCTCTTCCCTATTTGAGAGCATCCATTCAAGATTACTTGAATTTAATACCAATGGGATAATCCAAATTTGAAGTAGTGCTAGAACCAAGGCTAAGATAATATAAACTTCCATAATGTCTCCTAAATAAAATAATTAACTAAGACTAGCAGTGCGTATTCATGAATTCAAGTAAAATAAACTACAAATAAAATGAAACAATATTCAAATACAAGATTCCTTTTTACCTGCTTCTCCATCATATTGGTGTGTAGCTTAATTGCTTCATTAATTCAATCAGACTTTGGTCGTGTAGAAGTTAATTCAGTAAAATTATCTACCCAAAAAGGGCAACATTTAGTTTTTGATTTATACAAACCCAATCTTGCAACTAAAGAAAATAAACTGCCTTTTATAGTTGTGGTACCTGGATTCCAAAGATCAAAAGAAGCTTTATCAAATATTGCAATAGAATTATCTCGAAGAGGTATGGTTATAGCTCTTATTGATCCCTATGCGCAAGGTCTTTCCAGCTCCTCAAGAAGTAAACGATCAGCAACGACCGAAGGTTATGGAATGTTTTACTTAGTTGAACAAGCACATTCTGGAAATTTTTTAAATTATATAGATACTAGTAAAATTGCATCTACAGGTCACTCTATGGGTGGAAATGCCGCTATCAGAGGAGCAAATTATTTTGGCAAAGAGGCTATTAAAAATAATGAGCCAAGTAAACTTCATTCTGTTTTTGTATCTGGGTATGTTTTAACTCTGCAAGATAAGGTCCTTAAGGATATTCGTTCTAATGTAGGCGTTAGTTACGCTTTGTATGATGAAGGAGCTTTTAGAAATGAATTATCAGGTTGGGATGCATCAAATATGAAAATTGCACCTGAGTCATTGAGAGTTATTAATTGGGGAATCAATAAAGGAAAGAAAAATCTTAAAGAGGTTGAGTTAGGAAGGTATTATGGTTCTTTAGCTGACAGCAATTTGAGAGTTATACATAATGAGGAATTGATACATCCTTTTCAACCCTACAACAATATAGCTACCGCTAATCAAATAGAGTACTTTGAAGAAGTTTTTAATCTTAATTCGTCCATGCCTTCATCAAATCAGATTTGGCAATGGAAAGAACTAATGACTTTAATATCGATGATTACAGCAATGGTTATGTTGATTCCGCTATCACGATTTTTATTGTCAGTAAAAATATTTAACTCTCTCGTAAAAGACGTACCAGACGCACTTCCAAAACAAAGCAGAAACTCAAAAGCAGTCTTTTGGTTAATATTTTTCTTAGGAGCATCTATAGCTTGCTTCTCTTATATACCAATGGTCGACGCTGCTAAGAGTATTTTTCAAGCAGCCGCTAGTCGAGAGATGACATGGTTCTATCCTCAGCGAATGAATAATTCTGTTATGTTGTGGGCTTCATTTAATGGGCTCGTAGGTTTGCTTTTATTTACGCTTTCGTACCAACTCTTTGGAAAAAAACATGGAGTTTCATCTGCATCATGGGGTCTTGAAGCAAATACGAACTACATAATAAAAACATTAGCCTTGTCTATTTTAGTTTTTAGCATTTATTACATATTTTTATTTCTAATTTATTCTATTTTTCATGTTGATTATAGATTCTGGTTTATGGGCGTAAGGATATTTCAACCTGAAATGTTATTAGTATTAGCAATGTATGCTCCGTTATTCTTTATTTTCTTTTTTTCTAATTCATTAAGAGTTAATGGTGCAATGAGAATAGAGGGGCAACAAGAATGGAAATCTATGCTAATTGCAGGAATTGCAAACTCATTGGGACTATTTTTAATAATTTTTATTCAATACGTAACTTTTGCAAGAACAGGAACTGTTTTCTGGACAACTAATTGGCTAAGTGTAAATTTACTATTTGCAATTGTTCCTATGATGTTCATCCTTCCTTATTTTAATAGATATTTTTTCTATATGACGGGCAGAGTTTATCTTGGACCCATGGTGACAACATTAGTTTTTATAATGATACTTTCAACTAATACAGTTGTGTATTTACCTATATAATATTATCGATATGAACATTACACTGCCAGATGGAAGCATTCGAGAGCTTGAAGAGGGCTCAACTGGACTTGATTTAGCTAATGATATTGGACCAGGTCTAGCAAAAGCAGCGATTGCAGTAGTAGTTGATGGGTTCCAAAGGGATTTATGTGACCCAATTACCGATGACTCAAAAGTATCTATTGTAACTATAGATTCTGATGAAGGATTGGAAATAATGCGTCACACACTAACTGCTCAAGTTCTAGCAAGAGCAATTAAAAACCTATATCCAAATTCAAAGCTAGCTATTGGACCAACCATTGATGATGGTTTTTATTATGACTTCTTAACTGAAAAAGCTATCTCATCTGATGACTTGCCTAAAATTGAGAACGAAATGCGTAATATTATTGCTTCAGGTGATTCGATTAGTAAATCTTTAAATACGAAGAAAGAAGCTATAAAGATTTTTAAGGCAAAACATGAAGATTATAAAGTAGACATTATTAATGACTCAGACCAAGAAGATAATTTTCAAATATATCAGCAAGGCGAATCAGACTTTATTGATTTGTGCAGAGGACCACATTTACCTAATTTAAAACATATTGGAGCTTTCAAACTTACCAAGCTGGCTGGAGCTTATTGGCGTGGTAGTTCAGATAATGAGATGTTAACTAGAGTCTATGGAACTGCATGGAAATCAGATAAAGAATTAAATGCCTATCTTCTTAGGCTTGAAGAAGCTGAAAAACGGGATCATAGAAAACTTGCGAAAGAAATGGACTTATTTCATTTTCAAGAAGAGGCACCTGGCATGGTTTTCTGGCATCCAAATGGTTGGACTATATATAGAGCTTTAGAAGACTATATGCGTTATCGATTAAATAACTCTGACTATCAAGAAATTAAAACACCTCAAGTTGTTGATAGGAAACTTTGGGAGGCATCAGGTCATTGGGATAAGTATAGAGAGAATATGTTTATCACTGAAATAGATGAAGAGCATGCTAATGAAAAAAGAGTAAATGCTCTCAAGCCAATGAATTGCCCATGCCATGTTCAGGTATACAACCAAGGACTTAAATCATACAGAGATCTACCTTTAAGATTAGCAGAATTTGGTTCATGCCATAGATATGAAGCATCAGGAACTATGCATGGTCTTATGCGAGTTAGAGGATTTACTCAAGATGATGGCCACATATTTTGTACTGAATCTCAAATTGAATCAGAGACAGCAATATTTATAAAACTACTTTCAAGCATTTATCAAGACTTAGGTTTTGCAGACTTTTCTATTAAGTTATCTACAAGGCCTGAAGTAAGAGTTGGTTCTGATGCGGTTTGGGATAAAGCAGAAGCAGCATTAGAGAATGCAATTAAAAAACTAAATCTTCCTTATACCCTAGAAGAAGGGGATGGTGCTTTTTATGGACCAAAGCTCGACTTTGTTTTAACTGATGCCATAGGTCGTGAATGGCAATGCGGCACTTTTCAAGCAGATTTTAATTTACCAGATAGATTAGATGCCGAATATATAGGTGAAGATGGCTCTAAACACAGACCTGTAATGATACATAGAGCAATATTGGGATCTTTTGAGCGCTTTATTGGTGTTTTAATAGAAAACTATTCAGGCAGATTGCCTCTATGGCTTGCTCCTCGTCAAGTTGTTGTAGCTTCAATCATCTCTGATGTTAATTCTTATGTAGACGAGGTCGCTCAACTCTTAAAATCAAAAGGCGTAAGAGTGGAAACTGATATAAGAAATGAAAAAATTAGTTATAAAGTTAGAGAACATAGCGCAGCAAAGGTTCCCGTTATCATGGTCATAGGCAAAAAAGAGGCTGAGGAAAGAAGCCTTTCAGTAAGACGCCTAGGAAGTGATAAAAATATCTCCTATGATCTTGATAATATAATCGATGAAATTTCTAATGAGTCAAAATCACCTCATAGTTTATAAAGCTAATAGTGTTTAAAAGTTTTTTTATAAAGCTTGTTAAAAGCTATCAATATTTAATATCTCCATTGATGGGCCCTAGTTGCAGATATACCCCTACATGTTCAGAGTATTCAATTCAAGCTATAGAAAAATATGGACCAATAAAAGGTTCTTGGTTGAGTTTTAAAAGAGTTTCAAGGTGTCACCCTTGGAGTAAAAGTGGATATGATCCATTAGTGTAGTTTTTAAACCTATCTTTTATACCTAAAATTTAAATCTATTTTTTTATGACTAAGAGCTCTTTTTATGAGAATATAGCGATAATTTTCATATACACAAAGGGGAAACCAAGTATGAACATATCATTAAGATATCTATTGGGTGCTACTGCATCAATGTTTTTATTAATACCGACAAATCTTTTTGCTCAGGAAGTTGAAGAGATTCTCACAACTGCGACAAGAAAATCTGAATCTATTCAGGATATTGCGCTTTCAGTTCAAGCTCTTTCAGCTGACGCTCTTGATAGCGCCGGAGTAACTGAAGTTCAGGATTTAGCTGAATTAGTTCCAGGATTCTCATACCAAAATGTTCTTGGTTCAGGATCTTTATATACTATTAGAGGAGCTTCTAGTGCTGCGGTTGGAGCAGGTACTGCTTCTTCTGTGCAAACAGCTATTAACGGCCATACATTAGCAGGAAGTGCTTTTGGTGAAATTGGTTTTTTTGACGTCGAGCAAGTAAATATTCTTGCAGGTCCTCAAGGAACTCTTTATGGAAGAAACGTTGTTGGTGGACTCATTAACTTAGTAACTGCAAGACCTGAAGCAGAAGTTGGTGGATACATTAATGTTGAAATGGGTAACTATGGATCAGAAAGAATTACTACAGCAATAAACTTACCGTTTGGTGACAATGTAAGAACAAGACTAGCTTATGGTTCATTTGTTAAAGATGGATGGGTTAAAAACATTGGAACTGGTAATGATATTGATGGAAGAGATTCTTATGCAATTAGATTATCAGTTGATGTGGATTTAGATGATTCAAGCTCATTGCGTTTTAATACTGCTGAATATTCTTCAGATGACAATAGAATGAATATTGGTGGTCAATACTGTGAAAAGGATATTTTTTATGGTTGCTCACCTTTCCAAAAGGGTCAATTAGGCCAAACAGCTCATGAAGCTGGAACTATTATTGGATTTGTTGATTCTCTAACGTTTTTAAGACCATCATCTAGCTTTGATTCTTATGCAAATACTATAAAGTTTTCAACTCTTGATAGAGTTAATAAAAACCATGATCCGGATAGACAACAGGTTGTTCAAAACTCACAGATTGAGTACATAAAAGAACTATCTGATATGACTTTTAAAGCTAAATATTCTTACTCAGTAAGAGACTATCAGCATACAGATGATCAAGATCATTCGTTTGCAAGTGAAACATTCTCTACTGCGGTTGGACCTGTTCCTGCAATGGAACTTCAATTCCAGTGTTTTAATGCTGCAATGGTTGATCGTTCAGAATCTGTGGAGTGTTCACAAGCTGTTGACATCAACAGACAATCAGAAATTAATTTAATCTCAGATTTTGATGGTCCGCATAACTTTACTGCTGGTCTATATATGAGAGAAAATGATGGAGCTAATAACTACATCCTTCAAACTGCTGGTTATCAAATGTTAAGATCTTTTGATCTTCACCCTTACAGTGCTTCTTTATTTGGTGGAGCTATGAACGGTAAAGGCGGAATAGCATTTTGGTCAGTATTCGGTGGTGTATTTGGTGCTGTAGCTCCTGCAATTCCAGCGATTGGACTTCCAGCTGCTTTAGGACTAATCACTCAAAATACTCTAGGCACATGTGCTGCCCTTGGTGGATTATGTGATAGAACGCTTCCAAATGAATTAGGTGGATTAATTACCAGTCAAAATACAAAAGTTAAATCAAATGCTTTATTTGGTGAGTATTACTATGACATAGACGATGCTACTAAATTAACTTTAGGTATGAGATATAACGATGATACTTATGAAAGTACTATATTTAGTACTTTAGGTGATGTGACTAACCCTAATTATGTATACAACCCTACATATGACAGAAATAATGCAGGTCAAACTAGAGAGCAATCAGAGAATAGTGCTTTTACATACAAGATGGCAATTCAACGCTTTGTTAATGACAACACTATGGTTTACGCATCTTATACAACTGGCCTAAAAGCCGGTGGAACATCTCCTAATGAGCTAGGTATAAATTTACCTTATGGTGAAGAAGAGTCTATCAATACTGAAATTGGAATCAGAAATATTTTAATGGACGGAAGATTACTATTAAATGCAACTTACTTTGAATTTGATGTTACTAATGGTCAATATGGTCAGCTAGAAAGAGCTGGTGTTGTTAATAGAACTTTTGATTACATGAACAAAGGCTTTGAAGGTCAAATGAAATTCTTCTTAACAGATAATACTGAAATTGATTTCAACTTCTTAGCATCTGACTCAGCAATGGGTAACGGTGTTGCAAGAGATCCAAACAATCCAAATAACGCTACTACTATGATCACTTCTGGTTTTGGAACTAGTGCTTTAGCAGGAATTCTTCAAGCGACTGGCATGGATGCAGCTACAGCAGCCGGAACAGCAGCAGCTGTAGGAAATGCTTTTGGTTCATTCGCATCACTGGTGCAATGGGGCTTAACAGACGCTGGTATTATTTATAATCTTCAAGGAGATGTTCAAACATTAGCTGGCTTCTCAAGTGATGCTATGCAGCAACTTGAAGGCAATAAAGTTCCTTTGGTATCTGATCTTGATTATAACTTATCAATCTCACAAAGATTCCCTACATCAGGTGGTGTAACAGACGTTAAATTAACATATGTTCATAAAGGTGAAAGAGAAGGAGATCTATTTAATTCTGCTAGATTCCAACTTCCTGAAGCGCAATATATGGATATATTAGCTACATTCACTCCTGCATCTGAAGAGTGGTATGTTGGTGGTTTTATTAAAAACATAGCCGACAAAAGATTTCAACATGGTGTTACTGCAAACGGTAACTTAGCAGGTGGAGGTGTTCATATAACATTTGCTAATCCTAGAACTTATGGAATCAAGTTTGGATTGAATTTCTAATTTTAAATTAGATAAATTAAAAGCCCGGCTTATGCCGGGCTTTTTTATGCAAGATCTTTTATTTTAAGTCTAAGCTCCATATTGATTGGATGCTTAGTATTATCTTTCATGATTGAAAGTAAGTTGTTTAGAAAATCATTTTGCATCTCTGAAGTTTTTCTAGACTTCATATCAATATGTCCAAGAACAGTTTCATATAAGGCACAGACATCACCACTCTCATTTATTAGAACCCCAGCTATGTGAATAAGTTTCTTATTAACATTATGCAGTCTATATCTAGGTAATATTTTCTCTCCTAATAAACACTCTTTTGCATATCTGTAGTTATCTTCTAAGGTAAAAGATGAGAATCCTGAATCAAAATACTCATCAGAAAAGCCCATATCAATTGAATAAAAATTTCCAAAAGCAAAACCCAATAACTTGTTGTAATAAAGAACATTCATATGACCATTTAGATCACACATCTCTTCAGTTATTTCTATAGGCTCAGCATTATATGGAAAGGAATTTTTGAGATTATCTGACATAATTTTTTAATATTAAATTTTAAAAGTATTATAATTAATGAGTTATTAATTGCCATAACTTTGTATTTTAAAAAGGAGTATTTTTGAATAAAGATAATAAAGATATAGACTCTATCGAAACACAGGAATGGACTGAAGCAATTGATTCTGTTATTAAAAATGCTGGTCCAGAGAGAGCTTCTTACCTTCTTACAGAGCTTGCTAAGAAACTTTCTGCAGCAGGCGAAGTCCCTACATACAACTTAACAACACCTTTTAGAAATACTATTCCCTCAAACGAAGAAGCTGCTATGCCTGGTGATCTTTTTATGGAACGCCGTATTAGGTCTTTAATTAGATGGAATGCATTAGCGTTAGTCTTAAGAGCAAATAAGGGTGATGAAGAGTTAGGTGGTCATATTGCTACTTTTTCATCTTCTGCCACTTTGTATGATGTGGGCTTTAATTATTTTTTTAGAGGCTCTGAAAATCAATTAGAGGACCTGGTTTACTATCAAGGTCACTCTTCTCCAGGAATTTATGCAAGGAGCTTTCTCGAAGGCTATTTTAGTGAGCGTGATTTAGATAATTTCAGAAGAGAAGCTGGTAGCCCAGGACTTTCTTCTTATCCACACCCTTGGCTCATGCCAGACTATTGGCAGTTTCCCGTAGTCTCGATGGGGCTTGGTCCTATTATGGGTGTCTATCAAGCTCATATTATGAGATATTTATCAGCAAGAGGTCTTGTACCTAGAAATGATAGAAAGGTCTGGGTTTTTTGTGGTGATGGCGAGATGGATGAGCCTGAATCAAAGGGTTCAATAGGTTTAGCTGGCAGAGAGAAGCTTGAAAATCTAATTTTTGTAATTAATTGTAATCTTCAAAGACTAGATGGGCCCGTGCGAGGAAATGGAAAAATTATTCAAGAATTAGAAACAGAATTTAGAGGCTCTGGTTGGAATGTTATCAAGGTTGTATGGGGTAGAAAATGGGACGCATTATTTGCGAAAGATAAAGAAGGGAAGCTCCAAGAAATTATGGACCATGTAGTTGATGGAGAATTACAAAACTACAAAGCTAAAGGCGGCGCCTATACAAGAGAAAATTTCTTTGGAAAAAATCCAGACGTTTTGGAAATGGTAGATGACCTTACCGACGAAGATATATATAAATTAAATAGAGGCGGGCATGATCCTTATAAAGTTTATGCTGCATATCATAAGGCTGTTAATTCCTCAGGAGCACCAACAGTTATTTTAGCTTTAACTACAAAAGGCTACGGCATAGGCTCAAGAGAGGCTGACAATACTACCCATCAAGTCAAAAAACTTTCTTTAGAAAATATAAAGGCGTTTAGAGATAACTTTGATATTCCAGTTAATGATGATGAGATTGAATCATTACCTTACGTTAGACCACCAGAGAATTCGCCTGAAATACTTTATATGAAGAAAACTCGTGAAAAGCTTGGTGGTTTCATACCAAGACGAAGAAATAAGATAAAGAAACTTAAGATGCCTGATGAAAAGCATTTCGAACCTCTTATTAAGGGTATGGGTGACAGAAAAGTCTCTACTACCATGGCAACTGTAAGGCTTATGACAAGCTTATTAAAAGATTCAAATATAGGTGAAAGGATTGTTCCAATAGTGCCTGATGAGGCTCGAACCTTTGGAATGGAAGGTTTATTTAAACAAATAGGTATTTATTCCTCAGAAGGGCAAAAATATGAGCCTGAAGACGCAGATAAAGTCATGTGGTACAAGGAATCAAAAGAAGGCGTAATGCTTGAAGAGGGAATTACAGAAGCGGGTTCATTTTCAGCTTGGCTCGCTTTAGCTACCGCCTATTCAAATTATGATCTACCTATGATTCCAATTTATCTTTTTTATTCAATGTTTGGGTTTCAGAGAATCCATGATCTAGCTTGGGCAGCTGGTGATGCGCAAGCTAAAGGTTTTCTTATTGGTGCTACATCAGGAAGAACTACTTTAAATGGAGAGGGCTTGCAGCATCAAGATGGTCATAGCCATGTTTTATCATCCACTATTCCTAATTGTTTATCTTATGATCCAGCTTATGCATATGAGCTAGCCATCATCTTTAAAGATGGTATTGACAAGATGTTTGTCCAACAAAAAAATTATTACTACTACATTACAGTTACTAACGAGAATTATGAACAACCTGAGCAACCTAAAGGTATAGAAGAGGATGTTATCA
Organism: uncultured Gammaproteobacteria bacterium; assembly: GCA_964343355.1. GTDB lineage: Bacteria > Pseudomonadota > Gammaproteobacteria > Magnimaribacterales > D2472 > MED-G78. Next base: position 46,594 of record CAYFJC010000001.1, on the reverse strand, counting down.
AGGGTTTATATAAAGTAAGCACATGTAGCAAGCCGCAAATTCGTTTACTTGGATCAGGAGCTATTCTTAAAGAATCTATAGCAGCTCAAGAAGCGCTAAAAAAATATTCAATTAATGCTGAGGTATGGAGCGCAACTAGTTTTAATTTATTAAGAAAAGATGGAATGGAGGCAGAAAGATATAATCAATTAAACCCTCATAAAGAAAAGCAAAAAACTCATATAGACAAATGCTTTGGTGATCATGACATTCCCGTTATTGCGACTACTGATTATATGAGAGTTTATGCTGATCAAATTAGACCATATATACACTCATCATACGCAGTTCTTGGAACTGATGGTTTTGGTAGAAGTGATTCAAGGGAAGAGCTTAGAGAATTTTTTGAAATCAATACTAATCATATTGTTAGGCTAACAGCATTTACCTTGTTTAATGAATCCAAGATTTCCAAAGAATTACTTGATGATATTTATAAAGATATAAAAGTTGATCCAGCTAAACCAAATCCATGGGAAGTTTAGATGACTATTGAGAAGATAAAAATTCCAGATCTGGGAGATGCTTTAGATGTAGAAGTTATAGAGATATGTGTAAAACCAGGAGATATGGTAACTAAAGATGACTCTATTATTGTTTTAGAGTCCGAAAAAGCAGCCATGGAAATTCCTGCATCTGTATCTGGAAAAGTTATCGACATAAAAGTTAGCAATGGCGATACGGTAAATGAAGGAGTAATTTTTCTTGAGATTGAGGCTGAAAAAGCTGTTGTTGAGGAAGTTGCTAAAGAGGAAACCTTAATTGAAAAAAAAGTTGAAAAAGTTTCACCACTAATTGAAGAACAAGCTATTGTAAACAAGCCTAGTGAGGCTAGTGCTACTATTAATTATACTGGTAGTATTTACGCTGGTCCTGCAGTAAGAAAATTAGCAAGAGAATTTGGAATCAATCTAAATGAAGTAGCGCCCTCAGGTCCTAGAGGGAGAATTTTAAAAGAGGACCTTCACCACTTCGTAAAACAACGACTAGATCCAAAGGCTCAAACTTTTTCTAAAAATCCAAGTGTCGATTTTTCAAAATGGGGTGAAATTAAGACGGAGCCCCTTACTAAGTTTCAGAAAACTTCAGCTGAAAACCTTCAACAGTCTTGGCGAAATATTCCTCATGTAACTCAGCATGATGAAGCTAATATTGATGAATTGATGTCACTTAGAACAGATTTAAATAAAGCATCTGGTCTTAAAATATCACCCCTAGCTTTTTTTGTTAAAGCTGCAGCAAGTCTTCTAGAAGAATTCCCTCTAATGAACTCCTCTTTGGATGAAAATACTGAAAATATTGTCTTTAAGGACTATATCAATGTAGGTATAGCAATTGATACACCCAAAGGGCTCATTGTTCCTAATATAAAAGGAGCTAATAAGCTTTCTATAATAGAAATTTCAGAAGAAATTGGTCGAATGGCTAATGCTGCAAAGGATCGGAAACTCAAAGTTGATGAATTAAAGGGTTCAACTTTTTCAATATCCTCTTTGGGAGCTATTGGAGGAAAGTTCTTCACTCCGATTATCAATCCTCCCGAAGTTGGAATACTGGGTATTTCAAAAACATTTAAAGCTCTAGAAATAATTAATGGTGACGTGAAGGAAGTTAGTATACTTCCTATCTCCCTTTCATATGATCATAGAGTTATTAATGGCGTAGAAGCAGTAAAATTTACTACAAGATTTTGTGAAATGATGACAGATCTAGAATTTTATAAACTAAACTATTAAAACATCATGCACAAATATATATACTTAACCCTTCTTATTTTTTCAATTGAAAATCTTCAAGCTGATTCTTTTAGCGTCATGTCCTTTAATGTTGAGAATCTTTTTGATACCCAGGATGACTTTAAAAAAGATGATAAAGCTTTTTTGCCGTTATCAAAAAAACAATTAAACAAACATAAGCAATCTTGTAAAAGAATTAGAGTGCAGGTATGGAAGGATGAATGTTTATATTTAGACTGGAATGAGAAAGTTAAAGATGCCAAATTAAATAATATATTAAACTTAATAATTGCATATGAAAACTCTGGTCCAGATGTAATAGTGTTCCAGGAAATAGAGAATAATAATGTTCTCCAGCAGTTGTTTAATTTATTAGAACCTTACGGTTATTCTGACTATAAATTATTGGAAGGTAATGATTACAGGGGTATTGATAACGCTGTTATATCAAAATTTCCAATCAAAGATTCTAGCCTTCATTATATTAAGTTTAGCGGCGAATTTAGCAATAAAGATTCAAGACCTATTTTAGATGTATTAATAGATATAAATGGTACAAATATAAGATTTTACGGGGTTCATTTTCCCGCTCCATATCTTAATTTTCAAATGCGTGAATCAGCATTTATTGCTTTAAATCAATTACTTATAGATAACAAAGAGCCCTCAGTTGCTCTTGGAGATTTCAACGTCATAAGAACAGAGGCAAAAAGTAGAAATACTTTTTATAATCAAGAAATATTCTGGGAAATCTCGCATCATGTTGGATGCAATAGCTGCAAAGGTACCTACTATTATGCTCCTAATAATGACTGGTCATTTCTAGATGCAATCCTTGTTTCTAAGGGAAGAAATATTTCATTTATACCTGAAAGTATTAAGCTTCATACAACATCTATTAACATGGATAAAGACAACATTAAGCCAGTAGGTTTTGATGTAGATACGTTAGAGGGAGTCTCTGATCATATCCCACTAGTTGCCAAGATTAATTTCTAAATTACTAAAGCTAAAATTTAAGCTCTCAACTTATTGATCACTAATGAGATAATTTGTAGTTCCAGAGGTGAGCATAAATCAAAGCTACACCACCTATAATTGTAAAAAGTGTTTCAAAAATATCTGGAGAAAATAAAGCTATAAATAAAACAAAAGATCCACATACTCCAAGAATAATAGGATATTTATTTCCATGATTTTTATAAGCACTAGGAAAACTAAACATTCCAATTAGAACTACGATAATTAGAAGAAGAGGGTGAATAAGATACTCAGTAGAAACTAAAAAATTAAAGTAATCAGCTCCTCCAAGGATAAGTATTAAGGTCACTGCAATACAATGAACTACACAAAGTCCTGAAAAGAAAATCCCTAGTTTATCTTTCACTGTATTAAATTATATTTAGAAATTTAAGACTCGTCTTGTCTCCAACCCTCTCTATCAAATATTCTTATATAAGTTAATTGATCATGGTCAGAATCGTTAATGATTCTGCAATAGTCTCCAGACTCAACTAGAATGACATCTCCATTAGATAAAGCATAAGAATCTTTATGCTGAACACCAAAAGATGGATTGGATCCATGACCGTCTTCATCATTCATGTATTCAACTATTTCCATTGTTCCTCTGCCATTTGTTATGACATAAGCAACATCAGAGTTTATTAATTTATGCCCAGTAGTCGATTTTGCAGGCTGGATAACCGTCTTACTTGCAATAATTCTTTTTAAAAGATCATTAGTCCATACAGTATAGTCTTCTGTCTCTTTTTGGGGTGTTCCGCCGACACGGAAATTTACATATTTTTTAGCCATTTTATTTTTAAATATTAATTAACTTGATCATTATAAAGATTTGAAATTAAGTTGCTATTGTTAGTTCTAATAAAAATTATTTTAATGTTTTAAAATTGTATATAATTGGACATCACAAATTTTAGCGTGCAGATTATTAAATCTTGCTAATAAATGTTTTAGCAAGCTGCATCTTTAATAAATTTATTATTTAGGAGATAAACAATGAGTAAAACATACATACACCCAGAAACGATCGGACTTCATGCAGGCTGGAGAAAAGATGAAAATACTAATTCAGTAGCAGTTCCAATCCATCAAACTAGTAGTTTTCAGTTTGATGATTGCGATCATGCTGCAAATCTTTTCTCTTTATCAGAGTTAGGCAATATTTATTCAAGAATTATGAATCCTACATGTGCAGTTCTAGAAGATAGAATTGCTGCTCTTGAAGGTGGAGTTGGTGCTTTGGCTGTTGCTTCGGGTCAAGCTGCATCAGCATATGCAATTCAGAATCTTGCAAAAAATGGCGATAATATTGTTGCATCATCACATTTGTATGGTGGTACTTATAATCAATTTAAAAATGTAATGTCTGATATGGGTATTGATGTGCGTTTTGTAGATCCTGCTGATCCTCAAAATTTTGCTAATGCTACTGATGATAAAACTAGAGCATACTATGGTGAAGTTTTACCTAATCCAAGTTTTGAGGTATTTCCTATATCAGAAGTTGCTGAAATAGGAAGACCGCTAGGAATTCCATTAATTGTTGATAATACAGCTGCACCAGTTATCTGTAAGCCCTTTGAGCATGGCGCTGCTATTTTAATTCACTCAACTACTAAGTTTATTGGAGGTCATGGAACTTCTATCGGTGGAATTATTGTAGATAGTGGTAATTTTGATTGGGAAGCTTTTCCTGAGAGACAGCCTGCTATGAATACACCTGATCCTTCTTATGGAGGAGCGATATGGTCAGAGGCTGTAAAGCCTTTAGGTCCTATTGCATATATTCTTAAAGCAAGAACAACTATTTTAAGAGATATGGGTGCAGCAATGAGTCCGTTTAATGCTTTTATGTTTATTCAGGGTTTAGAAACTCTAGCCTTAAGAATGCGCGAGCATTCAAGTAATGCAGAGAAGGTAGCTCAATACTTATCTAATCATGAATCTGTTGAAAGAGTTATTTATCCCTCTGTAATGGATGGTTATTCAAAAGAAAGAGCGGAAAAATATTTAACTCGCGGTAATGGCGGTTTAATGGGCTTTGAAATAAAAGGTGGAATAGAAGCTGGAAAGAAATTTATTAATGCATTAGAGATGGTTTATCACGTTGCAAACATCGGAGATGCAAGAAGTCTAGCAATCCATCCTGGAAGTACTACGCACAGCCAGCTTAATGAAGAAGAGCTTTTATCAGCAGGTATTACGCCTGGCTTTGTTAGATTATCCATTGGTTTAGAACACATTGATGACATTATTGCTGACTATGAGCAAGCTTTAGCTAAGATCTAAAATCTTGAGCCAAGAATTAGTAACTTATATAGTTCTTGGCTCTCATTCGAGACTTGCCAAGCTCAAAAAGTTTAAGGTCGACAAAGATGAGGAATGCATCTTTTTAAGGTTTAAGGACTATGCATCATTGGTAGAAACACTAGATAACGTTATTGCTGATAGCCTTGGATCAATAATCGTATTGCTACCTCCAAGTTCCTCACCAAAAAAAAATAATAGAATGTCATTGAAAAAAATGGCTATGATTAATTATCCTGTTTGGGGTTGGTTTAACCTAGCTCAAACTGAAGATAAAGTATCATCTAATCTTAAAAAATTAAATACATTTATAAAAACAACTCCATCAATTGAGCAAGGAATTTATTTTACTAAGGATCTATATTTCTCAATAGGTGGAATGGGTAAATTTAGACCAGATTACTTTACTGAAATATCAAAGAGACTCTATTCAAGACTTGATCCTCAAAAGCCTTTAGCCGCATTAACATCTAGAAGTTCATCTAAGGTATCATTGCTCTAATGTCAGGCAGCACTATGTTAGAAGTAAAAAATATCTCATTTTCTATTAATCAAAATAGGTTGTTTCAGAATCTTTCTTTTAATTTATTTAAAGGTCAAGCTATTCATGTAAAGGGCAGCAACGGCTCTGGAAAATCTTCATTATTAAGAATTTTACTTGGGATATCCTCTGCTAATAAAGGAGAAGTTATCTGGAGTGAGGAGGTTGATAAAGTGTTTTTAGGTCATAAAAATGTTCTTAAAAACCATCTATCAGTGACAGATAATTTACATCTTCATGGATTAGATATATCGCATCCTAAAGTCAAATCAATACTAAAAGACCTTAATATGGATCACAAGGATGATCTTTTAGTAGGTAATTTATCTTATGGTCAGCAAAAAAAATTGGCACTTGTAAGAATATTTCTTAATCAATCCAGTGTGATTATTTTAGATGAGCCTTGCGTAGGTCTGGATGATCAAACCCGCAGCCTTATTAACGATTTTTTAACTGCAGAACTAGGTAAAAATAAATCAATTATTTATACATCCCATATTTCACTAGAACTCCCTAGTAGTGAAGTAATAATTGGAAGCTTGTAATGTTTGCTTTATTTAAATTAGAACTATTTAAGCTGCGTAAAAAATTAAGAGCCTGGCTTGGCCCTATTTTGGTGTTTCTTCTAATTACAATCTCATTCCCTTTAACCGTTGAGCTAGCGAGCGATGATTTAAAAAATGTTTTTTATTCTATTTTATGGATCGCAAGTCTTTTAACAGTAATGGTTTCAGTTGAGGGTATCTTTTTAGAGGATTATGAAGATGGTACTTTAGAAAACTTCAGTGTTGCAAATGATTCGCTATTTTCAATGGTACTAATCAAGATATTTATCTATTGGCTATTAATTGGCATTCCAATATCATTATTAGGAACATTTTTTTCTGTAAGTATGACAGGCGCGATATCATCTATTTATATCGCTCTTCCATCCATGCTCATTTCTACATATATTTTTATTAACCTTTTTGCATTAGGTAACTCATTAAGTCTCAATAAGGGCTCTGTATTGGGTGCACTAATAACAATGCCACTTTTATTTCCAATTTTAATTTTATTAGGCAAGATTGTTTTAAATGCAAACTTTGGTTTTGAAATTTCTAACCTTTTATTGTTAATGCTTGGAGTTTTATTGCTTATAATTGTATTTATTCCATTTATAATCTCATTTATTATTCGGACTCACTTGGAATAAGATAAAAATTTAAAAAAATTGTGTTAAAGAAACTCTATCATCAATTTGCATCACCAAAAACTTACGTTGTTTTAGTTAACAAGATGTATCCCTATATCTTTTATTCCTCTCTTTGTATTTATATAATTGCTCTGGTGTGGGGCTTAGCATATGCACCGGCTGATTATATGCAGGGTAATTCTTTTAGGATTATGTACTTACATGTTCCCGCATCCTTTTTATCTCAAAGTCTATATCTTGTAATGGCTATAGCCGCAGCAGTCTTTTTGATCTGGAAGGTCAAACTAGCAGCCTATATGATTAAATCAATTGCTCCAATTGGAGCTCTTGTAACCTTTATTGCTCTTGTTTCTGGCTCTATATGGGGAATTCCAACTTGGGGAACTTGGTGGCAATGGGATGCAAGAATTACCTCAACTTTAATTCTATTTATTATGTATTTAGGCTTAATCTCTCTACATGGGTCTTTTACTAACTTTGAAAAAGCAGATAAATTTATATCTGTACTGGTATTAGTTGGCTTTGTTAATATCCCAATTATAAAAAAATCTGTTGATTGGTGGAGTACGCTTCATCAACCAGCCTCTATAACACTAACGGATAAACCATCAATTGATCCCTCTATGCTATATCCATTATTTTTTTCAATGATAGGTTTTAGTGGATTAATAATTTGTTTGGTAATCTTGTCTTCAAAAGTCCAGATTTTTAATCGTGAAGGAAATAAGTCTTGGATTAAAGATCATGTTTAATTTTGCTTTTGATAGTTTTGATAGTTTTATTTTCATGGATGGTCATGGGATATATGTTTGGTCAGTTTTTTGTATTGTAATCATTTCGCTTATATCTATGTTTATGTTTTATAAAAACCAACTGAAAAAATTGAAAAAAAAGCATATTAATGAATAAGATAAGAAAAAAAAGATTAGCCTCTGTATTGGCCTTAATTGCTACTTCCTTTTTAGGTGTTTACTTAATACTTTCAGCACTCAATTCGAACTTGGATTATTTTTATACACCTTCAGAAATTATCAATGCTGAAATACCTAACAATAAAAGAGTAAAGCTGGGTGGAATGGTTCAAAAGCAGTCTGTTATTAGGGACGGTACAAATATATCTTTCAATATCACTGATTTTAGTAATTCAATTAATGTTTCTTATAATGGAGTTGTGCCTGATTTATTTAAAGAAGGTAGTGGCATAGTTGCCTATGGAATGATTATTGATAATAGACTTATCGCGGAAAATATCTTTGCCAAGCATGACGAGAACTATATGCCACCTAATATTGAGATACCTAGTCAATGATAGGCGAAATATCGCATTTTTTTTCAATTCTGAGCGCAGGATTATTCTTTCTTGCTTTCATTTTTTCTATACGAACCTATCAAGGTAATCACAATCTAGAATTGCTTGTAAACAGAGTCTTTAGTTATGGATTTTATTTTATTTTTATCTCGTTTCTTCTCTATGTCTGGTTAGCAATTCAAAGCGATTTCTCTATAAGATACATAGCCGAACATTCCAATAAAGACTTACCAACTTTTTATAAAATTTCTTCCATCTGGTCTGCTCACGAGGGTTCAATGTTCTTATGGATACTATTCTTAGCTGGGTGGAGTCAATTATTTAATTATTCATTATCTAAAAATGATTTATTAAAAGCACCTGCTATAGGTGTTTTAGCTTTTATTATTTTTGGTTTTTTAATCTTTTTACTATTTACCTCAAACCCATTTGAAACAATTCTTCCAATAGCACCTATAAATGGAGCAGATATCAATCCAGTTCTTCAAGATCCAGCTCTTGTAATACATCCACCATTTTTATATCTAGGCTATGTTGGTTTTGTTATAGCATTTGCATATAACACAGCATTTCTTATTAAAGGAGATATGCAGATTAATTGGGAGGATGTTATCCGACCATGGAGTTTAGCTGCTTGGATTCTTCTAACTATAGGAATTTCTCTTGGAAGCTGGTGGGCCTATTATGAGCTTGGTTGGGGTGGTTACTGGTTTTGGGATCCTGTTGAAAATGTTGCACTCATGCCCTGGCTTGCTGGAACTGCATTAATCCATTCACTTTATGTATCTTCTAAATCCAAGGTTTTAAGAGGCTGGACAATCTTATTATCTATCTCAGTATTTTCTTTAAGTTTATTTGGAGCATTTATTGTTCGTTCAGGAATAATAGATAGTGTTCACGCTTTTGCTAATGATCCGCAACGAGGTTTATACCTTCTAGCCTTCTCTGCAGTATTAATAACAACTTCTTTGGCATTTTATGTATATAGACTGCCTCAACTAATCTCTAAAAATCTTGTTGTAGCTAAATCAAAAGAATCATTTCTTTCAATTAATAATATTCTCTTTGCTGCTGCAATTTTTGCAGTAATGCTTGGAGTCATGTACCCATTAATATTTGACTACCTATACGATGAGCGAATAAGCGTAGGACCTCCTTACTACAATACTATTTTCGCGCCATTAACATTTTTGGCAGCAATTTTTTTAGTCTTCTCAGTAGGTAGCTTATGGCAAAGAAGCTCAAAACTATTAAATCTTAAAAGCTTTTTATCAATGTCTATTTTAATTGCAGCTGCTGCATCTATTTGTATCTCGTATATATATCAAGATTTCCAATGGTGGTTTATAGGTGGTTTATTTTCTGGCCTATTAATCTTAATAAGATATTTCTTTCTTATAGTCGATAGCATGATCAAAAAATCATATTTTAACAAATCAAGCGCAATAGCTCATATTGGATTGGGAGTTCTTATACTTGCAACCGCTCTAAATGCTTCTTTAAGTTATGAAAAAATTATAAATATAAAGCCTGGAGAGACCTACAAAGGCAGCGATTATGAATTTTACTTAATAGATTTTGATTTAATAAATGAGCCTAACTATGACTCGGTAAGAGCAAAGTTTTCTGTAAAAAATATTTACACTCCAAATAAAACCTTTTTCATGTTCCCTGAAAAAAGAAAATATTTTATAAGAGGTCAAATTACATCTGAATCAGCTATCAAAATAACACCTTATAAAGATATTTATATGACACTTGGAGATCAGTTGGATAATGGTAATTGGGTAGTGAATATACAATACAATTATCTGATTAGATGGATATGGATTGCAGCTGCAATTATGTGTATTGGAGGTTTTGTAGCCCTCACAGAGAGACTTAAAAGAAAATGAATACCTTGTTAAGATTTTCTATTTTAATTATTCCAATTGTAGGCATTTTATTTTTTTATAATTTATTAACTGAAGATAAGTTTTACCCTGGAGCTAATTTTAAAAATTTTAATGTTCCCAATTTTGAATTAGAGGCACTTAATTCAGATTCATTTTACACAAAAGAAGACTTAGGTAATGAGCTATTACTTAATGTTTGGGCTAGCTGGTGCATAACATGCAGAATTGAACATGGCTTTTTAATGAAATTAAACTCTGAAGGCGTTAGGGTGACAGGACTAAACTACAAAGATGAATCGATTGATGCTATTAATTGGCTGAATTCCTTCGGTAATCCTTATAATTTTAATCTTCATGATTTAAAAGGCTCATTAGCTTTAGATATGGGTGTAACAGGTGCTCCTGAAACCTTTTTAATTAAAGATGGAGTTGTACTAGTTCACTACAGTGGAGAAGTAAACCAAGCTATCTGGGATAAAGTTTTTATTCCAATTATCAAAGAAAATAAGATGTTCAAATGAAAAAAATAATTCTATTAAGCTGTATATTTTTATCATCTATTGGTTTTACCTCTGAGGTTTATACATTTAACTCAGAAGCTGATGAGCAAAGATTTTATAAATTAATTCATGAAGTTAGATGTCCTAAATGTACTAGTGGATCTATAGCAAGCTCAAATGCTCCTGTATCAGAAGATCTAAAAAATAAGATTGCAGAACTCATTAATAATGGCTATTCAGATAAAGACATTAAACAGTATGCAAAAGATAGGTTCGGCAGTGGAGTCTTATATGATCCTGAAGTTAATACCTCAACTTATATATTATGGTTTGGACCTTTTGCGTTTCTTGCAATTATTTTTTTAGGTTTTATTTTTAGAAGAAGACTAGGATGATAATTTTTTATCTAATAATCCTTTTAGCATTTTTTCCAATAGTTGGTTTTTTGCTTGCAAGAGAATCTTCCAACAAAGTCTTTGTTTTTAGTTGTTCTTTTATTGTATTAGGCTTAGCTCTTTTCGGCTTTACTAGTAAATTTTCTATCCTTGGGTCTGTTCATGAGCTAATGCTATCAGATGAGATAAAGGTCGCTGTGTACGAAAATACAGAGCTTGAGGATGAATATTTTAACGATTTTATTTTATCTATTGATAATGATAAAAAGATTCTTTGGCTAGAAGAGATTATTTTGTTTGCTGTTAATAACAATAGCTTAATTACAGCTGAGCAGTTTGTAGAATTTGCAGAGCCAATTTTTAAAGATGCAGATCTTCAAATTCGATTTTATGCTTTATACAGCATTCTTCGAGATAAAAAATTTCCAGAGTTTGCTTTTTCAACAATAAATACCAGTTTCACTATTCCAAAAACATGCAATTTTATATCCATAAAATTTACAGCCTTTATCAAAGATGGACCGGCTGTTCCCATTGCACAACAATTATATAAAGATTCAAGTACATCAAATATTTTACTTACCAATGAAGATGCGCTTATACCTGGTTTTGATTTAGCTTCAGCTTTGATTAATGATGAGGATATCCTTCTAAATAGCTTAGTAAATTGTCAAAATAGCATGAGTTTTTCTTCCTCCATATTTCCTATAAAAATCTCTACAAATAAAGCATTATTTAGTGCAAAAATTAGTGAAAAAGATTGGTTTGTAAACTCACAATAGTTTAATATAAAGCTTAATAAATTTTTCATATCAATGCAGCTTAAACATATTAAACTGGCTGGTTTCAAAAGTTTCGTGGACCCCACGAGAATATCTTTTCCTACAAATTTGGTGGCAGTTGTTGGCCCAAATGGTTGTGGTAAATCTAATGTAATTGATGCTGTTAAATGGGTTCTAGGTGAGCTATCAGCTAAGAACCTTAGAGGCGACTCAATGTCCGATGTCATCTTCAATGGCTCAGACTTAAGAAAACCATCTGGTCAATGTAGTATTGAACTTCTATTTGATAACTCAAGTGGGAAATTAGGTGGTGAGTATGCTGCTTATAATGAAATATCAATCAAGCGCTTAATGACTAGAGATAGCCAGTCTACCTATTTTATTAATAGCACAAAATGTCGACGTAAAGATGTTCAAGATCTATTTTTAGGCACAGGCCTTGGTCCTAATAGCTATGCAATTATTGAACAAGGAATGGTTTCTAATTTGGTTAGCGCAAAGCCGGAAGAATTAAGGGTCCATATTGAAGAGGCAGCAGGAGTATCTAAATACAGAGAAAGACGAAAAGAAACTGAGCAAAGAATTAAGAAAACAAAAGAAAATTTATCAAGAGTTAAGGATATTAAAGATGAAATCTCAAGATTAATTAGACGCCTTGAGGGTCAAGCTAATGCCGCAGAAAAATACAATCAACTTAAAGCTGAAGAAAAAGAAAATGAATTAAAGGTAGCTATATTATTTTCTCTCGAAGCTAAAAATAATAGAGATGCGTTGCAAAAAAAATTAGATGTAACCCTAAGAGATCAAACTATTAAGGATGCAGAAGCCAAGACCAAGCAATCACAAATAGATAAATATAGAACTGAGCATGAGTCTGTAAGAGCATCCTATGACGAAGCTCAAAAGAACTTTTATGCAGTAGGTGCTGATATAGCGAGGCAAGAAGCCGATCTTCAAAATGAAACTAAAACACTTATACAGAGCAAATCAGATATAGAAAGAGCTAAAGAGAGTTATGCAAAAGCTATAGAAAAAGAGTCAACTTTTGAAAATTTAACGCCTAAAGAGAAGGAATTAAAGTTAAATATCTCTATCTTAAAAGCACTAGAAGCTTTAGATAAAAAAGCAGAACTTAATCTAAAAATATCACCACTAGAGCTAAGTATTGCAGAAAAAACTACTGAGCTAGATTTACAGCAATCAAGATTAACAGAAGTAAAAGAAAGCCATGCTTCCGTTGCATCTGGATTTGAGGCAGCCAGATCTTCTGCATCTTCAATTAGTTCTAATATAGCTATGCATGAAGCTGATCTTAGAAATCTTAATAAGATTGAAGTTCAAAGCAAAATAGACTTGGAAAAAGCTAAAGAGAGTTATGCAAAGGCGCTAGAAGAAGAGGCTGATATTGATAACTTAAGTCCCAAAGAGAAAGCTATCAATTTACTGGATATGATTATTGATACCCTTAAAACAATGGGTTCTGGAAGTGATGGAATTTATCAAAAAGCTATTGAGTTAAAGGACCAATTAATTCAAATATTAAATATTGCTTCAGCTCAATCTAAATCTCTTACGGATGAGTACCTTAATAGACAAAATAGTTTATCCACGCTACTCAAGGAAAATGCTGAGAAAAAGTCTATAACTGAAAGAGAGTTAGGCGAATTAGTCCAAAGTAAATCTAGTATCGAGATTGAGTTAGAGGAATTTAGAGGCAAGCGAACACAAGCAGATGAGCTTATAAGAGAAATGGAAAATAAGCGTTCTGTTGCAGCAGCTGATTTAAGAACTCTTGAATCACAAATAAATTCATTAAAGCTTGAATTAAGAACTTTTGAAGTAAATCTAGAGAATGCTTCTCACGCCTTAACCAAAGAGGGCATTAATCCAGCTGAGCTTAATTCCTCTGAATTTAAAGATATGAATTTATTAGAGCTAGAAGGTTCATTAGAGAAAATTCAAGAAAGTATTTCAGCTCTAGGCTCTGTCAATCTTGCTTCTCCTGACGAGTATTTAACAAGACAAAATGATTTATCTAAAATAATTACTGAAACGGAAAGTAAAAAACAAACATTAGAGCAAAGTATTGCTGAGCTTGTTCAAAAAAGCTCTTCTGCCGAAGGAGTACTTGTAAATATAAGACAGGAACAATCAAAAGTTGATCAAGAGCTTCGAGATCTTGAAAATAAAAGATCAGTTGCCGAATTAGACCTCAGAGCTATTTCTGAAAAAGTTACCAATATAAAACTAGAACTTAAGACCTATGAGATTAATTTAGAAAATGCTAATGCAAGAATAAAGAAATCTGGAATTAACATAGAAGATATAAATTATGAAGATTATGAAGATTTAGTTATTAAAGATATCGAAGATCAGCTTACAGATATTCAGGCTAAAATTATTAGACTTGGTGCAATTAACCTAGCAGCTCCTGATGAGATTGCTGAAGAATCAAAAAGAGGCGAGAAATTAGAAGAGCAATACAATGAACTTACCGAAGCATTAGATAAGCTAACTGGAGCTATTAAAAAAATTGATGTTGAAACAAAATCAAGATTTAAAGATAGCTTTGATGCGGTTAACAGCAGATTAAAGGAAGTTTTTCCTATCCTCTTTGGAGGAGGATTTGCAGAGCTAACTTTGCAGGATGATGATGCTTTAAATGGAGGCGTGGTATTAATGGCAAGACCTCCAGGTAAAAAGAATGCATCTATATCTCAACTATCTGGGGGTGAGAAAGCGCTTACAGCATTATCTTTAGTATTTTCTATATTTGAACTAAACCCAGCACCATTTTGTATGCTTGATGAGGTTGATGCCCCACTAGATGATTTAAATACTCAAAGATTAATAAATATGGTCGAAGAGATGTCTAAAACCATCCAATTTATTTTTATTACCCATAATAAAGTTTCCATGGAGAGAAGTGATCACCTGATGGGTATTACTATGCAAGAGGCCGGGGTATCTAGATTAGTATCAGTAGATGTTAATGAAGCATTAGAGCTGGCTAATACAGATTAAATGCAGGCTAATTCAGATATATATTTAATTGGTCTTTCGATCATACTATTTTTAGTAATCACCTTCTTTTTTCTAAAAAAGATAGCCAGTTCCAATGATTTAAAAGTTCAAATTGAAGAAATCCCTGATATTTATGAGGATGTTGAAGATGATATTGATCGTGTTGCTCAGTCATCTTTTAATTTCTCAGAACAATCTAAAGATTCTAAAGAATATGAGCAAGAGCTCGTCATATTCAATCTAATCTCAATGGATACTTCTCTTTATGATATGGATCAATTATTTGGCTTTCTTTCAAATTACAATGCAAAACTTCGTAATGGGTATTTTTCCTATACAAATAATAATAAGGAAATATTTAGAGTTGCTAATGCTCTTAAACCAGGAACCTTTGATACGGAAACTAAATCTCATGCGATTCTACTTGCTGCAGACCTCAATGATGTCAATGATGCCATTCTTACAGTTAATTTAATGTTGGATTTCGCAACGCAGTTTAGTGAAAACTTTCATGCAAGTATTTGTGACGGAAATAGACTCCCTTTAACAAAACAAATGATCTCTCATATTAAATCAACTGCTCAAGAGGCTTCTAGATTAAAGCAAGTGAGTGACTTCGCCTAAGCTTATGCAAGATAAGAAATCAAAGTATGAAGCTTTAAAAGATTCAATTAGAAAGCATGATTATAATTATTATGTTTTAGATGATCCTGAGATAAGTGACAGTGAGTATGATCTTCTTTTTAGCGAGCTCATTGATCTAGAATCTCTCAATCCAGACTTTATCACCCCTGAATCTCCAAGCCAAAGAGTTGGATCAACTCCCCTAGATAGTTTTGAAAGCTATAACCATAAAAAACAAATGCTTTCCCTTGCTAATGTCTTTAATAAAGAGGAGTTGATTGATTTCTTTACTAGAGTAAATAAGCGTCTTATTGATATTGAAAACTACAAAGTCTTTTGTGAGCCTAAAATGGATGGTGCAGCAATTTCATTAATATATATCAATGGAATTTTAACTACCGGTGCTACAAGAGGAGATGGAATTAAGGGTGAGGATGTAACATCTAATATTAAAACGATCAAATCCATCCCTCAAAAACTGCTAATAAGTAATAAGTATGAAATACCTAGCTATCTTGAGGTTAGGGGTGAAGTTTATATATCCAAAGAAGATTTTATTAAGCTTAACAAGAATGCATTAATGAACGATCAAAAAATATTTGCTAATCCAAGAAATGCGGCTGCTGGAAGTCTTAGGCAACTTGATTCAAAGATTACCAGCCAAAGACCCATATCTTTTATTGCACATGGCATTGGAGAGATTCAAGATATTAATATTAGTAGCTTAGATGAATTTTTTTCAATGCTAAAAGAGTTTGGGTTGCCTATTAATCCTCTAAATAAAAAAGTTACAGATATTGATGGGTGTCTTAAATATTATGAGGAGATACTCGAAAATAGAGAAAGGATACCTTTCGATATTGATGGCGTTGTTTATAAAGTTAATAACCTTAGTTATCAGTCTAAGCTGGGGGAAGTATCAAGATCGCCTAGATGGGCTATAGCTCACAAATTTCCTGCCGAGGAAGCAACCACTTCAATTGAGTCAATTGATTTTCAAGTTGGGAGAACTGGAATCCTAACTCCAGTTGCTCGATTAAAACCAGTTAAAGTTGGAGGTGTTATTGTAAGTAATTGCACTTTACATAATATAGATGAGGTAAAGAGGTTGGATCCAAGAGTTGGGGATACAGTTATTATAAGAAGAGCTGGAGACGTCATACCGCAAATTATTAAAGTAGTTCTATCTAAAAGGCTATCTAACTCGTCTAAAGTAGATATTCCAGCTGTATGTCCAGCATGCGGTTCGAGCACTTTAAATGAAAATGCTTCGGATTGGGTAGTGGTTAAAGGCAAAAATGATCAGCAGATTAAAAAGTTTGGCTCTGAGATTGAAGCTAATTACTTTATTTCCAAAGAAGTTAATGATTACTCAGTCAAAGAGATAAAAAATAAGGCAGCATTTGTTAAGTGCTCAGCAGAGTTTACTTGCCCTGAAATTGTTAAGGGAAATATTGTGCACTTTGTTTCTAGAAAAGCTTTTGATATAGAGGGCTTAGGCCAAGAAATTATTAATACTTTTAATAAAAAAGGTTTTTTAAAAGATGTTGCAGATATATACAATCTTAAAGCTTTTAAAAATGAACTGATGGAAATGGATGGCTTTGGTCAAAAATCCATTACAAAACTTTTAAGCTCTATTGAGAGCTCAAGAAGAGTTGATCTGCACAAACTCATATATTCATTAGGTATTTCAGAGGTCGGCGAAGCAACTTCCAGAAACTTAGCTCAGGAATATACAAACATCGATTTGTTTCTTGATGCGGATTTTGACCATCTATTGGGTATTGATGATATAGGTCCCAAAGTCGCTAGTAATATTATCAATTATATTAAAACTGACTTTGCTCAATCATTATTACCAAGACTAATCCAAGAGCTAGATATAATAAAAATAGCCGAAGTTGATTTGGCAAATATGCCTTTAAATGGAGTTCAAGTTGTACTGACAGGCAAGCTTAATAATTATTCAAGAGATGAAATTAAAGAAAACCTTATATTAAAAGGAGCTAAAGTCTCCTCTAGCGTCTCATCTAAAACTAATTTTGTTATAGCAGGAGAGAATGCTGGATCAAAATTAAAAAAAGCAATTGAACTTAATGTTAGAATCTATGATGAAAATGAGTATGAATCAATTCTTAAAAACCCATCGAAATATATTTAGCATAATAATCTGTTTTTGCTTTATTCAGGCATGCACAACTGCGCCTCCTGAAAGCCCAGATAATATTTGTAAAATTTTTAAAGAAAAGTCGAGCTGGTATAAGGCAGCTATTCAGGCTGAAAAGAGATGGAAGATTCCACCATATGTTCTTATGTCATTTGTGTTTCAAGAATCAAGCTACAAAGCTAATGCAAAACCTGAAAGAGATAAATTACTTGGCTTCATACCCTGGTTTAGACCCTCGTCAGCCCAAGGTTACTCTCAGGCTCTTACCAACACCTGGGACGACTATATGGATGAAACAGGGAACTCTAGGGCTAAAAGAAATAACTTTAAGGACTCAACTGATTTTATAGGCTGGTATGCCAGTAAAGGTTATTATCAGGGCTTTAAGAAAGCTGATGCTAGATCTTTATATCTTGCCTATCACGATGGTTATGGGGGTTTTAAAAAGAAAACCTATAGAAAAAAACAATGGCTTATAGCGGTATCCGATAGAGTTCAAGCAAGATCATCCATGTATCAACAACAATATTGGGGTTGTGCTGAGGAGCTTAAGAAGAAACGTTTTTGGATATTTTAATTAAATTACTTTAATTTCAAAACCTTGGTCTTCAAGAGCCTCTTGAAAACTCTCACCTGCTAATACAGCCTTTTTAGACTCAGAATTAAAATATTTAGCTGCCATTTCGTTTAAATCACTAAGTTTGCAATCTTTAACTCTTGCTCTAAATTTTAGACGGTCATCTTGAGATTTACCTTGAATTAAATTCATAAAATCATTTCCTGCTTCTCCTGCAGGTGACATTGGTTTATCTATACTAGAGATAACTCCTAAAATACCTTCCTCAAGCTGTGCAGCTGAAATATTATCTAAAGCCCATTGTCTTGAATTAGAGAACTCAGTAAAAGTTTCTTTACATTTTGGATCTCTGTAGGAGTAAAAAAGAAAAACTTGAGCCTTACTATCATGAGAGGCTCCAGCTCCATAAGCACCGCCTTTTTCACGAATTGCAGAATGCAAGTATCCATTCCTTAAAACTGTAGCTAATACACTCAATATTGGAGCATCTGGATGAGATCCATTTACAGTTGGAAATGCTTCTGCGCAAAAGCATACCTGCGATCCAGTTATCCACCCAAGTTCTTTTTGTTGAGTGGGAGCTAATACTTGATTATTAAACTGCATCTCTGACATAAAACTTGGTATGCCTAAATTTAGCTCTTTTTGCTCTAAGGAGGAGGCTGTAAATGAATACATAGGAGTGCTTGAAATTTTATTTTGTATATTAATTAGGGAATCAATATATCTATTAAGATTAGCATCATCACTAACAGAATCCTTGAGTGATTTAAGGCTATTTACATAGGTAAGGCCTGATGTAAGTTCATTAGTAGCAGCTCTTTTGCTTATTTGAGCAGCAGCACTGCTCATTGCTAAGCTATGACCACCTTGGGTTAGAGATTTTTCAGCATCTGCGGAGCTAAATTCAATAATTTCTTTTACTCTTTTTGGATTAGCAAAATTAGCATTACTTACAGTTTCCATCATAAGTTCCTGCATAGCTTCTGCATTTTTTTCTAGACTACTGCTTGTTATCTTTAGACCCATTTTTTTTGTTTCAGCTTCGTTACCTGGAAGTAAAATAAATGATGCACCAATGCCACCAGTTATAGATGCCTGACGTTTTTGAATTTCTTCAAATGACTTATTGCCTAATCCAAGATCTGTTAACAGATCAGAATAAGTATGAGTGGCAGATAATTGATCCAAATTTAGATCTTCACATGGATATATTAGTGAATGATAAACAATTCCATTTGTCCCAGTTTTGTAATAAAAGTCTTTATTCTTTTCAGTTGCATCATTCTGGATAGCTGTTGGAAATTTTCTAGTTAAAGGTATATCTGCAACAGTGACTTGAGGAAGAACTCCAGGATCATCTTTTGCATCCTGTCTATTTTTGAGATCTTTTGCGAGTGTATTAATCTCATCTTTCTCAATAGTACTCAAATTTTTTGTCTTTTCAGCAAGAAAATCTTTAATTGCTTCTTCCTTCTTTTCATTTAAACCAATTTCTGGCTTTAATTCATAATTTACTCTATGAGGATTATTAATGAGATGTTTTTCAATTAAAGACTCAAGATATTTATCTGTTTTTAAGTTTTCTTTTAATTGAGTAAAGCTTTTATCTAGGTCTAATATTTCAAGAGGATTATCTCTATGAATGCATGCAGGAAGGCAGCCAAGCATAAGCTCAAGCCCATAGGGCATCCCACTGCCAGAGACTTCTCTTTGTTTAATCTCTAATTGATGAACTGAAGAATCAATGACATCTTTTGAAACTCCATTTTTCATGAGATCATTTAACGTGTTGAGAATTAAATTCTCAACCTGAGTTTGATTACCAGCAGATACTCCTTCAAGACCAGCAGCAAATACAATTTCTTTATGACTTGTCTCTAATCCGGTTAAAGGAGAGGGCGCTATGCCTAATTCAGAACTTTCTAGAGCTTTTCTTAATGGTGATGCTGAATTGTCTAAGAGGATATTTGAAAGTAAGTAAGTTTCCAATAGCTCAACAGGGTCATGACTTTCATTCAAAAGCCAGCTCAGAACTACATGGTGATTTTCATCATCTCCTGGAAGTGGATTATATGTTTCAGATCTTTGAATTGGGCTTTGTATCCTTGTTTCATTTTTAACTTCAATTTTTTCTAATGAAGGCTCAAAATTCTTTAAAACATTTTCAGCAACGACTTTTTGTATTTCAGATGGGTCCATATCACCAAAGGTAAAAAAAGTAGCATTGGACGGGTGGTAATGTTTTTTGTGAAAATTAACTAATTCCTCATGACTGAGTTCAAGAATATTTTCTGGGTTACCTCCGCTATTATATTGATAGGTTGAATCAGGATAGAGATATTTTGAAAGACCATGCCATAACTGACTTGGTATAGAGCTCATAGCTCCTTTCATTTCGTTATATACAACACCTTTAATTTCTAGATTATCTTCATCATTAATTTCTAAGCGATGACCCTCCTGAGCAAAATCTAGACTATCAAGGTTGGGAAAGAAAGCTGAATCAAGATAAACATCAAGCAGATTATCAAAATCTTTTTTATTCATTGTTGCAAAAGGATATGCTGTCCAATCACTTGAGGTAAAGGCATTCATAAATGTATTTAAAGACCTTCTTATCATCATAAAAAAAGGATCTCTTACAGGAAACTTTTTTGAACCGCACAAAGCAGTATGTTCTAGAATATGAGCTATACCTTTAGAGTCTTGTGGAACGGTTCTAAATGCAACCATAAAAACATTTTCAGTAGACTCAGAAGCTAGATGAATATGTTGGCAATTGAACTCATTTTCGTTGAAAACTTGAGCTTCAAGATTTAATAAAGGTATAAATTTCTTTTCTTTTAATATGAACATTGGCTAATTATATTTTTTTCTTTAAAATAAAGAAATGATTAATAAAAAATTAAAACAACTCTCCCTAATTATAAGCTTAGTTTTTATTCAAAGCTGTTCTTTGAATTTGAATCTAAATAATTATAATTTTGAAACTGATTCTCTTGGTAGTTTTAACCTTGCAGATTATAACGAATTCTCATTAAATATGAACCAATCTGATTTAAGTGCAGAAGTTAATCCTATTAAGTTTGAGAAATTAAAAAATTCTTTGACTGAAGCTCTTGAAGATAGAGGTCTTACTCTAAATCCAGATGCAAATATAAATATTGAATTAATACTTGAACCTAAAGAAAAGCTTAAATTATCAAAATATCCTAGAAGATCTCCTTACTACTATGGTTACGAATGGAATATGGATCAGCTTGAAACAACTCAGCAATTTATTTTAAGAGTAAATATAAAAGATATCAGCGCTGATAAAGTTGTATGGACTGGCTTAACGAAATGGAGAAAGAGTTCTTCTAAAGATCCTTTAACTGAAGAGTATCTTCAGTTTATTGTAGATAGTATTTTACAATCCAATTAATCATTAAATCTTAAGGGGCTTATAGCCTCTTTAACTTCTTGGCTTATAGGGCTTGGTGTATTGCAAATCTCATTCATGATTGTTTCAGCTAATAGCGGCGCTAAGCTTAAACCTCTTGAACCTAGCCCACCCAAAGCGTAAACTTTTTCTTTTTCAATAGCGCCTGTTACAGGCAGATAATCTGGAAGGGAAGCTCTTGTTCCTATCCAGGTAGATTTAATATGAGAGATATCTTCATCAACCAAAAGATGATTATTTTTATCAATTATATTTTGATAATTAATTGAATCCTCAGCGCTTATCTCATCTTTGCTATATATCGAACCGGCCCAATTAACACCATGGTGTTCAGGAAGAACATAGCCATTATTGTTTATAGGATATTTAATATTCTTAAGAAGTTTATTTTTAAAACTAGCTATCGCACCATGCTTAATGCCAATCTTTGGAATTAATGATTGCAGTGAACCACCAGAACATATAACTAAATGCGTATAACCAGTATAAGTTTTACCATTATTAAACTTTAATTTAATTTTATCTTGTATCTTATAGCTCAAAAAATTCTGTTCAGATATAAAGTTTATATTTTCATGTTCCATAAGAACTTTATTTAATTCTTCTATTGAAATACAGCCACCTATATTTATCTTGAGCCCATCGAATTCTTGACTAACTTTATTTTGAGTATTTATTTCGTCTGCAGTTAATTTTACGAAAAGATCATTTCTATCAAGCTTTAAAATTCTTTTAATCCAAGAATCTCTATCCTCACCATTATTTAAAAATAAAATACCTGTATTTTTGTATCCACTTAGTACTTTTGTGTAAAATTTATGTGCATAAAGGTAACCTTGAACTAATAAATCGCTTCTAGGGTCTAGTCCTAGTGAAAACTTAGGATACATAGCAGCCCATGGATTTAAATTTAAATCCTTTTTTTTATCAAAAATATCAACACTAATATTTTGGTTTGCTAGCTTGTAAGCTAGACAGGTTCCAGCTATACCCGAGCCTATAATAGCTACTTTTTTAGGAGTGAGTCCTAATTGTTTTGGCTTGTCTTTTTTAGAATAAACTCCTTGCAATCTATGCCTCTTATTACCAAAACCTTTAACTTTACTTACATCAAAGTTATTTTCTTTTAGACCTCTTCTTACAAAACCAGCAGCAGTATATGTTCCAAAAGTTGTATTTTCTTTACTAAGTAAATTAATGTTACTAAATACATTTGGTGACCACATGGATATATTTTTACTAGGATCAAAACCATCGAGATACCAGGCATCAAATTTATTATTATCATTTCCGACTAATGAGACCAAGGCATCATCAACATTATTTATTATAAGAGTTAACCTAGTTTTAAATTTAGGAAAATCTATTCTAGTAAAGCCATTGCATTCAATAGGAAAATTTAGGACCAACTCATCACTATATTCTTTAAGCAGTGGATAGTTTTTAACAATTTTTTTAAAGTCTTCAATATTTAATGAAAAGCAATCAATGGAAACATAATCCAACCATTTTTCATTATTAAATTTCTGCTCATGCCAAAATTTTGCTGTAATTAGAAAATTCAAGCCAAAGCCAAAGCCAAGTTCGGCTATCTTAAAATTATTTTTTTCTAAGTTATCCCATCTATCTTTAAGATTATTTGCTGTGATAAAAACTTCTTGAGTTTCATCTATAACATTTGCTTGAAAAAACCTGTCATCGTAATCAAGACTATGCGGTTGATTATCTTCCCAGCTCAACTTTCTAGAGTTTATTTTAAGAGGATGTAATTTATTCATTATTTATCTTCAGCATTTTATTATTAATTATTTTATACAATGTCTATAATAGTTTTAAATCTTTAAAAAAAATTATGAACACAAAACTCTATTATATTTCTATCCTGCCACTAATATTTTTACTAAGCTCGTGCTCGGATGATGTTACTAGTTCACAACCCACAGAGTATACATCCTCAGTTGAAGAGCTCGTTCAACACAGCGAAGAGTTTATTCCTACAGTTTACTCATATGATAATGGCATTCATATTGCTGTTGGCTTCGGCATAGCTAATTCAATCATGGTTGAAGGCGAGGGTGGCAATATAATAATTGATGCTGCTGATAGTGTTGTTGAGGCAGAAAAAATATATAAATATTTTAAGGATATAAACTCAAACCCAATCAAAGCTGTTATATATACTCATAATCATGGTGATCATACATTTGGTGCAGCTTACTATGACAGTATTAGTGAAGAAAAACCGCAGATCATTGCGCACGAAACTACAGCATTTTATATGGAAAGAATACTGGGGATATTAAACCCAATCATTAGTGCAAGAACCTCTAGGATGTTTGGAACCTTTTTGCCAGAAGAGCAATTAATTAATGTTGGTATTGGACCATTTTTAGGAGTTTCACAAAGCACTCCAGGCTATATGAAGCCTGATATAACATTTTCAGATGAACTTAAGTTAACGATCGCTGGAATAGATATAGAGCTATATCATGCTATTGGTGAAACGAATGATCAGCTGTTCGTTTGGTTGCCTCAAAAAAAAGCATTAATGCCTGGTGATAACCTTTATAAAACTTTTCCAAACTTATATACGATTAGAGGAACAACTCATAGGGATGTTAAGGGATGGGTAGATAGTTTAGATCACATGAGATCTTTTAATCCTGAGTACCTATTTCCAAGTCATACAAAGCCTATAGAGGGTAAAGAGGTCATGAAGACCTTAACTTTATACAGAGATGCTATTCAGTATGTCCATGATCAAACCATTAGATTAATGAATCAGGGCTTGTACCCCGACCAAATTATTGAAATGATAGAGTTACCATCTGAGATTGTAGATTCTCCATTTCTTAATGAATTTTATGGAACTATTAGATGGTCTGTAAAAAGTATTTTTAGTGGATATTTGGGTTGGTTTAATGGCAATATTTCAGACCTTGACCCTTTATCGAGAAAAGAAGAAGCTTCAAGGTTAGCTTTAATGGTTGGTGGTGTTGAGAACATCTACTTACAACTTGAAGCCGCGGTCGCAGCCAAGGATATGCAGTGGGCGCTTCAGCTTAGCGATCATCTAATAGCACTTAATCACAAAGTTAATAAAGTAAATGAATTAAGATCAATTGCTGCAGAACATATTGGTCAGCGATCACCCAACCCGAATAAAAGAAATTATTTACTCAGCTCTGCTCTTGAACTAGAGCCAGGATTTGAATTAGAAAATATAATGAAGAGTGATGCATACCTATTAAAGCAATTATCAATGGATAACTTTTTTAATATTCTGTCTGTTGCCTTAAATCCAGAAAAGGTTGAAACTGGAATATATAGAGCATGTTTTACCTTCGATTCAGGTCTTAAGAAAACTATTACATTAAGAAACAAAATTGCTGAAATATCATCCACATCAACTGATTGTGATTTAAGCATTGAGACCAATGACAGCCTATTTAAAGAAACTTTAGCTGGCATTCATAACCCTATAAGTAAGGTTGCATCCGGAGAAATTAATACTAATGGTAAGCCAGCAGAGTTTCTGATGTTCTTATCAAAATTTACAAATTAATCTTTACTAGTACCTGAGGGTATGTCTTTGTATGCCACGCCTTTATCTGCTCTTGGATCTTGAGGTAAGCCTAAAACTCTCTCAGCAATGATATTTCTCAGAATTTCATCAGTTCCACCAGCTATTCTTAATCCTGGTGATCCCAGCCATGCCCCTTGAAAGCCATGAACATCTGAGTCATCTGTTTTAAGCATTCCTGCCATATCAAGTGAGTCAATTCCAAAATTACCAATTGCCTGAAGTTTATTAGCACTAACCACCTTAGTAATAGATGCCTCTGGTCCAGGAGTATCTCCTTTTGATAAAGCTGACATGGTTCTTAGTTTTGTATTTTTTAAACCATTTGCTTGGCAATACCAATCTGCAATTGATTCTCTTACAGCTCTACTTTGAATTAAAGGTTCTCCATGATCATCCTGCTTTTTAGCCCATTCAAAAGCTTCATTGGCATCCGCACCATTAGCATCTCCAACAGCTAGTCTTTCATTCATTAATGTTGTAATCGCAACTTTCCAGCCATCACCAATTTCACCTAGTCTTTGTGAATCAGGAATTCGAACGTCATTAAAATATACTTCATTAAAAGATGAGCCACCGGTAATTTGTTTAATTGGCTTAATGTCTATGCCAGGAGATTTCATGTCTACAAAAAAGAAAGTCATGCCTTTATGTTTTTCTAAATTTGGATCATGTCTAACAACCAATATTCCATAATCACAAAAGTGAGCTCCAGATGTCCAAACCTTTTGGCCATTTATTATCCAGTCATCACCATCTTTGACTGCCTTACTTCTTAGTCCAGCAACGTCAGAGCCAGCGGAAGGTTCTGAGAATAATTGACACCAAATTTCTTTACCTTCAGCCATTGGTGGTAAATATCTAGCTTTTTGTTCTTCAGATGCATACTGCATCATTACAGGTCCAGCCATACCTAGACCAATCTCATAGATTCCTCTTGGTACGCTAAATTTAGACTCTTCTTGGCCCCAGATAATTCTTTCAATTGCTGATGCAGCTAATCCACCATATTCTTTAGGCCAATGAAGCATTGCCCAGCCAGCGTCAAACTTTTTTCTTTGCCATTCTTTAGCAGAGTCTAAAAAAGCTTCCTCGCCGACCATGCCCTCTCTTTTATCTTTAGGCGCTGCAGTTTTAAGTTCAGCATTTTGCTCTAACCAACTTCTGCATTCAGCTCTAAATTCTGCTTGTTCTTTCGAATCATTAAAATCCATTTAATACTCCTTTAATTTGAATTAACTAAGTTTGATTTTTCTAAACCACTGACTAGCTTCTCTTTCCATGTAGATAATGATCCTATGTTCAAAGATAGTAATTTAGACCTTCTATAAAAAAGATGGCAGTCATATTCCCATGTAAAACCATTACCACCATGGGTTTGAATATTTTCTTTTGAGCAAAATTGAAATGCTTCAGTGGAGCTGACCCTAGCAGTAGCAGCAGCAACAGCAAGCTCTGATGAGTCTGTTAAAAGGGCCCATGCACCATAATAAGAATTAGATTTAGCAAGAGTTATTGATATATACATATCTGCAAGCTTATGTTTTATTGCTTGATAAGATCCAATAGCTCTTCCAAATGCAAACCTTTCTTTAGCGTAATTATTAGCCATATCAAGCGAAGCCTGAGCACCTCCAATTTGTTCAAAACTAAATAGAACTGCAGCTTGATTTAAAATACTTTGTAATAATTCCCAACCATTACCTGCTTCACCAACTATTCGACTCTTAGCATTTGTAAAATCAATAGAAAAATGACCTCTACTTTCGTCAATATTTTCTTGGCTATCAACATTGCAACTTGATTGACCGAGATCAACAAGTCTTAACTCAATCCCACTGCTGCCACTACAAACAACAAGTGCATGCGTTGCAATTCCAGCATCTGGAACAGCAATCTTTCTACCATTAATCTCATCATTTAAAGATGTAACACTTATATTATTTTCAGTAGGAGCAAGTAAATCTTCAGTTACAGCCAGGGTCCCAACACATTCCCCTGAAACAAGCTTGGGCAATATCTCTTGTTTGATTTCTTCACTTGCATATTTAATAATTGCCTCAGTAAAAAGGTATACAGATGAAGAGAAGGGCACAGGGGCTAAAGATCTACCAAGTTCCTCAGCAACTACACAAAGCTCTAGATGTCCTAAACCTAATCCCTCATACTCTTCTGGAATTCTAATACCGGTCCACCCCATAGCCACAACCTTTTCCCACAATTCTTTATCTATGCTATTTTTATCATCTAGTACCGATCTATTTCTTTTAAGAGAACCCTCTTTTTCTAAAAACTTTCTTGCTTCTGACTGAAGAAATTTTTGATCATCTGAAAAATCTAAATTCATAATTTTTTTATAGTAATATAATGTTAATAAATGGTAATAGAATATAATTATAATTACTATAATTTCATCAAAGTAATATTCATTAAATAAAGATGTCGACTCAAGATTCACAAATAAAAGTAAACAAGGAAGATAGTAATTATTTAGATAAACATCAGCAAACAGGTGGTTTATTTTTAGGTTTTGTATTTGTTCTTATGCTTTCAAGCATTATGGCCTTGGCTTTATGGGTCAATCAAATCTCAACTAGCAGTCAAGAGCTTGTAAACGCTTACGAAGAGAGAATTGCTTTACTAGAAGAACAATTAAGCATTGTTGATTCAGTAAATGCTGACTCTATGACTGGGGTTGCATCACAGCTTCAGTTTTTAGATAAAGAGATAAGAAAGCTTTGGGACTTAAGTAATAAAAGAAACAAAGTTAAGATTCAGGAAACTGCAAATTTAGTTGAAGATTTAAAAAATAAGCTTACATCTGTTCAGGATTCATCGACAAAGCTAAATAAATTAGTTTCATTAAATCAATCTAAAATTAAAGATCAAATTAAACAATTAGAATTAGTAGAGTCCACAAGCAAATCACTTCTTCAACTGCAAAAAGATGTTAAATCATTAAATACCGATATATTGTTAATGGAAGAGTCTATCCAAGCCTTTAATAACTTTAGAAAACAAAATAACGCAGCCATACTTCAGTTACAAAATGAAATTAGATTACTTAAAGCATCAATTACCTTATTTAATAGCCAATCTTCAGTTAATAGCCAAGGTCTGGTCGACATAGAAATAATTGAAGACTAATACTTTGGGTTACGTTCACACTTAAGCCATAAAATTTTCTTAAAATTGACTTTATTATAAATTCGTAGTCTTATAGAATTACTTGAATGAATAAATGGATATTACAGCTTTTCCTCTTTTTAGCTTTCATACCTTTAGCTATATTAATAGGCTATGGGGTGATAGTTTTTGCACCTATTTTTTGTTGTATTAAAGCTATAAATTCTTATAGATTTCAAAATCCTAAAGAAATGTATTTTTGGATTGCGCTTGGCTTTGTTTCATTCCTGCTTGCACTTAAGATGCTGGGAGCTATTTAATGGAAAAATTAGTTAAACTTATATTAGTTTTATTTACTTGTTTTTTTCTACTTATGGGTTGCTACATAATGCTAAAAAGTGACCTATCTTCGACCGTATTTCCTTTTACTATCAACAATCCAGAGACTGCAGGAGAACTAAGGGCTGTCTTTGGTGGATCTTTGTTGGCGTTTGGCTATCTATTGCTAAGATTTCTTACCTCATCATCAAATGTAACGGTTTCGTCAATCATCATATACATCTTGGTTTGCATCAATATTGGAAGAATTATTAGTCTTTTTTATGAAGGATATCTTACCTTTACTTTTTACTCTTGGATGCTTGAATTATCTTTACTTATTTTGGTATGGTTTGCTCACAAAAACCGCAAAAATAAGATAGACTATTACCTTTAAAAAACTCTTTAAAACTAGGGGCTTGTAGGGGCCATTCTTATGTTTATAAAAAATCTAATATCAATAGCGTTTTCTTTAGTATTTATTGCTGCATGTGGCGGCGGTGGGGGCGGTGGTTCACCAACTCCTCCAGAGCCAAGTCCGACTGCAGCCCTTAGCGCATCATCTTCTTCTGTTATTCTTGATACGGTTATTACCTTAACCTGGTCTTCTACTAATGCTACTTCATGTTCTGCTTCTGGAACTTGGACAGGCACTAAGGCTATTAGCGGAACCGAGGATGTAACTATCTCAACTCCAGGTGACAATACTTTTGGAATTAATTGTACTGGTGCTGGTGGCTCTGCATCTGCTTCAGCTATTGTTGAAGGTTATAGAAATACTGATGGTGTTTCTGTTGATGGCTACATTAGACAAGCTGATATTTTTATTGATACCAATGATTCATATACCGCTGATGGTGATGAAGATACAACGACATCGGATAATGATGGTAAATTCACCATCAAATATTCAGACGGAAACCTTATTAGTTTAGGTGGTACCGATCTTGATTCTGGTAATGCTTTAGACAATCTTTTAATCATCCATAAGCTTGCTGGTCATTCAGATTTTAAAGCTGTTACTCCAGTTACTTCAGTTGCAGCATTTATGGCTGATGCCAGTCTAGTTAATGCAGCTCTTGGTATAGATTCAAGTCTTGATATTGGTGTTGTTGATCCAGTTGTAGGAAAGGGTGATGGCGGGATTAATGATTATTTATATGAGAAGGGTAACCAGCTCACAATTCTTGCTTACGCACTGCAAAATATTACGAATAACCTCAATACCACAACAGAGACCACTCAAGACTATTTTAAAGCTATAGCTGAAGAGCTTGATACAGAATATACAGCTACTGAAACCAGAGTTAATATTGAAACGGAAGCTTTTATAACTAAAGTTCTAAATAACGTTATAACTCTTAAATCTCTAACCTTAGATGATACTAATAAAGCTAATACAATAAGTGCACTAGCTGCCGTACTTCCCGTGGTTCAGGTCAAAGCTAGCGATGCGAATACGACTGCTATATTTGATTTTGCAACTAGCACCCTGCAAACAGATGCTCAGGCAATAGCCAATGGAACAGCTACCACTGCAACTCTTACTAGTTATCAAACAGATATTTTGAATTATGTTGCTACTGATCAAAATGTAGATGTTAATGATCTAGTTCCAGATATTACCGCTCTTTCAGATAAAGTTATTATTAATGAAGATACCTCTATTGATATTAATGTTCTAGCAAATGATTCCTTCAATACGACTGCAACATTATCTGTTGCTATTGATGCACCAACTAATGGATCAGCATCAATATCTAATAATATAGTTTCTTATACTCCTGATAGTGATTTCTTTGGAAGTGATGAAATTACTTATACACTAAGCCAAGCTGGACAAACTTCTGTATCAAGCATATCAATTACTGTTACTTCAGTGAATGATATTCCAAAATTTACTAATCTACTTACAAATTATACAGTTGATGAAAATCAGACAGCAGTTACTAGTATCGATGTAAGTGATGTAGAAAGTGAGCCTCTAACTGTTTCAATCACTGGAGCAGATGCTACAAGTTTCAATTTATCTTCTGAAAATGTTTTAAGTTTTGCATCATCACCAGACTATGAAGAGCAAAGTTCATATGCCATAACTGTCTCTGTTACAGATGGAATAGACACACTAAGTAAAGATGTAATAGTTAACCTAAATAATCTTAATGATAATAATCCTATTATTGCCTTATTAGCTTTTGATGCGCCTGAAAACCAAACTGCTATTGGTAACGTTAATGCTTCAGATGCAGATCTAGATGCCCTTATATATTCCAACACCGGCTCCGAAGTATCTATTACAAGCAGTGGATTGTTAACATTTGTAGTAGCTCCAGATTATGAAACAAAATCATCATATACAACTGCGGTAACGGTATCTGATGGTCTAAATCAGCTAACTGAAAATATAACTATTGATATAACTAACTTAAATGACAATCCAACTAATTTCACTTCTTCAGCAGCTTTTAGTGCAAACGAAAATCAATCTTCAATTGGTGCTGTTGTAGCGACAGATGCTGATACTCAATCACTGACATATAGTATTTCTGGTTCTGAGTTATCCATTACCTCTGTTGGAGTTTTATCATTTGTAGATACGCCAGATTATGAAGCTAAAACTTCATATTCAGCAACAGTTACTGCATCTGATGGAGTAAATTCAGGTTCTCAAGATATTTCTGTAAGTGTTATCGATGTTAATGATAATGCTCCTGTATTTACATCTGAGACAACATTTAATATAGCTGAAAATCAACTCGATATTGGTTCAGTTACTACGACTGATGCTGATGATGGGAATACAATTACCTATTCTGTAGATAACTCTGTTACTCAAAAAATAGAAGTTTCTGTAGCTGCTAATGCTAGCGGATCAGGCAATGTCTACGTGATCAGTGGAGCCCAAAAGAAACCACTTTTCCTTGAAGTTGGTAAAACTTATAGACTCGAACATCCAACAGCTCACCCATTTAGATTTTCAACAACTTCTGATGGAACGCATGCTAGTGGCGAGGCTTATACAGCCGGTGTTGATACTTCAACAGATGGAGTTACTCTTATCACAGTATCTGCAGATACACCTGCAGCTTTATATTATTACTGTAGCGTTCATCCTGGAATGGGTAGCGATGTAAGCTCAAGCACTAACAGCTTTCCTGCAATAAGTGCCTCTAACTCAGGAGCTTTAACATTTAGCCAAAGACCAGATTTTGAAACTCTAGCTTCATTCTCAGCAAAAGTAACTGCCTCTGATGGAGTAAATACAACTGATCAAGATATTCAAGTAAATATTTCTGATGTTGATGTTGAGGGCCCAGTTTTCTCTACACCAGCAACTCTAAATGCTGATGAGAATCAAACTGAAATTGGTACAGTATTAGCAGTCGATCCATTCGACGCAACAGTTGTCTATGCGCTTTCAGGGACTGACGCTAGTGTAATGACTCTTGATTCTAGTTCTGGAGTGTTGGTATTCAATTCAGCAACTGATTATGAAACAAAATCTACTTACTCAGTTGTAGTTTCAGCTACAGGTGAAATTGCTACAACTGATCAGAATCTAACAGTAAGTATCAACAACTTAAATGATAACCCTCCAGTATTTACTTCTTTAGCCAGTTTTAGTGCTGCTGAAAACCAGACAACTATTGGCACTGTTACAGCTTCTGATGCTGATAATCTTTCATTAACATTCTCAATTACTGGTTCTGAGCTAGCTATAACCTCATCAGGAATCCTAACTTTTGTAACAGCACCTGATTATGAAACAACAACAAGCTATTCTGCCACTGTAACAGTAACTGATGGAGCAACCGCGATTACTCAAGCTATATCAGTAGCAATTACAGATGTTGATGATGTCGCTCCTGTGATTACATCTTCTGCAACCTTTAGTGCACCAGAAAATCAAACAACTATTGGAACTGCGACCGCTACAGATGTTGATAGCTCATCTATAACATTCAGCATTTCAGGGACAGATCTAGCCGTAACTTCAGGAGGTGTTATTACTTTTGTAACAGCGCCTGATTTTGAAACAACTCCTTCATATACAGCAACTCTAACAGCAACAGATGGAATTAATTCATCTACTCAAAGTATTACTGTAAATGTTACTGATGTTAATGAGATGCCAACCTTTACTTCTTTAGCGAGTTTTGATGCAGATGAAAACCAAACAACCATTGGTTCAGTTACGGCAGATGATGTTGATAGCTCGTCTATAACATTTAGTATTTCAGGATCAGATTTAGCCTTAACCTCAGACGGCACTTTGTCTTTTGTAACAGCACCTGACTATGAAACAAAATCTTCATATTCAGCAACAGTTACTGCATCTGATGGTGATCTATCAGCTACACAGGCTATAACTGTTAATGTAAATAACTTAAATGACAATGCACCAGTATTCACATCTTCTGCAAGCTTTAGTTCGGATGAAAATCAAACTTCTATAGCTACAGTTACAGCAAGTGATGCTGATGATAGCTCGTTAAGCTTTAGCGTATCGGGATCAGAGCTGCTTATTACAGATAGCGGCGCCTTATCCTTTGCATCGGTTCCTGACTATGAAACTAAGTCTTCATATACAGCAACTATTACTGTGAGTGATGGCGTGGCTTCAGTTACGCAAAATATTACAGTAAGTATTAATAACTTAAATGATAACGCACCAGTATTTACCTCATCTGCTTCATTTAGCGCTGCGGAAAACCAAACAGCTATTGGAACAGTTACAGCAACTGATGCAGACGGAAACTCAATGAGTTTCTCTATCTCAGGATCTGAATTATCTATAAGCGCAGCAGGACAATTATCTTTTATAGCCGCGCCTGATTACGAGACAAAAACAACTTATACGGCAACAGCAACAGTTTCTGATGGTAATTTATCAGCAACACAAACTATTACCATTAACGTATCTAATGCTAATGATAATGCTCCTGTTATTGCTGACTTCGCTGCAAATACAGAAGTTTCTAACGGACAAACGTCAGTCTTAACAGTAACAGTTACAGATGCTGACGGTGACACCCCAACGCTTTCACTAATTGGTGCAGATGCTGCTGCGTTATCTATTTCTTCAGAAGGAGTTATTGTATTTAATTCAAGTCCTTCTTTTGCATCACCAACTGACACTGATGGTGATAACGTATATGAATTTACTGTAAAAGCAGATGATTCAGTTAATACCTCAACAAAATCAGGAACGGTTACTGTTCTTGAAACAAATGATCCTCCAACATTCACTGATTTAGAGTCCTCTTATACACTAGAAGAAAATACCATTGATGTTGTTACTGTGAGCGCTTCAGATCCTGATGGTAATGCAATAACATTCTCACTAACTGGTGATGATGCGGATGACTTTACTCTATCAACAGGTGGAGTTTTAGCTTTTGCAGCTACCTCTAATTATGAGGTTCCAACAGATGCTAATACAAATAATACATATGAAATTAATGTTGTAATTTCAGATGGAAGCAATGAAGTTGCTCAAGCAGTTAGCATAATTATTACTGATGTTTCAGAGGCGCCGGAGTTTGTAGGCCTTCCTGCTGTTTTCTTAATAGAAGAAAATGATAATACTGTTCTAACTTTAGAAGTTGTCGATCCTGAGGGTGATGACTTTGGTGATGTAACTATGACTGGTGCTGATGCAGCTGAATTTTTACTTGGCTCCAACGGCTTCTTGAGATTTAATGCTCTAGAAGGTGCTAATTATGAAGGTCCAACAGATGCTGATGCTGACAATAACTACGAACTTACTTTTACAGTAACAGACACCACTAATAGCTTAACAAGAGAACAAAATCTTACCGTTCAGGTTACAGATTTAAAAGATACCTTCTCGTTAACACAAACCATTCTTACCTCTAACACAACAGTCTTAGATGGAGATGTTCCTACACCTATGAATAATGGTGTTGGTTATCCTGAGGTGCCTAATAATACGAAAGAAGATGCTGCAACCTTAATAACCCCAAGTGAAGTTACTGGTTTTGTTGGTGATAAGCTTGTCGAAGTTATTGTTAGAGATGAAGATGGTAATGTAATTTTTGATGCAGAAGGAAATGTATCTTATAACTCTGTTCAAAGAGATGACCCTGAAGATTGGTATAAAATTGATACTGTTCCAGGACTTCAGATTGAACTTGCAGTAGAAGATTATCAGCAAGAAGTTGAGGATGCTGACGGTAACACCACAATAGTAACTAACAAACCACTACTTCTTTTATATAACGCAAATGGAGTCATAACTGATTTTTCATATACTACAGACTCATCAGATGAATACCAAAAAATTAATCTTCCAGATTCTGGTATTTATTATGCAGTTGTTGCAAAAGACGTAGGCGCTAGTAAATATACTTTACTACTTGCTCCAGGCGGTTCTGCATCAAGTACAAGCTTTACTCCTTCCAAAGATGCCTTTGTTAAAGGAGAGTTTATATCTTACAGATCCTTCTCAGGTAAACTTGATACCTATGAGGATATATATCCTGAATTTAATCAAAATGAAGATCTAAATCAAAAACTTTCTTATATCGATAATTCAGATTTCATGGGATTAAGAGTTATTGAATTCAATCTTGAAAATGAATATTCAACTATATTTGGAAGTGAAACATATCTAGATTCTAAAGATTTAATAGCTAATAATTCCGAACAAGTTTTATATTTAAAACAATGGAAAATTCTCCAGCATTATAAAAATATTAATCCTAAACTAAATCTCGAGTTTAATAAGATTTATCAAAAACTTGGTTTTACCAAAGATACTTATTGGGATTATCAGTGGGGTCTTCAATTAATGGGCTTAGAGAAAGTTCTCAATGCAACAGGTCAAGAGGTTAAAGATGTTGCTGTTGCTGTAATTGATTCTGGTTCACCAAACACAACATCATCTGCATGGACAACCTCTCATTTCTTAGATGGCGGTTTTGATTTTATTGATAATGATTTTGATCCTACTGACGCAGTTGATGTTGCAAGTAACTCTCATGGAACTCATGTAGCTACAACAATTTCTGCGGCAAATGATGGAAATAATATAAACGGATTTGGAATTCATACTGTTCCATTTAGAGTCTTTGGTCCTAGTGGAGGAGCTTCACAATCAGACGTTACAAACTCTATGTTATTTGCTGCTGGACTTCCTAATATTACAGGCCAAGTTTACGCAGGCTCAGCACCTATTAAAGTAGTAAATATGAGCTTAGGCAGTATAGGTGGTGGTTGTAGCACAGCTTATAGAAATGCAATTCTAGATGTTACTAATAGTGGTGTAACTGTTGTTGCTTCATCTGGTAATAGTGCTGAAGAATCTCCTGGAATTAAGGGTTATCCCGCATCGTGCGATAATGTTATTTCAGTTGCCGCAGTTAATCCTCTTTCACAAAGAGCATATTATTCAACTTACAATGATGCAGTAGATCTAGCAGCTCCAGGTGGAACTACAGGTACTGATTTAAATGGTGATGGTCAGTCTGATGGTATTTTGGCTTTTGATGGAAGTGAAAATCTTACTTATTATCAAGGAACATCTATGGCAGCTCCTCATGCCTCTGCAGCTATTGCTTTAATATACGCGTTAAAACCTGAATGGGATGCTATTCAAATGGAAGCATTTATTAAATCTGGTTTCTTTACTGATGACATAGGAACAGAAGGCAAGGATGATGAATTTGGTTATGGGTTAATAAACCTTGATAAAGCCTTTACCAACTTAATTGATGGCGGACTTGATTTTACATATGCAACCATAACTCCTGGTTCTTTTGTATTTGGTTATACAGATACTGAAAAGACAATAACTGTGAGTAAAGTGGGAACTGGTGATCTTACTGTTACTCAATTAGTTTCATCCAATTCTTCACTAACATCAATTTCAACAATCGATGTTGATAGCGATGGTTATGGAACTTATAAAGTTACTCTTACAAGAGGAGAAGTTCCTGATGGTACTTATACTGGAAGTATTATTGCCGAATTAAGCGACGGTACTAAATCGAATGTTACCTTTACATATTCTTCTGGTGCAGAAAGAACCAGTCCGGAGATTGGATATGTACTAGCGTATCTTTATGATGAAGATGGCGAATATTATAAAGGTTGGAGAGTTCAGCTAGGTGCTGGTGGCTTAACCTTTAACGTTAGTGATATTGATATAGGAAGTTATTATTGGCTTTTCTCTACCAATATTGATAGTGATGGCTATATTAGAGGTACAGGAGAGATTTGGGAGCAGTACCCTGAAGTTACATCACAATATGAATTCTTTACTCTAGTTGATAGAGATGTTGAGGCTACAAGTGTATATCTTAAAACTCGATCAAGCGGAGGAGGCCTAAGCGCATCTTCTATGATCTCTAAATTAAAAGTACAGAATGCAGCTGAGGCAAAGAATACAAAATCTAAATTAACGATAATAAAAAATTAAATTTATATATATAAAAATATAATTTAATTTTTCGCACTTATTGGATTATAATTCTTCAACTTTTTTTGAAGATAACAAGTTTTTGGGGATGTGGTGGAACTGGTAGACACGCTAGGTTTAGAACCTAGTGCCGCAAGGCGTGGGGGTTCGATCCCCTCCATCCCTACCATCTAACTTTTCACATAATTTTTATTAACATATTAATTATGTGATTCAGGTAAGATGTTTGAGAAATTAATAAATAAACTTGAATGAATTTTCCATATCGCTTTAGATTAATCTCACTTTCAACACTAGCAGTTTTCATCTGCTATATAGATAGAATCAATATTTCAGTTGCTGCTGTAGAAATACAAGACCAGTTTGGTTGGGATAATACTCAGCTTGGATTAGTGCTTTCTTCTTTTTTTGTAGGTTATATATTTACTCAATATTTGGGTGGGTTCTTGGCTGATAGGTATGGTGGCAAAAGAGTTCTTGGATATGGTGTTTTACTATGGTCTCTTTTTACAATTCTAACTCCGGCTGCAGCTCATCATAGCTTCTTCTTATTATTAACTACCAGAGTCCTTATGGGACTAGGTGAAGGTATTACTTTTCCAGCTTGGCATAGTCTTTATGCTAGATGGGTTCCATATCAAGAAAGAACTCGAGCTATAGCTTTCACTAATAGTGGAATACCTCTTGGAAGTATTTTTGCGTATGTTGCAACACCAATCATAATGATTATGTTTGGATGGGAGTGGGCCTTTTATTCATTTGGAGCTCTTGGCGTTGTATGGTTCTTTTTTTGGCATAGAAATATTACCTCTTTACCAACCGATCATCCTGATATCTCTAAAGACGAGCTTGATTATATTATTAGAGAAGCTCCAGCTAAAGAGAAAGCTCCAAAACTTCCTCCATTCAAAACATTGGTAAAAAATAAACCATTATGGGCAATTATTGTTGCTCATTTTTGTGCAAGTTGGCCTTTATTTGTTCTTATATCTTGGCTACC
Organism: uncultured Gammaproteobacteria bacterium; assembly: GCA_964343355.1. Classification (GTDB taxonomy): domain Bacteria; phylum Pseudomonadota; class Gammaproteobacteria; order Magnimaribacterales; family D2472; genus MED-G78. Next base: position 8,559 of record CAYFJC010000001.1, on the reverse strand, counting down.
TATTTTTATTAGAGATGGGCTTGGAATTAGTTATCAGGAGGATACTGCTACATTTATTTTACTCATACTAGTCCCATCAATTGTATCTGTTGTCTTTGTTAACCTAGGTGGCTACTTGTCAGACCTTTTTATTAAAAAAGGGCACCGTATTTTAACTGTTAGGAGAACCTGTACAGTTATTGGATTTGGCGGGTCTTCACTTGCGTTAGGTCTTCTTCCATCTACTGATTCCATTATTGGCGTAATGATAATGCTCTCTATTACTAATATCTGTGCAGGTCTCGGAACTGGAGGTTACTCTGTAAATCATGCTGATATAGGTCCTAAGCATACAGGCTCTATAATGGGCATCAGCGCAACTATAGCAACGATTCCTGGGATAGTGGGTGTGGCCCTGTCAGGGTTTTTAGTGGATTTTACTGGCTCTTTTGATAGTGTATTTTATCTTTCATCTGCTATTTTATTATTTGGCGGAACCTTTTATTTAACTTTCGCGAGTACAACTAAGCAATTTGATTAAAGATTTTTATCTATAATATCTTTTATAAATACATTGACTTAATTCACTAATTTTTAAAAAGATTCGAATAAGTTATAATGATGGATGGAAACAAAATTAGAAATAGCAAAAAACTGGCTTCCGCGCTACACAGGAATGCCTCTCGAGAAATTTGGGGACTACATCCTCGTTACCAATTTTAAAAATTATGTAGAGAAATTCTCTGAGAGATTTTCCGCTGAAATTCATGGTGAAGGTCGCGCTATGCAAGCAGCGACTAATTCAGAAGGCCTAACTATCATTAACTTTGGGATGGGATCTCCAAATGCTGCAACGATTATGGATCTTTTAGTAGCCGTTAATCCAAAAGGTGTTTTATTTTTAGGTAAATGTGGCGGTTTAAAAGATTCTTCTGAGATAGGTAATTTTATCCTACCTATAGGAGCCATAAGAGGTGACGGGACTTCAAATGATTACTTTCCACCCGAAGTGCCTGCGCTCCCATCATTCAAACTTCATAAGTTTGTTTCAGATATTATTATTGAAAAACAAAGTGACTATAGAACAGGTGTTATTTTTACTACCAACAGAAGAGTCTGGGAACACGATAAGAAATTTCTTAAGCGTTTAAAGCAGACTACATCGATTGGAGTAGATATGGAAACTGCAACTATATTTTCTGTAGGTCATTTCAACGAGATAGCTAGGGGAGCTTTATTATTAGTATCAGACGTTCCTCTAACTCAAGACGGCGTAAAAACTGAAGAATCAGATAAGGCAGTTACTCAGGAATGGGTAGATCTTCATTTAGAAATAGGCATTAAAGCTATGACCGAAATTGGGAAAAGTGGAGAAGAGATCAAACACTTTAAATACTAATTTATAACAACAAACCTCTGAAAGTAGTCATAAATTTCTTGCTGCTTTCTGTCTCTAGCCGTTGTCCACTCACTACTTGTTGCTGTATTCAAAATATTCTTTTCAAGGTCCAATATAACTACTCTTGGGACACCTTTCTTGGACTCTATATCTAGATGATCCATTAATTCCATATTTTTATCATATCTTCCAATATCAATATGCATTATTTGATAATGCTGCTGCATAAATTTTTTAATAGTAGGTATATCTAAAGTGCCATCAAGTATTCTGCAATCAGGGCACCAATTGCCACCAAATATAATTACTGGCTGCTTACCTTTTTGAATAGATGTATCAATAAAGCTATCAAGCTCAGAAGTCTTAACTACTTTTTCGTTATACGGCAAGGGCAGAGGCGTTGTTAAGATATCATTAGGCCCTAGATTTTTAAAGTCTGTATATCCATTCATGCTTATAATCAGTATTAATAAATAAGTTAAATATTTATGCATCTATATTAGAATAATTCATAAGCATGTAATATAGCTTATTGCTTATAAAATAGGGAGCTTGTGATGATTTGGATTATTAGGTTATTTCTTCTATCAATGACACTTATGTATTTTGGTATTGGTGTATGGGCAATACTATCGCCACTATTTAGTGCAGTAGATGCAGATTACCCTTCAATAACTGAATATATTGGTCTAAGCATCTCTAGCCAGATTGGCTACTCTGAGCTTGCTGGGATATATGGTGGTTTAAATCTAGGGGTTGGAGTCTTATGTTTTATTGGTATTTTTTCATTAAATTATATGAAAATCTCTCTCCAACTTTTAATGTTTCTTACAGGAAGTATTGCTGCAGGAAGAATAATATTTGCCGCAATACCCTCAACACCACCGCTGGTTAATACCTTTTTTCTATTTGAAATTTTAACTTTTACTTTTTGCTTAGTTGCTTTATTACTTTTCAAGCCCTTAAAGAAGTCCGCTTAGCATAACAATATAACTAACATAGCCAGTTACAAGAGCGACTCCTAAGAATCGATATATATTGGCAGATATATTTTTATAGTTAAAGCTTAAAGCTATTAGTACAAATACCAGAGTCAAAACTGACATTACAACCATATCTCTTGTCATTATAGAGACATCATAAGTTTGATCTGAAAATAGACCCAAAATAGGCATTACAACTGCAATATTTAAAACATTTGAACCTATTATATTTCCAAGCACCATTTGATTCTTCTTCTTAACTAGAGCGCTTATCGTTACAGCAAGCTCAGGCAAGCTCGTTCCTAAAGCTAGAACCGTAAGACCTACTATTAATTTGGGTACTCCCATCAATAAGGCAATTTTTTCTCCATGGATAACTGCATAATTTGAGCCTATAACTAAAGCAACCAATCCAATTACAAGGAGACTAATAAGACCTAACCAAGCTGAATTATTTACTTCTATAACTTGATCTTGATTATTGGGCTGTGTCGCCATCACGTATATAAAATATATGAGCACTAAAAGTAGTAATAAAGAATCAAGCTGACTAATATTCAGATCACTAAGAGCATATATAGCGATAATGACACTTAGACCAAGGGCTATAAAATTTCTCTTTGATGAGGGGTTGATAGCACTCGAATAACCTATGCATGAAACACCAAAAATTAATGCAACATTAGAGATATTAGATCCAACAATAGTCCCGAGTGCAAGCTCTTCATTGTTGTTAACAATGGATGATATTCCAACAAATATTTCTGGAAAAGAAGTTCCTAAGGCGATAACACTCAATCCGATAATAAAATCACTTATACCCAATTTACCCGCAATAGAGGAAGCGCTATCAATAAATTTATTAGCTCCCCATATTAGAAGGGTTAGAGATAAGGTTAGCCATGCAACACTTGTAAATAAATCCATTTCAACATTTTACATTGGATTGTAATATCAAACACTTATCTAGATATTTTTCTTTATATGCTCCAACCAATCGATTTTTTTATTTATATAAAAAGGATATATAATTATTTAAATTTATTATTTCTTAGGAGTTTTCAAATGAAGATAAACGATCTTTTTGGTATTGAGGGTAAAGTTGCAGTTATATCTGGTGGTTCTAGAGGTATAGGGGAGATGATTGCAGCAGGTTTTCTTGCTAATGGTGTCAAAGTTTATATAACAGCTAGAAAAGAAAGAGAACTTCATTTAAAAGCTGAAGAACTAACAAGCACTTATGGTGGCGAATGTATTTCAATTGCTAGCGACCTTAGTACTGTAGAGGGCATAAAAGACTTTGCTGATCAAATTAAAGAAAAAGAAGAGCATATTGATTTTTTAATTAACAATGCTGGTGCAGCTTGGGCAGAGCCTTTTGGAGCTTTTTCTGAAGGCGGTTGGGATAAGGTAATGGATTTAAATGTTAAAAGTATCTTCTTCTTAACCCAAGAGCTAGCTCCATTATTAAGAATAAATGGAACACCAGATGACCCATCAAGAATTATCAATATTGGATCTATAGATGGAATGAATGTTGCTGCATTTGAAACTTATTCATATGGAGCATCTAAAGCAGCTGTCCATCATTTAACAAGACATCTTGCTGCAAGATTGATTGACGAAAATATTCTAGTAAATGGAATAGCTCCAGGACCATTTCCAAGCAATATGCTTGGTGCTGCTGTTGCTCATGACTATAGCGAGATTGCTAAAAGAAACCCTAGAAAAAGAATTGGTACCCCTCAAGATATGGCAGGTTTAGCAATATTTTTATGCTCAAGAGCCGGCGCGTTTACTGTAGGAGAGACTATTACCTGTGATGGCGGTGTAGTTAAGTTAGGTGGTCATAACTTAAGCTAGAATTAGATCTTTATAGCATTCTTGTAAGCTTCAATTAAAAGATTACGCATCCAAATATGAGCACCATCCATATCATCACTTGCGTGCCATATTAAAAAGTACTCCATTGTTGGAAGTTCTGCAGGTATATTAACAAACTCAAGCTGATGCCTTATAGCAAAGCTATGTGTGCAGAAGAGAACAATATTTGTATTCTTAACAACTTCTGGAGCGATTAAGAAGTGCTGAGCTCTAAGAGCAATATCTCTTTCAAGACCAAGTTTCGCTAACTCTACATCAATAATATGTGGACCCTTTCTCCTTTGTGAAATATTTAAATGTCTTTGAGAAAGAAGATCTTCAACTGTGATGTTATCTATTTTAGTTAAAGGATGATTCTTTCGATGCGCAACAACATAGTGATCTTCAAAAACTTTCTGCGACTTAACTTCATTTGATCTTGGTATAACAGGATCTACAACAAAATCTAATTGATTGGTAGCAAGAGCATGCACCTGATCACGTCTTGCATAATGAAAGCTTCCCACTGATATATTAGGTGCAATTTTATCAATCTCTTCCATTAGGTAGGGTAGGATTCTTCCTTCGGAAACATCAGCTAAAGATATTTTAAAATTTCTAATACTTTTAGAAGGGTCAAACTCATCAGGCTCATCAACACTTTGCTGCATAAGCATGAGAGCATTTTGAATATCTGCAATCATATTTTCAGTTTTTTGCGTTGGAATCATTCCTGATCCAGTTCTTAGAAATAATTCATCGTTAAATTTTGCTCTTAATCTTGATAAGGCGTTGCTTACTGCTGGCTGTGTAATACCAACCACATCTGCGGCTTTAGTTAGACTTCCTTGAGTATAAATAGCATTTAATATTACAAATAGATTAAGGTCAAAAGTGCTTATTTTCATAGTTTTTTTAATTCCTAACTAGTATTGAAAGTCATGTGAAGTTATCATTGTATTAACTATAAACAAGACATTCACGAAACTTATAATACCATATTGGTTGCAGTTTAGAAGGGAGAGTAAAGATGGAATATGAAATCAGTCAAAAAGCGCAAGACCTTATAAATAGAGTTCAAGATTTTATTAATAAGGAAGTTGCTCATAATGAAACTTTATATCATGAGCAATCTAAGGATGCTGATGGTACATGGGTAGTTCCGCCGATAATGGAAGAGATGAAAGTTAAAGCTAGAGCTGCTGGACTATGGAATATGTTTCTTCCAGAAAGTGAAAATGGCGCTGGATTAACTAATCTTGAATATGCTCACTTAGCAGAGGTTATGGGAGCTCATGGAATTTCATCAGAAGTATTTAATTGCTCAGCACCTGATACTGGAAATATGGAAGTTCTTGAAAGATATGGTTCAGATGAACATAAAGAGATGTATCTCAAGCCATTGCTAAATGGTGAAATTCGTTCAGCTTTTGGTATGACTGAGCCAGGTGTAGCATCTTCAGACGCAACAAACATAGCTTCATCAGCTGTATTAGATGGCGATGAGTATGTTATTAATGGAGAAAAGTGGTGGACATCGGGTGCCGGCGATCCTAGATGTAAATTTATCATTTTTATGTGTGTAACTAATCCTGAAAATCAAAGACATCAAAGACAATCTCAAATACTTGTTCCTATGGATGCTGAGGGTGTTGAAATTATTAAAATGATGCATGTTTTTGGATATGACGATGCGCCACATGGCCATGCTCATATGAAATTTACTAACGTTAGAGTGCCAAAAGAAAATTTATTACTTGGTGAAGGCAGAGGTTTTGAAATTGCTCAAGGCAGATTGGGACCAGGAAGAATTCATCATTGTATGAGAGCTATTGGATTAGGTGAAAGAGCTTTAGCTATGATGTGTAAACAAAGTTTATCTAGAGTTGCATTTGGGAAGCCATTAGCAAGACTAGGTGGAAATATGGATATTATTGCTAATTCAAGAATTGAGCTAGATCAGGCAAGACTATTAACTCTAAGAGCTGCTCGAATGATGGATACAGTTGGAAATAAGGTTGCAGCTAGTGAGATTGCTCAAATTAAGGTTGTAGCTCCAAATATCGTATGCGACATAATAGACAGAGCTATTCAAATGCATGGTGGCGCAGGTGTTTCGCAGGTTTATCCATTAGCAAGCATGTATGCTCATATGAGAACATTAAGGCTTGCAGACGGTCCTGATGAAGTACACAGAAGAGCAGTTGCTAGGCATGAGCTAGGAAAATATACGGTCAACGAGGCTGGTGAGGTTGAGTCTTCAAATATTGCTAGAACCTAATACCTAGGTGTCAGATAACAATAATTTAATCTTTTATGATACTGAAACGACTGGAATCCAACGAGATTTCAGTCAGATTCTTCAGTGTGGGTCTGTTTTAACAGATAATGCATTCAACTCTTTAGGCGAACAAGATATAGGTTGCGCTCCACTGCCTTGGGTTATTCCAAATCCAAGAGCTATGCTCACTAATAAAAAAACTAATCTCTTTAATTCAAATGTATCTCATTACGAGATGATTTTGGATTTACAAAGACAATGGAAGCAATGGACGTTAGATAACTCAGGTATATTTATTTCATATAATGGCCATTCTTTTGATGAGGAGTTAGTTAGACGACAATTCTTTTGGAATTTACTTGAACCTTATACCACTAATACAAATGGCAACGGTAGACTGGATTTAATGTTAATGATGCACAATGTTGTGTGTTTTTTCCCTGAAGCAATAAATATCCCATTATTTGAAGATGGCCCTAAAATTAGTCTTAGATTGGAAGATATTGCTAGAGCTAATAATATTAGTGCTGATAGTGCACATGATGCGATTGCAGATTGTAATCTTATGATAGATGTAACAAAAAAGATAAATGCAGTTGTTCCAGATGTGTTCACATCCTTTTTAAATATCTCAACCAAGCCTGGTGTTATGAATTTACTTAACACGGATGGATTTTTGGCATTAGGTGAGGTATTTAGACGCCAAATGTTTAAATATCCAGTTGTATTTTGTGGAGGCGATCCATCTAGGCCAAATGAAATTGTTTTCTTTGATTTAAGTTTTGATGATCCTGAGGAAATTCTAGAATTAGAGCTTTCGGAAATATTTAAACTAATTAATGCTGGTGGAAGGGATGGGCCATTAAAGAAATATAAAATAAATAAGACTATTCCTATATGTCATAGTGATCTCTTAACTGACAGAAGCGTCTTCGATGTTAATTTTGATGAATTAAACAGAAGAGCTCAATTAGTTAAAAATCATAAAGATTTTCAAACCAAGGTATCCCAAGCTATGTCTGACAGAATGATGAGCTTTCCAGAACCAGAGCATATAGAACAAACAATATACTCAGGTGGTTTCCCTTCATATAAAGATAAAGATCTCATGCAAGAATTCCATATTACAGATGATGCCGAGCATAGAGTTAAAATTGCTAGAAATTTTGAAGATGAAAGAACCCGTATTTTTGCTGAACGTATTATTTGCCAAATGCATTTTGAGGAGGCTCCAGATGACTTTAAAAATAGATACAAAGAGCTATTTGATGAACGCATTGCTACTAAAGGTTTGTGGGGTCATGTTGAATCTTCAGTTGAGGAAACTTCAAAATTACTTGATGAGTCTGAAGATCAGGAAACATCTAATATTCTAGAAGATACTTTAGAGCATCTTAAAAAAATGCAAACTTTGGTTGATTAATACGAAAATTAACTATTAAATAAAAGAATGAATAATATCAAATTATTTTCATCGCTCTTTATAATCATTTTTATATCAGCATGTGGTGGCGGTGGTGGCTCTTCATCATCATTAGCACCTGTACCTGATACTCAAAGTCCTTCAGATTTAGCATGCGCAAGTTATCAAACTAATACTAGAAAATGTAGTTTTACTCATAATGGAGTCTTTAGAGAATACTATGTATACACACCATCATCTTACTCACCATCATCTAATGCACCCTTGTTATTTGTATTTCATGGTTATGGAAGTTCGGCAACTAATATATTGTATTACTCAGACTTTCAAAATCGTGCAGATCAAGATGGGTATATCTTAGTTTATCCGCAAGGGTCTTTACTAAATGGAGTAACGCATTGGAATGTAGGCGGCTGGACGGTTGGAAGTACGGTTGATGATGTCAGTTTTACTGAAGATATTATAAATATTATGACTAATGAATATTATATTAATACAGATCGAATCTATTCCACCGGAATGTCTAATGGCGGTTATATGAGTTACGGGCTGGCATGCAATTCAAGCAAGTTTGCTGCTATTGCATCTGTTACTGGATCAATGACTCCTGAAATAGATAATAATTGTGCTC